>NZ_QQAI01000004.1:0-202979 GCF_021023115.1 Psychrobacter sp. CCUG 69069
AACCAAACGAGAATTCAAAAGGGTTTAGGCTATAAATCGCCAAGACAGGTGTGGTTTGATTATTATCGTCAGGCTGCGTAACTAAAATCTCCCAAGTTTAGTTGTACGGATTTGACGGCAGGGGTCATATCTACAAAGCCAATGAGCAAGGCAAAGTGGTTAAATCAGTGGGGCGCTTTTATCCAAGTTCAAAAACCTGCTCAAACTGTAATCATATCCTTGGTAAAGATGAGCTAACATTAAAAATACGTGAGTGGATCTGTCCTGCCTGTCAGGTTTCTCATAACCGCGACCTCAACGCCAGCATCAATATTTTAAATAACGCGACTGTTATTTTAACAGCGGCATAACCTCGTTTATTGGACGGTGAGTTCCATCGCCAATTAAAAAAAGTCTGTGGAGTCGTGGTCAGTCTAACTCTCAAATGAGAGGTAGCGCGTGACAATGAAGTAGAAAGAAAACGTCAAATCTGGCTAATAGTTAATATTAGTTAGGTTTGAGTAAGATTTTTGGAACGGTTAGAAGCGATGTATGCGGAACTTTTACTTTTAAAGAAAATGATCTATTTATGATAGTAGGGGTTTTTCTGTTCGTAAACCCTCTCTACGTTTTACTAACCCTCTGTATCATCCAAAATACAAGCCCCTGTCCAGAGTTTTTACGGACGTGCGAATGGGTTGTATTCTAAATAAGAATAGTGATAATATGTTGAAAGCTGACCAAATAGTCAAGTATCATCTGGTGTCAGTTTTCTATCGAGACTGACACACAATTGCCGCTACCTTTAATGCCACGCTTTCAAGAGAAAAGGGATGTCTTTATATTTTTAAGTTTGATGGATCATGGTGTGTAATAACCTTCTTTATCTAACATAATAGAGTATTGTAGTCATCAGCGTGCTCAGTATGTGGGTTCGTATCGATCGCTAAGAAGCGCTGTCTAAATGATTGCCATGTGATACAAGTCAAGCACTTGATTTTAGTATGCCAGCCGTTCACGTCCTTAAGCCTTATGCTTATATTTATTATTTTATTTTAGCCGAGTCTTGCTATGATTAGTTTTTATTTGAATGGGAAACGCCATGAGCTAACCCAGCTTAACCCTAATACGACGGTGCTTGAGTATCTACGATTGCATGAAGGCCAAACGGATACCAAGGAAGGCTGCGGTAGTGGCGACTGCGGGGCGTGTACCGTCATGGTGCAGCGCCTACCTGTGGCAGGTCAGCCGCAAGATGATGCCGAACCGTTTTATACCATCAATTCTTGCATCACTTTGGTGTCGCTCATGGATGGTCACCATCTTATGACCGCGTCTTATTTGGCGGACAATCCTGAGCATCATCCAGAACGTGCGTGGCTGCATCCAGCGCAGCAAGCCATGGTGGAGTGTCATGGGTCGCAGTGCGGTTTTTGTACGCCTGGGTTTGTGATGTCGCTTGCTTGTGTCTACGAAAACAATCGTATGCAGAAAAATCAAGAGGTGGTGAGCCAGAGCGCCACAGCCAATCAACTGAGCTATGAGAAAGTGGTTGCCTCGATATCTGGCAATCTGTGTCGCTGCACAGGGTACCGGCCTATTATCGAAGCAGGCCTATTGATGAGCGATATCGGTCAGCGAAGAGAGGCTGAGCAGTCAGCGGTGAAAGACTTGACCATCACTCTAGCGACAGATGTCATGGCAAGTACAAAAGAGTCAGCAGTATCTAAAGAGGCGCCAGTGGCAGCTGCGTTAAACGATGGCGCATCTATGACTGTTGAACCTGCCCTGATTGATGCTGTAAGGCAGTTATATATCCCAAAAACCTTAGATGAGCTTGATGCGCTGTTAGCTGCCAATCCTCAGGCAACTATTTGGGCAGGTGGTACAGACTTAGGATTGAGTGTCACACAGCACTTGGTCGATCATGATGTCATCATTCAGCTCTCAGGGGTTAAGGCTCTAAAATCTTGGACGCTGTCTGACTCAAATAGTGATAAATCGAGTAATCATCAAGCCAAACGCCAATCATTGGTGATAGGCGCTGGTATGAGTTACCAGCAGATGCAACCTGTGCTTGAGCAGTATTTTCCGGTCTTTGCTCAACTGTTTGAGCGTATTGCCTCACCGCAAATTCGTAATATGGGCACCATCGGTGGTAATGTAGCCAACGCCTCGCCGATTGGGGATTTGCCACCGATTTTATTGGCGTTGGATGCGTCCATTCATTTGCGTCATTGCGCGCTTAATCGCGAAAACTCAGGCGGTGAAGCCAAGACAGGTAGTGAAGCCAATAAGAGTAACGCGCTTTATACGGATGAGATCATACCGTTATCAGAGTTTTTCTTAGATTATAAAAAGACCAAGCTGCAAGCAGGCAGTTACGTTGTCGCTATCCATCTTCCCCTGATGCAGGACAACCAGCACTTATTTATTCATAAAATTAGCAAACGTTATGAAGATGATATCTCGGCGTGTTTGCTGGCTGCACGAATCGATGTGTCAGCAGATGGCACGTCTATTGAAAACGCAAAGCTGGGTTTAGGCGGCATGGCGGCAATACCTCTGTTGGCCACAAAGTGTCAGCAAGCGCTTATTGGTCAAGCTACCGAAGTTGCGAGTTTTGAGAAGGCAGCACAAGTGTTATCCGCCGATGTGACACCAATGACTGATGTCAGAGCCAGCCGGGAGTATCGCACCCATGTGGTACAGCGGCTGTTGGTAAAGTGCGGCAAGCAATTGGTAAAAGAATTACAGGCTGAGAGCGTTTGATGGCCAGAGCAATCTAGTAGTGATATTTGCCAAAATAAACAGCAGCATTCATAAAAGCGTACTAATAGAAGAGATTTGCTATGAGCCACCATTCATCCTTATTTGACAGTTACAGTATCCGCCGTGTGCGTCCGCCAAAAAACAAAATTGGCACCTCAGCCAAGCATGACAGTGCGATCAGCCATGTGATGGGGACAGCGACCTATGTGGATGATATCGCAAAACCACAAGGCACTCTGCATCTGGCAGTGGGTAAAAGTAATCATGCCCATGCCCGTGTATTGAATATGGATTTAAGCGCTGTCAGAGACGCTGATGGCGTCGTGGATGTCTTAAGCTTCAAAGATTTACCGGCACAGACAGACATTGGTGCGGTGTTTGATGGTGAGCCACTGATGGTGGATGAACTCACAGAATACGTGGGTCAGACGCTATTTGTGGTGGTGGCAACCAGTCATCGCGCTGCCAAAAAAGCAGCTCTGAAAGCGGTGGTAGAGTATGAGCCACTACCAGCGGTGCTGAGTATTGATAAGGCATTAGAGCAAGAGCTGTACGTGCGCCCGAGTCATTTTATGAAGCGCGGTGATGCAGCGACTGCACTTGAGAACGCGCCAGTTCGTATTGAAGGTCATATTCATATGCGCGGGCAAGAGCACTTTTACCTAGAAGGACAAGTGTCTTATGTGGTGCCTTGTGATGATGGTGGACTAGAGGTATATACGTCTTCACAGCATCCGAGTGAAGTACAGCAACTCGTCGCTGAAGTGACGGATTTGCCGTTCCACGCGGTCAATACAGTCGTGCGCCGTATGGGTGGCGGTTTTGGTGGTAAGGAGACGCAAGCTGCTGCGTGGGCGTGTCTGTGCGGTATCGTCGCTAAACGTCACAATGTGCCAGTCAGCATGCGTTTAGATCGGCAAGATGACATGGTCGTGACCGGTAAGCGCCATGAGTTTGCTAATCGCTATGAAGTCGGCTTAGATGAGTCTGGTCGTATACTAGGCGTCGACATGCAATTGGCTGGACTGTGTGGCTACTCACCGGATTTGTCCGATGCCATCGTCGATAGAGCGATGTTCCACTGTGATAATGCCTACTATTATCCTGCGGCTCATGTGGCAGGGCATCGTTGTAAGACACATACGGTATCTAACACTGCTTATCGAGGATTTGGTGGGCCACAAGGGTTGATGACGGCTGAATATATGATGGATCATATTGCCTATACGTTGGGACAAGATCCGCTGCAAGTGCGCTTGGCAAACCTATATCAAAATGGTCAAAGCACTCACTATGGGCAGACAATTGAGCATTTTGATCTGGCCACCATTATGAGCAAGCTTGCCAAAGACAGTGATTATGAGACACGCCGTCAGCAAATCATAAAAGCCAATCAACAAGCCGCCGCTGAAGGTAGCGACAAACGCCTTGGTATCGCTCTGACGCCAGTGAAGTTTGGTATCTCATTTACCGTGCAGACCCTCAATCAGGCAGGCGCGCTGGTACATATTTATACCGATGGCAGTATCCACCTCAATCACGGCGGGACAGAGATGGGACAAGGGCTATATATCAAAATTGCCCAGATCGTTGCCAATGAGTTTGATGTGGACTTAGATACCGTTAAAGTATCAGCGACGCGTACGGACAAAGTGCCGAACACCTCACCAACTGCGGCCTCATCAGGTACAGATATTAATGGTAAAGCGGCACAAAATGCTTGTCTGAGTATTAAGGCGCGTATCGTTGAGTTTGCGGCTGAGCACTTTGAAGTGGCGCAAGAAGCCATTCGGTTTGAGCAAAATCATGTCTATATCGGTGACAAAGAGACACTCACTTTTGCTGAAATGATCCAGCTGGCGTATCAAAACCGGATTAGCTTGTCGTCTACCGGCTACTATAAAACGCCCAAGATATTTTATGATCGCTCTAAAGCATGGGGTCGTCCTTTCTTTTATTTTGCATTGGGCGCAGCCTGCGCTGAGGTTGAGATTGATACCTTGACAGGCGAGTATCAAGTTTTGCGCTGTGATGTACTGCATGACGCTGGGCAGTCGATCAACCCTGCTATTGATATTGGGCAGATTGAAGGTGGCTTCGTTCAGGGAATGGGCTGGCTGACCGCTGAAGAGCTGATTTGGGATAGTACAGGGAAGCTTGCATCTAACAGTCCTGCCAACTACAAAATTCCAACTGCCCATGATTTGCCCAAGCAGTGGAGTGTCAAATTGTATGACCGAAAAAACAGCGAGCAGACGATTTATAACTCTAAAGCGGTGGGTGAGCCGCCATTTATGTTGGCCGCAAGCGTTTGGTGCGCTATCAATAATGCCGTTGCCAGTCTTGGTGATTATCAGAAAAACCCAGAGCTGACCATGCCTGCGACACCAGAAGCCGTACTGAAGTCAGTCATGCGTATGCAGGGCACCCCTTGGGAAGTGGATGCTGAAGTAGACACCGATACGGTTTTGAGTCTAATCAAGGGTGCGGAAGAAAACAGCGATCTTTATAATGATAAGGCGATGCCGCAAGACGTGCGTCATGCCAAAGACATCGATCCAGCGGAGGTCGAGGGCAGGCAAGTGGATGATCAGCCTGAGGCGATAGAGCATCCAAATGTAGCAGGGGCAAGAGGGCCTGCGCACAGTGAATGAGTCGTTAGCAACACCAGTCGTCTGGTATGACGGTTTGGCGAAATATCAGCAGCAAGGCATTGCCCACGTTTTGGCAACGATCGTAGCAGTGAATGGGTCGGCCCCCCGAGCGCTGCAGGCAAAAATGATCGTCACGCAGCGTAGTATTGTGGACACGCTCGGCGGCGGCGGTTTGGAACACGACGTAGTTACCACCGCGCGGCAACTTTTGAACGGCGAGATGGCCGAAACAGTATCAAAAGAGATAAAGCTCAAAGGTGCTGAGATAAGCTGCAAGGGGCCTACAGAGCCTGCTAAAGCTGTGCGCCGCGATGCTGTTTACACCAAGCACTATCCACTGGGAGCAAAGCTCGCACAATGCTGTGGGGGCAGTGTCACGGTGATGTTTGAGTGTTTTAATGTGACGCCGCCGATGTCGATTCTGGTCTTTGGGGCAGGACATGTGGCTGCTGCGCTAATGACTGTCCTCGCTGAGCTGCCTTGTCAGGTGGACTGGGTGGACAGTCGTCCAGAGATGTTTGAGCGTTATTTGATCAATAAAATCAGCACCAGTACCGCTAGCCAAACCGCCGCTATTCATAAAAATGGACAGGCGCAAGCAGCAGAAAATCAATCAGTGCTTTACCACTTGCCAGCGCACATTCGTCCCCATATCGATGATGAACCTACTGATTTTGTGCGCCCATTTATCGAGCAAGGCGGTCAGCGGTTTATTCTGATTATGACTCATGATCATAGTGTCGATTTTGAGCTGGTGCGGACAGCACTAGATACCGTGGTCGCTAACAGCCCCTCACTAGACCGTGATTTAACGGACAGTAGCTGCTCATCCATTTCGATGCCTTACATCGGCTGTATTGGCTCGGCAACCAAAGCCAAGCGTTTTAGAGATCGTCTGATCCAGCGTGGTTATAGTGAAAAAATAGTGGATCAGTTAGTCATGCCAGTTGGGTTGCAGGTTGGGGGTAAAGAGCCTATGGCTGTTGCGGTTTCAATCGTTGCACAGCTTTTACAACAGTATCATCAGGCTAGCCTCTGAACTTGAATTTGCTACTCACTAAGTACAATCTTATCACCTTTAATTGAAGCGCTCAGTATCATTCAGCCATGTGAGACACACGAATGACCTTACACATTTATCAAGCTCGACTGCTACACTATCTGACTGAAAGTGATCTTACTCTACGCACTGTACCTGATGGCAATGCGCCTGATCCTCTCAAAACGCCGACAGTCATTACAGACACAGAGTTACTCCCTGTTATCGAGGGCGTGCGCATTTGTCCTGAGTATATCGCTGATGGTGCGTTGGTTGTGGATGACGCGACGGGTTGTATCGTGGATTATGGCAGCCGTCAAGCCATGTTAGCGGATTACGCTGATACAGCAGCTCAAGAAGGCCGAGAACCGGTAAAAATACATGACCACCGTGATAAGCTGATCATGCCAGGTTTTATCGATACCCATGTGCATTATCCGCAGATAGACATGATTGCCGCATACGGTGAGCAGTTGCTTGACTGGCTCAATAACTATACCTTTGTTACCGAAGCCAATTTTGGTGATCCAAAAGTGGCGCACGATACGGCTCAGTTCTTTTTAAACCAGCTGCTGGCCAATGGTACGACGAGCGCCATGGTGTTTGCTACCAGTCATCCTTTATCAGCGGAGGCCTTTTTTACGGAAAGTCATAGGCTTAATACGCGTATGATCACAGGCAATGTCCTGATGGATCAAAACGCGCCTGCGCCGCTGTGTGTTCCTGCCGAGCAAAGTATTCGAGACACCCAAGATATCATTGATAACTGGCATGAACGCGGACGTCAGCATGTAGCGATTACCCCGCGATTTGCGATCACGTCGACGCCCAAACAGCTACGTATGGCGGGTGATTTGTATGCCAGTTATGACAGTGTCTACTTACAGACGCATCTGGCCGAAAACCGTGATGAAGTGGTTTTTGTGCAAACCCTTTATCCCAATCATAAAGGCTATTTGGATGTCTACGATGATATGGGTTTACTGGGTCGCCGCACAATGTTGGCCCATGGTATCTACCTTGAGACATCTGAGTACGAGCGTCTGCGTGACACTGGCACACAAATAGCGCATTGTCCCACGTCCAATCTGTTTTTGGGCAGCGGTCTGTTCGATTTACCTAAAACATTAAGCTATACGGGTGTGAGCATTGCCACTGATGTGGGGGCGGGAACGAGCCTGTCGATGCTGACTACCTTATCAGAGGCGTATAAAGTTCAACAATTACAAAGCAACCCACTGTCCGCGCATCAAGGACTGTATCAAATTACTTTGGGCAATGCCCAGTCGTTATTATTGGACAAAAAGATCGGTAACTTTATGCCCAATAAAGAAGCGGATTTTGTCGTGATTGATCTGGGGGCAACGGCATTACTTGAACGGCGTATGGCACAGACCAACACGCTCGAAGAGCAGCTATTTGTGCTGATGATGTTGGGTGATGATAGAGTGATTGAGCAGACAGTGGTCGCGGGCGTGAGTCGCTACCAAAAATCTAACGCTTTATAAACTAGTGAAAAATACTCGCAACGAAAAGCCCCGTTTATGATAAATATAAACGGGGCTTTTATCGGTTTGGACTGTGTTTAACGATCGCTTAGCTGCGTTCGTCTTCTAATTCGATAAACACCTGCCAGTCAGTGATATCTACTTCATGGCAATTGTTGCCATCGCCATTGATACGATCAATCACCAAAAAATCGCTGTCACGGCCAAGGGCCAATAGGGGGTGATGCCAGACATTGGCATCGTACTGTACGCCTTGATGAGACTTGGCATAAAACACCGCTAGATCATCAGGCGACTGTGGCGACGCGCCAGCCTTAGCGACGACCACGATATAATCTTGACCTTCCATCGATACAAATGCTTGCGTCCCAAATGGATGATACTCCATCACTGAGAGCGCAATAGGGTTCTCACGTTTTTTGGCTCGAAAGATACTCATACCAACGGTGCCTCCATCGAGCTTGCTTGCGGCAAGCGCATGATGGCGAACGGCATAGCCATTATTGATCTCATAGCAGTTGTCTGATGTTTGCTCATCAGCACTATACCGTTCAATAACCGAGCCGTATGGGGCAAAGCCTGCTTTGGTTAAAGGCTTAGCCGTTAGGGTGACAGTCATTATTTGGCCTCTTTGCTATCAATATTAGTATCAACACTGGTATTCACTTTGCCATAAACGCGCACGCGGCTGATACCGCCATCAGGGAAGATGTTGACCCGAATATGAGTGATGGGTTGGTCAAGCTTGAGCTGATCTTTGCCAAAGCTGTGGATATCGTTGGCGTTGGTTTTTTGCGGCTCAAGCAAGGTCTCCCAAAACATGCTTTGGGTGACTAAGGTTTGCTCTGGGGTGTTTGGTGCGTAGACGGCTTGGATCGAGACTTTATCAGGATAGTTGCCTTTGAAATGCGCGGTATCTATCTCGATGGCGTCAACCACACCCGCTTGACCTAAGGCAATAATGCACCAGTCGTTACCGGGCTCACGGCGACGACGAGTCTCCCAGCCATCACCCATATTAGGGGCTTTGGTCGGTAACAGTAAATTACTTGCTGCACCAAAGTGCGCATCATTACTGGCGATGGCACGGCCACCGTTTAGAGCGCCTGCCAAATCGATCGTCTCACCTTGTTGGTTAAGACTGGCATCAAGCTGGATATCGCCATAGACGCGCAGACGGGCAACGCCGCCATCTGGATAAATATTCAAACGCAGGTGTGTCACGGTTTGGTCGTTATGGATCTCGATAAAATCATGGTTATGACCTTTTAGGGGTGTCATATCAACAAGCGCTTGCCAGTCTTTACTATCCCAGTCTTCTTTGTTCAAACTGGTAAGTTCAGCATCGTCCTGCTGTAGTAGTTCTGGCGCGTACAACACATCGATACTGGCTGAGGAGGGGAAGTTACCCGTAAAGTGACTGGTGTCAATGTCCAGACCTGCAATTTTGGTCGGGCGGGCAAGTTGAATAACTAAGTAATCATAACCCAGATGGCGCTTGCGACGCGTCTCCCAGCCGTCCATCCATTTACCATTGTCATCGAACTTGCCTACCATAAACACAGGCGCGTCCGGGTTTAAGATACGGCTCTTATCTGCAAAGAAATCATCAGTGGCAAATAATGATTTTGCCCCCAAACGACTGTCCGCAACGTTTGATTTTTTGGTAAATGTAGGCAAGGTATCAGGCAAATTATTGGCGGAGATGAGCTGGCCAACTTCTAAGGTATTTTGACTCATAATGATTCCTGTTATTTAGTAATGGGATTTATTGATAGTGTGCGGCTAGTATGACAAATGCGGGACTACATCCAGTCGGTGATATTGTCTGGCGTAGCAGGGTGGTTGTCATACCAATGCTTGGCGATGTCATCACGGCGACATATCCACACGTCAGGCTTACTGGTGATGTATTGCAAGAATTGTTTTAGCGCTTTGATACGTCCAGCACGACCAATAATACGGCAATGCAGACCGATGGTGAGCATCTTAGGCGTGTGCGCGCCTTCTTCATATAAGGTATCAAAGCTGTCTTTGAGATACTGATAAAACGGTTCAGCATGGGTAAAGCCTGGACTGGACGAAAAACGCATGTCATTGGTCTCTAAACTATAAGGGATCACCAAATGCGGCTTACGGGTGATCGTGTTGCCATCTTGAACTTTGACATCAAGCCAGTAAGGCAGCTCGTCCCCATACGAGTCAGAGTCGTAGATATAACCACCTTGTTCAGCGACTAACTCGCGGGTGTTTGGACTATCACGACCTGTATACCAGCCGAGTGGCTGCCCGCCCAGCATACGCTCAAATATTTTGGTGGCACAGCGAATGTGCTCACGCTCAGTCTCGCGGTACATGTACTGGTAAGTGATCCAGCGCAGACCATGACTTGCGATCTCATGGCCATCTTCTAACACCCGCTCGATAATATGTGGTGTCTTTTCGGCCGCTGCTGCACAGGTGAAAGTGGTGATTGGCAAGCCGTATTCTTTAAAAACATCTAGTACACGCCAAACACCGACACGGCTACCATATTCAAACGCAGACTCGATAGACTGATGCCGGTTGTTAAACTCTGGTGTGCCTAAGATGTCAGACAAAAAGCGTTCTGACTGACCATCGCCATGAATCACGCTGTTTTCCGCGCCTTCTTCAATGTTTAATACAAACTGCACCGCGATTTTTGCGCCACCTGGCCAGTTGGCTTTTGGTGGGTTGTCAGCGTAGCCTTTTAGGTCGCGGGGATACGTACTGTGATCAAAATCACTCGTAATTTTTTGGGTCATTATTAGGGTTCCTATATCGCTTAAAGCAGTCATTGTATAGTCAAATTAACATAAGAAAGATACCGCGGGGCTGGGGTAAATTTTTTGTAGCATCGAGCGGCGTAGGCACAGCAAGCCAGAAAAATTTGTACCAGTCACGCAGCATAGTATCGTGTATCCATTTTATTCAATATTGACCATATCAATCTCAAAAAATATGATTCGCTTTGTGAGACTCGCTCAGCCTACTCAGTGGCGTACTTGCACATGTTTTCTTTGCTACTCAAATCTTTGTAAATGGTCTACTTATATAAGCGCTGCTGATCAAAAACAACGCTGTGTTGGTTTGCCAGTCAAAGTGCCGATACATATGCCACGAGCTGCTGGCGCTCTGCATCGGTTAACTGCGTGATATTGCCAAGCGGCATATAGCCGGTTTGTACGGCAGTCACTATTTTCGCTTTATGGGTTTTTAGATCATTTGGCGATTGTAAAATAATACCTGCTGGAGGCGCCGCAAAGCCTTGTTGGATTGGCTGAGCCGCATGACAAGTACTACAGCGCGTATGCACAACATTCATCATAGCGTCATCTGCCGAAGCGCTTACTGGTACTGCTGCAGTAGTGGTGGTACTAGTACTAACAGTCGCATCAGTATCAGCGTTTGTGTCAGTAACAGCGCTTGTCGCTGGTGGGGTGCTATTGTTGGCCGTAGGCACTACTGAGGCCGTAGCAGGCGTGACAGGGGCTGGCTCAATTGGCTCGGGGCGCATCCAGATAATCAACAATACCGTCAGTATCGCCGGAATGACTAAGTAGCGCGGTTTTTTATGCCCCAAATGTTTTTGATTAAAGTAATGGCGGGCGGTTGCGGTAATGACACCGACGAAGACCAATACCAACCAACCTTGCTCATGAGCATACATCATTGGATAGTGGTTACTGATCATGGTAAAGATGAGCGGTAGCGTAAAGTAGTTATTCATCAGTGAGCGGTTTTTAGCTTGTAATGCCAGTTCAGCCACTTCTTTACCGGGCTTTTCGCCGCGCTGGACACAATCAACGAGCGCGCGCTGCGCTGGCATGATACCAAAGAACACATTGCCGACCATCACCGTACCCAAAATCGCCCCAATGTGAATAAAGGAAGCGCGATCACTGAAGAGCTGGTAAGAGCCCCAGCTTGCGATGACCAGTAAGATAAAAATAAGGGTGCTAAAAATTAATGCGTTTTTACCTAAATGACTACGTACAATGACTTCATAAATAAAGTAACTGCCGAATAAAAACAGTAAGCTTGTCGCAATGGCACCAACATCGGTAAAGGCAATTTTGCTTGGATCGATCAGGTAGGCAGTGGCATTGGCATAATAAACGATAGACATCATCGCCGCCCCAGTCAGCCACGTGGTATATGCTTCCCATTTAAACCAGTGTAGCGTCTTTGGCATCTCTTCTGGTTCGAGCTTGTACTTGGCAATCTCATAAAAACCACCCCCATGCACCGCCCAAAGATCCCCAGAAATCCCTTTATCTGTTTTCCACTGCGGCGGCTTACGTAGACTGAGATCAAGCCACACAAAATAAAAAGAAGCGCCAATCCATGCCACCCCAGCGATAACATGAAACCAGCGGAAAAATAAACTCAACCATTCGAGAAGATAGGCGCCCATAAGTGTCCTTTAATATGATGGTGTCTTAATAAAATGTCTTGATACAAGGGAATGAGGTGTGATAGTGATGCCAGAAAATATATAGGCATATGTTTAACATTAACGATAGATAAGATACACCTCAGACGATAAGTAAGCAGACTATGAACCGCGATAGGTGCTATAACCGTGCGCGCTGAGTAGTAGTGGTACGTGGTAGTGACTGGCATCGTTTACCATAAAGTCGATCACAACTTGCGGGTAAAATGCTGTCAGCTGCTGGGTATCAAAATAAGACAGGGTATCAAACGTCACGGTATAGCGTCCGATGTTTAGCTGACACTCAGTGCTATCGATGGCGGTGTCAAACTGCCAACTGTCTGGTGTGACGCGCCCATCGGCGTTGGTCGTACCATGGGCCAAAAGTGTGGTGGCGCCGCTGTCATGTACGCGGTGTAAGGTAACAGCGATGCCAGCGGCAGGCTTACCAAGATGAGTGTCTAAAATATGCGATGATAGGGTGGCAGACATAAAGCTTCCTTTGTATTCAGTAGAAACGTAAATAGGGTGATATTGCGAGCGTATTTTATAAATGGGCCACTGTAAAAGACACGATGACACGCTTTAGCGAAATTCGCTTAGCCATCTAAGCGGTGCCAAAGAGCTTGTTTAAACGCAAACGTGTGATTTTATTTTGTTCAGCGGCGGCATTGGTAAGCTCAGTGGTGCGATCGTTAGGCAGACGCGCTAGTAGCAGATCGAGCATTTGCTGGGCGCTTTTACCCGTCGCAAAGACAATAAAAATAAAACCAAATTTATCCAGATAGTCTTGATTGCCTTGTGCGAGTGCTTCGAGTACGTCATCCTCGGCATTGTTAGCGCCTGATTGCTCATGTGCTGCGCTATTTTGCGTGTTGCGATACTTCTCTTTTAAAGAGGCGACATTACCGATTTGTGGATGGCCGTCAAAGGCTTCTAGTAAGTCATCCTCATTGGTTTGTAGCTTATGCCAGATATCGTCGCTCTTCATTAATAGCGCATTTTGGTCTATAAAGGGTCGTGCACAGGCAAGCTGATGTGCCCAGTTACTACTGGTACAGCAGGTTAAGAGTCGTGCGATGGCTTCTTCTTGAGACAGAGTGTTAAATTGCGCTAAAGTTAAGCTCACGATGACTTCCTTTTATTATGTTAGGACAGCCCACTACACGTAGCGGACAGTGATTGCTTAATAGTGGTTTAAACATTCTGGTTATTTGCATAAACTTAAGGGTATAGACAGACGTTTAAGGGATTGATATTTTTGGTCTCAGGACCAACTCAAAGTCAAATGACGATATTATGTGTCTTGTCAATCATGTGAGGGTATAGACTGTATTCCGTTTGCTGATGTTTACCTCATGATGGACTGACAATATGAAACAGATTTATAGAGAAAACACTGATACTTTGGCCGCATAAATGACATGATCGAGTCATCTTAGTCATAATGTGAGTGATCTACAGCCCCCATTTTGCTAAAACCTGACTAATTGGTCAACTGTTTTATAATAAATATTTTTATTTAGCCCGTTATATTCCCAAACTTTATGCTCTGATATCAGAATATACAAGGGAGTATAGCGACTACTTTTTCGAACCTGCCACTTGGAATGAGACACTACCGCTATGACGCAACACAACCAAAAGGTCAACATGCTATCTACTGATGCGCCCTCGCATCGTAGTCAACAAGCCACGCGCGCGCACAATCAAGCGCTTATCTTAGCGGCCGCCGAAGAGGAGTTTGTCCTCCAAAGTTTTCGCGGTGCCACCATGCAAGGGATTGCTGATCGGGCAGGATTACCCAAAGCCAATGTGCATTACTACTTTAAAAATAAAAAAAATCTGTATAAAGCCGTATTGCGCTCTATCATCCAAGAGTGGAATGAAGGCTTGGTCACCATGACGGTAGACAGTGACCCCAAAACAGTCATCGAAAAATTTGTGCGGACCAAATTACATCAAGCATTTGTGAATCCTAATCGTCATAAACTGTTTGCCCTTGAGGTCATTGGCGGTGCACCGCACTTACATGATTTTATGTCGACAACCATGAAAGCGTGGGTGCACGATAAAACGCAAGTGATGAGAGAGTGGCACAAGCAAGGTAAGATTGCGATTGACGACCCACTCCAGCTATTGATTTTGATCTGGGCCACGACTCAGCGTTATGCAGAGTTTGAGATCGAAATTGTCGGCTTGATGGATAAGGCGACTTATGATGCAGAGGATGAAGCACGGGCGGCAGAGTTTTTGGTGCCGTTTATCCTGCGAGGCTGTGGCCTTGAGTGAGTGTGATTAAGCCACGTTGATTAGCGGAAGAGGTGCGTAGACTGATTCTATCGCACCTTTTTTACTAATAGATATCTGTCTTACGCCACTTCGCGAATCGGTTTTAAGCCGTCATCAGCATGTTGCGCGGCAGTATCAAACTCGACACCGTAGTTTTTTGGCAGAATCATATCAAGTGTGATCGCCACAATCCCTGACATGGTAACCGCTGAACCAAAAATGTTTTGAAAAAACTGCGGCGTTTGTGAGAGCACGTCAGGCACGAACGCAATGCCTGTCGCTAGCCCCAACGAGGTGGCAATAATTAAGACATTGCGGTGGGTGAAGTTCACGGTAGATAGGATACGAATACCCGCAGTTGCGACCGTGGCAAACATCAGTAGCGTCACGCCGCCAACGACAGGTTTGGGCAGTTGAGTGAAAATGGCCCCAAGGATTGGGAAGAGTCCCATCAAGCATAAAATACCAGCGACATAAAAACCGACGTAGCGACTGGCAATCCCAGTCATCTGGATTACACCGTTATTTTGGCTAAAAGTGGTCACAGGGAACGTATTAAACACTGCCGCAATCAGAGAGTTGATACCATCTCCCAATACACCACCTTTAATACGTTTCTCGTATAGAGGACCTTTAATCGGTTCACCTGAAATCATCGAAGTTGCAGTCAGATCGCCCGAGGTTTCAATACTGGTAATGATGTA
Organism: Psychrobacter sp. CCUG 69069; assembly: GCF_021023115.1. Lineage (NCBI taxonomy): Bacteria > Pseudomonadati > Pseudomonadota > Gammaproteobacteria > Moraxellales > Moraxellaceae > Psychrobacter > Psychrobacter sp. CCUG 69069. The sequence continues at coordinate 15,405 of NZ_QQAI01000004.1, forward strand.
CATAAAGGCAACCGGAATAAAAGCCTGCCAGTCAAAACCAAAGCCGTACTTAAATGGGATAGGAACCGTAAAAAAAGCCGCTTCAGCGACCAAGGAAAAGTCGATACGCCCCATAAACATAGCTGCGAGCAGACCGAGCATCAAACCGATAAAAATAGCGCTAGAACGAATGACTTTATTATTGATAATGCTAATAAGTACCACACTTGCCAACACGCCACCACCCAAGAGCAGGTTCGGTATACTGCCGAAATCCTCAGCCCCAAACCCACCCGCCAAATCTGTTAGACCTACTTTAGTCAAGGACAGACCAATCGTAACGATAACGCAACCAGTCACAATAGGACTCATAAAGGATTTGAGTTTGGTAATAAACTGACTCAGAAAAATCTCAACAAATGCACCGAGAAATGAGACCCCAAAGATCACTGACAAAATCTCCTCAGGACCACCGCCTCGGTTTTTTACCACAAATCCTGCGGTAAGCACCGCAGCTAAGAAGCCAAAGCTAGTTCCTTGGAGCGCCATCAAGCCAGAACCGACAGGGCCCACTTTACGAGTTTGGATGAAGGTTGCCACCCCAGACACGATTAACGACATGCTAAGAAGATAGGGGATATGTTCTCCTAAGCCTAAGGTGCCTCCTATGATGAGCGAGGGGGTAATGATACCGACGAAAGCGGCGAGTACGTGCTGTATCGCACCTAAAGAGGCTTTAAGGGGGGTAGGACGGTCATGCAGTCTATACAGTAAATCGGTGTTTGCTGGATCGTTTTCACTCATGGTGGTTTCCTCCTAAAGTAACTGCTTAGCACCCGCTTAACTGTAGAGATCAGCCAATGTCATAAATCAGTAGGTAAAAGTTAAACCCAGTTCTTGACTCGTTTGTTCGATTTAAACAATAGGGGCACACATCCGTGTTTGAAACAGCCCACAAACCTGTGTGATATTTGTTGGCTATTACTGTAATAACCTGACCAATTAGTCAGGTCTATTTAGGATATATGCAAAATACAAACCATTGCAATGTTTTTTTTCGATCCTGCGCGTTTACTCATTTGTTACCTAGGGAAGGGGAGAAGGAGCGTGATTTCGCATGAGGCAGTTGCGATAGCGCCATAGCTTTGTGCTAACCATCACCTTATTAACGTGCTGTCCAGCGATACGTCATAAAAAAGCAGCCCCAATCACAATAATTATGATTGGGGCTGCTTTTTATCATTAGGTTGGTAGACTACTTTTAATACTATCCTGTGGCAGCCTTTTGAGACTCAACCCAATAGAATGCTTTTGGCAAATAAAAGATTACTGAGGGCTAGATGACCACACGGGTGAGCGGATGACACCTTGACCAGATTTGCCGAATGATTCACCGCCGTTAAGTGATTTAATCGTTAGCACACCTTTGCCGCCTTGGGTGGAGGCATATACCACGCGCTTACCATTGGGAGAAAAGCTTGGTGCCTCATCGATACCAGTATTGCCCAAATTGGCAGTGATGGCGCCGTTGCTATTCATGATGGCGGCTGAGCGTCCATTTAGAAAGGCAATTTTAGAGCCGTCGCTACTAAACTGTGGACTGGTCGCATAGCCACTACTTGAGACTTTAGACGTACGACCTGAACCAAATTCGTAACGGTAAATCTGCGGCTTATTGAATCCTGCGCGATCACTAACAAATACAAAAGATTTGCCGTCAGGTGCGTAACTTGGCTGTACTTCACTACTCGGCCAGTTGGTGATTCTTCTTGGCTGTCCGCCACTGACGCTCATCTCATAAATATCGGCGCTGCCTTCAAAGCTGCTTGAGAACAGTATGGTGCTGCCATCAGGGGAAAACGCGGGACTCAAATTACTGCCAGCAAAAGGCGTTAACGCTCTGGCTCCACCGCCACTCACATTTTGGACATAAATGACTGGATAAGATTGATCACGTTGTACCGAATAAGCGATACGGTTACCATCTGGCGACCATGTTGGTGAGAATATAGAGCCTGTTACTTCAGTAATGGTTTTGGCGTTTTCACCATCTGCATCCATGACCTTTAAACGTGATACTTTCCCTTTTCCAGTGCCAACTTCTTCAATATAAGCAATACGCCCTGAAAAATCACCTGGAACGCCCGTAATCAGCTCATACACTTTATCAGCGATGACATGGCCTGCATAACGCATGCTGTCTTTATTGTTATCAGCGGTTAGGCTTTGCTTGCCCTCAATAACCCGCCCAGATTTTACATCAATCACTTCGTAATTGGTCACTATTTTGCCGCGATTGCTGCGAGTATTACCGACGACTAAATAAGGAATTCCCATACTTTGCCATACCGGCAACGTACCTGCCAGCTCGCTACTGTTATGCGGCTGCTGTGGTAAGTTCTGACTGGTGATTTTTAGCTCTGTTTTACTCAAATCGTTTAAGACAATCGGCGATAGCACAGAATCACCCGCAAATGGCACAAAAGCGACTTGATTTTTTTGGACAGGAATCTCGTAATCCAACTCTAAGACAACAGGCGCGGCAAGCAAACTAGGCGAAATGAGCAGAGTCGAGGTAGAAGCAAGCAAAGAGGCGAATAGTTTCTTATAGGTATGCATGAGTCGGTTGAGCTCCTAAAATAGGGTGATTATCATTTTTATAGGTGATTAGCGAATCATTAAGATAAGACAGGATATTTTGCGGTACAAGCCACTTAATGTAACGTTATCAATAATATAAGATGTGAGCAACTGATTAATTGCTGCCCTTAAACTGTATGGTAAAGGTGGGGTATTTCGGGTCATCAGTGTCGATTGGTAGTTTGCCCGTGTTTAATACGGCTTGTTTGGCTGCATCATTGACGGCACTGTCAGGCCCTGACGCCGACACATTGACTATATTTCCGCTAGCGTTGACGGTGATGGTGAGCGTGGCACTCTGAGTTGAGCCTCTCGCTGCGGTAGGCGGATGATAGTTGCGTTTGATTAAGCGGATGATTTCGCTGTTACTTGCACCGCGATTACCACTTGAGGCAGATTGGCTGCTGCCTTTGGTAGGGCTAGACGTTGCTATATCACCAGAAATGGTGGACTGTCCATCTGATAGACTAAAGGTTTTACCGGCGCTGCCAGTATTGATTTCTATATTGCGATCATTTTCAGTAGGGCGCGTAATCCTAGGCTGAGTATTTTGTTTACTACGAAAATCTCCCAGTTTTTTTTGTTCTTCTATGCGCTGCTCTTTTTTGTCTTGTTCGACTTGCTCATGCTCTTCTGTCACTGACTCATCTAGTTGTGCGGCCCACTCAGCCATACGGCGCTCATATTCTTGGTTTTGCTCAAGCACGCGCTGATGCTGCTCTTCGCTCATTAGCATGGTGCGGTTGGTAGGATCTTCAGTGCGCGTAAAGACAGGCTCGCGCTGAGAATTTGGCTGGCTTGGGGCTTGAGTGCTAGCGCCACCATCAAAGGTTTCTGTCTGTGGGGTACTGGTTGCATCACTTTTGGTCTGTATCGCACTGGCCGCTGCTGCACGATTGGCCAATATTTGTCCTTGCATTTCAGCCAGCTGTTCAGGTGACACCATGACGGTTTCGATGCTACCAGTGGTTTCTACGTCGGTATGTTGATAGGTATAAATGAGTATGCCAATCACCAGAGCATGAGCCAACACACTGAGCAACGTCGGCAATGTTAGCCCGTTACCTTCAGGTTGGGTTGGCACATAAACGGTAGGAGCGTTACGCATGATAGGGATACTCAAAAACGAGGGTCATCAAATTGTCTACTTTATTATAACAAGCGCTGCTAAGCATAGGGTTTATTACAATGTGGGTGTGGGTAAGGGTGCACCGGTTAACAAACCGACCTTTTCAATACCGGCTTGTTGTAAGGTTGCCATGAGTGTCATGATGGCGCCATACTGATTGTTTTGGTCAGCGTTAATCATGACTTGTAAAGGCTGAGCACCAGCATTGCTACTTTGGTTTTGCAGATTGGATAGGGTATCAATCAGCTCGGGCTCACTAATGGGCAAGTCGATGTTATTTTCATAACTGATAAAAATCTCACCGCTATCGGTCAAAGAAACAATGACTGGAAGCTGGCTTTGGCTCATGGTATTGGTCTGCTCTTTTGGCAAATCCACATCGACACCCGTAATCAGCATCGGGGCGGTGACCATAAATATCACGAGCAGCACCAACATCACATCGATATAAGGCACGACGTTCATCTCCGCATTCAGCGCTTTTTTTTCACGGCGATAGGGACTTTGCTTCATAACCCTCTCACCTGGCTGGCAGTAGATTGGGTCTCTTTATGAGCGATGTGTTCTGCACTGGTCTCACGCTGGAGCATGCCGGTCATTTCATCACAAAATAATGCCCGTGAGTCATAGAGGCGACTAGATTTAGCCGTGAAGTGGTTATAGGCCAGTACGGCTGGAATAGCGGCAAATAAACCCATGGCAGTGGCGATTAAGGCTTCAGCGATACCGGGGGCGACAGAAGCTAGCGTCGCTTGCTCAGTTTGCGACAACCCCAAAAAGGCATTCATGATGCCCCAGACGGTACCAAATAACCCAATATAAGGGGCAACCGAGCCGATACTCGCTAGGGTCGTTAACCCTGACTCTAACAATTGCTGCTGTCGTCCTAAGCCGACTCGTAATTTACGCTCAACACCATCGATGATGTCATCTTTGGGTTGGCGTTTTTTATGCATTCTTAAATACTCCGAAAACCCGACATAAAAAATTTGCTCAAGCCCTTGACGCTCAGGTGAGCCTTGCACCCCTTGATAGAGTTTGGCCAAATCTTCCCCTGACCAAAACCAAGTCTCGAACTGTTGATCGAAGTTTTTGGCTGTACCAAGCCGCGCACTCATACGAAATATAATCACCCAGCTAAGTAGAGACGCTAACAGCAATAACGCCATCACAATCTGTACCAAAAGGCTGGCTTGAGTAATAAGGTCGATAATATTTAAGGATTCAGGCATGTATGGGCTCATGGATAATGAATAATAACTGGCATGGTGCGATACGCAGATTAAATCGTAACGTCGCTAACTAAAAATAGAGTCGCGCGATCATTCTGCATACTGATATCAACCGCCTAGTGTACTGCTAAATACAGAAAAGGTCATTTATTAAAGTGTTAAACCGATCGAAAATGCGACGTATCCAACTTTTGGTACTTGTCAGTATTTTCTAGTCACCATAGAAGCGAAGTACTACGTTTGTGCCAAATACAAAGGTAGGTGTTTGCTCAGTATCTTTCAGTCAACGCAAATGATAGTTTTATACGAATTAGACACTATCAGAGATTGAGTTTGTAAGATAACTCGTCTAATATGTTACGCTTTGTTACTACGTTCTTCTTAATTGTGGCATCATTATTTTTTGCTAAAATCATGTTGAATTTTAGGTAGTGGCAACTTTTTACTGGCCAGTCGGGGCGACACTTATGAATGCAATTGAACGCTATTTTGGGATTAATGGTGACAATACCACGATCAAAACAGAAATCATCGCTGGTACAACCACGTTCTTGACAATGGCTTACATTATCTTTGTCAACCCTAACGTATTAGCAGATGCGGGTATGGACAAAGGCGCTGTATTCGTGGCCACCTGTTTGGCGGCCGCGGTAGGTTGTTTTATCATGGGTATTTATGCTCGCCTACCGGTGGCGTTAGCCCCTGGTATGGGTCTCAACGCCTTCTTTACGTATGGCGTGGTTCTGGGTATGGGCTATGCGTGGCAAACAGCGTTAGGTGCCGTGTTTTTGTCTGGTTGTATCTTTGTACTGCTCAGCTTGTTTAAAGTTCGTGAAGCGATCATTAATGCCATTCCAATGTCTCTTAAAAATGGGGTAGTCGCTGGTATCGGTGCGTTCTTAGCCTTTATTGCCTTACAAAGCGCCGGCATTATCGTAAGTCACGATGCGACTTTAGTTGGCCTTGGTGATATGACGTCATTTGGTCCTATAATGGCCTCGTTGGGTTTTATTGTTATTATCGGTTTGTCTTACAAGCAAGTCCCAGGTGCGGTCACGATCGGTATTTTACTGGTTGCTTTGATTAGTTTACTAACAGGCTACACACAGTTTTCTGGGATTGTCTCTGCGCCGCCTTCAATTGCGCCAACGTTGCTACAGCTTGATATTGCTGGGGCGTTCGATGTCGGTATGATCAGTGTGATCTTTGCCTTTTTGTTTGTGGATTTGTTTGATACCGCAGGTACCTTGATTGCGACGACGAGACAGGCCAACCTGACTGACAAAGATGGTAATATCCATAATATGGGCAAGGCACTATTAGCCGATTCAACAGCGACTGTGGCAGGCTCATTACTAGGTACCTCATCGACGACTAGCTATATGGAAAGTATCGCTGGGATTGCGACAGGTGGCCGTACAGGCTTGATGGCAGTCACGGTTGGGGTGTTATTTTTATTAAGTGTTTTCTTTTCTCCATTAGCGGGAATGATCCCTGCTTACGCGACTGCTGGTGCCATTTTTTATGTGGCTGTCCTTATGATGGGCACACTAAAAGACATCAACTGGGGTGACCTCACAGAAGCGGCGCCTGTGGTGGTGGTATTGCTCTTTACGCCGCTGACATACTCTATCGCGGACGGTATTGCACTCGGCTTCATCACTTTTACGGCGATTAAAGCAATTGTGGGCAAGTTCTCTGAGATTAGTGTGGCGGTATGGTTATTAACCATCATTTTATTACTTAAGATTGTCTTTTTATAAGACACATTTTTACCGTAGGGACGGCTCTCGTAATCTCGCCCTCTTGATCATAAAAGATCAAGAGGGTTTTTCTTTGACAGCGACATCGTCTTAGGCAACAGCCTAATAATATGGACTACAATTAAACCCCAATACTAAACAGTAAATAGCAAAATGTAACCAACGCGTCATAGTCTGTAAACTACTGATAACTGGTTGGTTTTTTGGCAATATATTAATTTGTGAAAATAATAAATAGTGTTAGTTTGAAAATTTTTTTCATGCTACCATGCCCAAGTTAAGCGCATCACCTCAATCAACGCCGTAGAGGTTTTTCTTACAGTGAATTAGCGTCATATAAGATGGCAGATTTAGTGATAATCAACGCGATGTTTCCTTATCGTTATTTTGATAAGCCACTAATGAGTCTGACCATCACACTCCTTTCACTACTAACAAGAAGAAGGCACTAATGCCGCTTAACTGTTTGTTGTTGCCTTTGTATTGTTAACGTAGCCCGTTTAACACTCGAACGACCTACTTAACCATTTCCAGCCTATGCTGGATTTTCCCGTTTTGTGATGGTGCTGTTTGGTCTTTTGATTATTGCTGTGAGTATCAGTTAATGACCACTATTAGGTTAATGGTAGTCATAAGCAGTGAGACAGGACGATCAGAATTCCTAAAGCACCATTTATTATGGTTTTTAAACGATAGTTATGGAGTTGTTATGAACCCAATAGACCAGTTTACCCCAGAAGAGCCGATTTTATTTGATCCTGTCGATTTGCTGTCGCCAGAGTATATTGCCCAGTCATCAGAAGAGCTGCATGCGCGTATTTCGCCATTGTATAGCGCCGATGAAGATCGCTGGTTGTCTCAATTATTGCCACTTGCCAAACCTAGTACGGATGAACGCAATGCTGCTGCTGAGCAAACGCGCCAGTTGGTTGAGCATGTCCGTAATGATGGCAAAGCTGTCAAGATGGTTGATTCGTTGTTGCTCGAGTACAGCCTTGATACCCAAGAAGGTATCTTGCTTATGAGCTTGGCAGAAGCGCTGATTCGAGTACCAGATAACTATACGGCTGACGCGCTTATTCATGACAAGATGAGTGTGGCTGACTGGAAAAAACATATAAAAAATGACAATGGTTTTATGGTCAACGCCTCATCGTGGGGTATGATGATGACGGGCCGTGTCGTGAGTATTGACAGTAACACCACCGCATCCGGATTTTTGGATCGCATGACCAAAAAAATGGGCGAACCTGTTATTCGTAGTGCGATGCAAAAAGCCATGCGTATTATGGGTCATCAGTTTGTCTTGGGTGAGAGCATCGAAGAGGCGAATAAAAACAGTCAACCGTATCGCAATAGAGGGTATACCTACTCGTTTGACATGTTAGGTGAAGCGGCGATTACCCATAAGGATGCGGAAAAATACTTCAATGACTATCTGCATGCGATTAGAGCCACTGCCAGTATTAAAGTCAAAGAAGGTATGCCAAAGCCTTCGGTATCTATTAAGTTATCGGCATTGCATCCACGCTATGAAGCCACGCAAGAAGCGCAAGTGATGGGACTGCTACGTCAACGCTGCTTATTGCTTATTGAAGCGGCACGTGAAGTGAACGTTGATATCAGTATCGATGCGGAAGAAGCCGACCGTCTTGAGATTTCTTTAAAGCTATTTGAGTCTTTGTACCGTGACAACTTGACGGCTGGATGGGACGGTTTAGGAATCGTGGTCCAAGGTTATTCTAAGCGTGCTATTGCTGTTTTGGCCTGGCTTGCGCGTCTGGCAACAGAAGTGGGTGACCGTATTCCAGTACGTCTGGTGAAAGGCGCGTATTGGGACACTGAGATTAAACTTGCTCAACAAAAAGGCTTGTCAGGTTATCCTGTGTGGACGCGCAAAGAAGGAACGGATACGGCTTATCTTGCTTGTGCGCGTTTCTTATTGTCAGACCATCTACGCGGGCTAATTTGGCCGCAGTTTGCCACTCATAACGCGCATACACTGGCGTCCATTATGACCATGAGTCAACATAGGGACTTTGAGTTCCAGCGTCTGCACGGTATGGGGGATGCACTTTATGATCATATTTTACAAGCTTATCAAATCCCTGTGCGTATTTACGCGCCCGTTGGGGCACACAAAGACTTACTGCCGTACTTGGTACGCCGCTTGCTCGAAAACGGTGCCAACAGCTCGTTTGTGCATCAGTTGCTAGATAAGTCTTACCCGATTGATAAACTGACGGTACATCCCTATGACAAGCTGCTGACCAATGCGACGTTGCACAACCCAGATATTCCATTACCACTAGAGATCTACGGTACACGACGTGCGAGCTTTGGTCCCAATATATTTGTAGAGTCGCAGTGGCTACTATTTAAATCTGCTATCGACAGTCATTTGCATAAAACCTGGTCGGCCACTTCTATTATCAATGGTAAAGCCATTGATGAGTATGGGGCTGATGGCGTCGCCCAAAAGCTTGACCGTCAGACCGTCCGTGCGCCTTGGAACAATGAAGTCAGGGCTGGTGAGGTAACCTATGCCAATGCAGCAATCGCCCGTCAGGCTATCGATGCGGCCGTAGCAGGGCAAAGTACGTGGCAAACAGTACCCGCCAGTAAACGCGCTGAAATACTACGCAAAACTGCCGATCTTTTCGAAGAAAACTACGCTGAATTGATGGCGCTGTGCCAAGTGGAAGCTGGTAAGACCATGCAAGACAGCATTGATGAGATTAAAGAGGCGGTTGATTTCTGCCGTTTTTATGCTGATGAAGCCGAGCGTTTAGACGAGGTGGTATATGAGTTTACAGATTTGGCAGGTAAGCCGTCTCGTCAAGCTTATAAACCACGTGGCACCTTTGTGTGTATCAGCCCCTGGAACTTCCCATTGGCTATTTATACTGGCCAAATCATGGCAGCGTTAGCAGCGGGTAATACGGTGGTGGCGAAACCGGCCGAACAAACCAGTTTGATTGCCCATTTTGGGGCACAGTTAATGTATCAAGCGGGCGTCCCAACAGAAGCCTTGCAGTTAGTGATTGGGGCAGGCGAGGTTGGTGGTGCACTCACAGCGGCTGATAACATTGCCGGAGTTATTTTTACTGGCTCAACCCAAACCGCTCAACGTATCAATCAAAGCCTAAATGATCATGCGCAAACCAGCGGTGATTTGCCTGTGTTTATCGCTGAGACTGGCGGTCAAAACGCCATGATTGTCGATTCGACAGCGTTGCCTGAACAAGTCGTGAAAGATGCTGTGTTATCTGCCTTTGGTTCAGCAGGTCAGCGTTGTTCAGCTTGTCGTATATTGTGCGTGCAAGAGGAAATGGCCGATGATTTGATCGAGCTGCTGCAAGGGAACATGGCTGAGCTGGTGGTCGGTAATCCACTATATGCTGCTACAGATGTGGGCCCAGTGATTGATAACGATGCCAAACAAGGTCTTGAAGCCCATATCGAACGTATGAGCGCGGAGCCAACGGCTACTATTTTGGCACAAACACCGATGAGTGCCAGCTCGGTCGTGAGTCAGGAGCAGTCAACCTTTGTTTTACCAACCGCGATTGAAGTAAAAAGTATCGATGTGATTGCGGGCGAACACTTTGGCCCCATCCTGCATGTACTGCGTTATCAAGCGCGTGACTTAAACAAACTGATTGATGCCATCAACGGAACAGGGTTTGGTTTGACTTTGGGTATCCACAGCCGCATCGAAAATACGGCTGAGCACATCGAGCGTCGTGCTTTTGTGGGTAATACCTACATCAACCGTAACCAGATTGGCGCGGTCGTAAACGTTCAGCCCTTTGGTGGTTGTGGGTTGTCTGGTACTGGACCCAAAGCCGGTGGTCCACACTATGTCGCGCGTTTGATGCAGTTAAGCACAGACCAGTCAACCACTGAGCAAACAGCGTCTCAAAATAATACCACACCCATTCAAACAGAAATCGCGTAAGGAGTAGCAACATGGCGACTGAATTCAAAAAAAATCATGCCCAGGTTTGTGAGTCTTGGCGATTGCTTGGCGCAGTGAATCGCGCCGTTTACCTGCAAGCGGCCGTACCAAAGCTGGCATTGCTTACAGGGGATGCCAATAAGGCAAAGCGCCTGTTCAATCACTTGTTAAGTGCGGCGCCGAGTTTGGATGAAGTGCATCGCATGACGGGCGCGACTGGTGAATCTAACGATCTGTATGTGACCGCCCGTGGTAAAACGATGGTCATCGGCGGTGAGTCAGCGAGAGCAATGGCAGTGTTAGGCCAGCTCATCGCCGCGTTATTAACGGGCAATGAAGTTATTTTGCATTGCCCAAGCCAAGATGAGATGTGTGTTGAAGCGGCCAACATACTTTACGGCACAGGTATCAGCGATGATGTGTTGAGCGTTGCTAACGATTCGCAAACGATCACGCTTTTGTATATCGACCGTCTGGCGCAAGTTGCTGTTTCAGGCAATCGAGATGAAGTGCAAGCCATCAGTCAAGAGCTGGCCAATACCGATGGTATCCTGACGCAAGTGATTGCGGTCACTGATATGGAAGGCTTGTCAGAGATGCTCACACCAGACTATCTGCATCGCTTTGTCACTGAGCGCGTCAAGACAATCAATACCACTGCTATCGGTGGCAATGCAAGCTTACTTGAGCTTGGTACAGAGTAGAGGTTTTCATTAAAGTTGCGCTTAGCCTTTATAAACGCTAAGCGTCATTACCATCGTGTTGAAAGCTAGAAAATAAAAAACCGATGTCTGAACAGTATTCAGGCATCGATTTTTTATGTGTTTATATACAGTATGCAGTGTTATCACACTCAACCAGACTTGTTAGGTTAAACGTTATTCAGCAAACTCTATCCAAATCCAGCCATTTTCTAACCATTCGCTTAACTCATCTGGATCTACGTCCTGCACATCTTGACCGTATAAACGCTCACCATTTGCCAAACGTATAAGTACAGCCATTGCCGCCTCATCAAGACCATCAATACGCTGACCATTTGCATATAGCGTGACACCATCATGGGTTTGATTATAGAGCAGACGATTACTATAGTCCGCTTGTAGGGCTGCACCCTCTGTTAAAGCCTGCAGCAATTCGTCAGTATCTAAGGTGTCTTCTGGCATCAGGGCATCGTATTGACGCTTGCTAACCACTTCAGAGACGGCTTGACGAATGATATGATCACCGCGCTCCGATTGCAGCATTTGTAATAATTGAGCTTTGATCGCATCGATACTATGCGTTTGCAGCTCACCTGACGCTTGCAGCATTTGGGGGAGCAACATTGGGATAAACAAGTCACTGTCGTTGGTTGCGATATCAGCCATACTGTCGATGATTTGCATCAAGTTTGGCCGACGACAGCCAAAAGAGAAGGTCAAACAATCATCTTGTGCCACCCCAAAGTGAGACAGTTTCGGCGGTACGTAGAGTACATCACCCGCTTCTAATATTTCATCAAAGACAATCTCGCCCATATCATCAAAGAGGCGAATTGGCTCGTCAGCGACAAACTCTGTGTCTTTATCACAAAATTTGCCCAACTGCCAACGGCGATGGCCATATCCTTGCGCTAAAAACACATCATAATCGTCGTAGTGTTTGCCAACCGAGCCACCCTTAGGGGCGTATGAGACCATAATATCATCACGTTGCCACTGCGGGATGAAGCCAAACGCTTGCCATAATTGACCAAGCTCTGGCGACCATTGCTCAAGATTCTGTACCAGTACGGTCCACTGTTCTGGCAGGTTGGCAAAATCCGCTTCCGTCAATGGGCTTTTTTTCAGTTGCCACTGCGCCTGACCTTCTTTTTTACTGGCTGCTTGGGTCAGCAGTCTTGCGGAAGCATCTTCTTCAAGCGCAAGGCCCAGCATGTCCTCGGGTTCAAACATGTCAATTAGTTGCGGTAAGCCTTGTTTGATGAGTAGCGGCTTTTTTTGCCAGTACTCTGCTAAAAACTGCTCAGGCGTGATAGATTCCGGTAAACAAAGTGGCATAGAAGTCATTGATACATCCGTATTTGAAAATGGGTATGAGGTTAATAGTAAAGGGCGCTTTATAGGACGGTTTGAATGGTTTATGATTGTCGCTTATCTGATGATTACTGTCAGAGCAGCCAATCAATTGTAGGAAGTTTATGAAAAAATTACATTTTATCGTGATCATCAGCAGCGTTTTTTTACTACAAGCCTGTGTCCATAAGATTGTTACCGTGCCCGCTAAAATCGCTTATAAAACCACCAAAGGCGTGGTCAAAGGCACCGTCGCTGTTGGGAAAGCTATTATACCGGGTGACAGTGACGATGATAATGACAAAAAGGATAAAAAATAAAACCTTACCCATCCACTATGTATGGTTAAAGACCAATCATAGTATCCAAAGTAAGGTTGTTATCTATCGAGACATAAATGGGTGGTCAGTCGAACCCATTTATATCTGTGCTTAGCGACTATTAAAGTTTGGCAATCCACTCTTTAATAGTACGGGCTTGCTCCGCAGCGTTACCTGTATAGGTAGCAGGTGTCATCTCGCGTAGACGAGCTTTGTCAGCGTCGCTTACCGCAGACAACTCATCACTTTCAACGAACGTCAGCATGGCTTCACGAGTCATGGCATTACCGCGGGTTAGGGCTTTTAGCTTCTCGTATGGGTTTTCTACGCGGTAGCGACGCATCACCGTTTGAATTGGCTCAGCCAACACTTCTTGTGCTTGATCAAGATCGTCATTCAAGCGCTGGGCATTTAATTCAAGCTTACTGACGCCTTTTAAGCACGCATCAAAAGCGATCATGCTTTGTGCCAGACCAACACCAATATTACGCAGAACCGTTGAATCAGATAAATCGCGCTGCATACGTGAAATGGGTAGCTTTTCACCCAAATGTGCAAGCATAGCATTGGCAACGCCCAAGTTACCTTCTGAGTTTTCAAAGTCAATCGGGTTGACTTTATGTGGCATGGTAGAAGATCCCACTTCACCGTCTTTTAGGCGCTGTTTAAAATAGCCTAAGCTAATATATTGCCAAATATCACGGTTAAAATCGATTAAGATGGTATTGAAACGTTTTACCGCATCAAACAACTCAGCGATATAATCATGTGGCTCAATTTGCGTGGTATAAGGATTAAAAGTCAGCGCTAGACGCTCATCAATGAACTGCTCTGCATGCGTCTGCCAGTCAACCTCAGGGTATGCTGAAAAATGCGCATTATAGTTACCGACTGCGCCATTGATTTTACCCAGTAGTTCAACTTGACTGATTTGCTTGATTTGACGGGCGAGGCGGTAAGCCACGTTTGCCATTTCTTTACCAAGCGTCGTTGGGCTGGCTGTTTGACCATGCGTACGTGACAGCATTGGTTGGTCGGCATGAGCAACGGCCAAGTCTGTGATGCTATCGATCAGTTGCTGCATTTTAGCGACCACAATCTCGCGGCTGTCTTTGAGCATTAACGCATACGATAGATTGTTAATATCTTCACTGGTACAGGCAAAATGAATGAATTCTAATGAGTCAATGAGCGCATCCTGACCACGGAATTTATCTTTGATAAAGTACTCAACCGCTTTTACATCGTGATTGGTTGTGGCTTCGATGTCTTTAATCGCTTGCGCGTCGCTTTCACTAAAGTCATCGACAATGCTGTTTAAAAAAGCATTGGTATCCGCATCAAACGCTGCTAACTCACCAATGGCACTATTATCCGCTAGTGACTGTAACCAGCGAATTTCTACCGTAACGCGGGCTTTAATCAGACCAAATTCAGATAAATACGGGCGCAAGCTGTCCGCTTTGGACGCATAACGGCCGTCGATTGGGGAGAGTGCGGTAAGTGGGGTCATAGCAATACCTCAAGTGGTTATTGGGAGTGGAAGTGACTCAGAAAAAGGAAAAAAGACATCAAAATACAAAAAAATTAAAATCCGCAAGGCGCATCGATAGAGGCAATCACGCCACCACCCAAACACACTTCATCTATATAAAATACCGCTGACTGACCAGGGGTTACCGCCCGTTGTGGCTTGTCAAATACCGCACGGACTTCGCTACCATCAGCATTTGTCGCAAACACACGGCATGCTTGGTCTGGCTGACGATAGCGAGATTTTGCCATGCAGCGGAGTCCCTCACCGCTAAAAATATCGTTTGGTGGGAGGCCATCGATCCAGTCAAGCTTGTAAGCGTGCAGCTCATTACTCATCAGCATGGGATGCTCATGTCCTTGGCCGACGATTAAACGGTTTTTATCTAAATCCTTGGCTAATACAAACCACGGCTCTTCTGGACGGTCTTTGACGCCGCCAATGCCGATGCCACCACGTTGCCCCAACGTGTAGTACATCAAGCCATCATGAGTACCGATGGTTTTGTGGTCATCCGTGACAATGTCGCCTTTTTGTGCAGGCAAGTACTGTTGTAGGAAGTCTTTAAAACGGCGCTCACCGATAAAGCAAATACCGGTAGAATCTTTCTTTTTTGCGGTAATCAGATCATGCGCTTCAGCAATTTGACGCACCACAGGTTTTTCAAGCTCGCCCACTGGGAATAGCGTTTTGGCAATCTTATCGCCGCCCACCGCATGTAAGAAGTAGCTTTGGTCTTTATTATTATCCAGTCCACGTAATAGCTGGGCGACAAGCGTACCCTCTGCGTTGGTATAGTTCACACTGCGGCGCGTATAGTGACCGGTAGCAATATAGTCAGCACCAAGGGTTAACGCGTAGTCTAAAAACGCCTTAAATTTGATTTCTTTATTGCACAGTATGTCAGGATTGGGCGTACGACCCGCTTTGTATTCTGCTAAGAAGTGCTCAAAAACCCGATCCCAATATTCCATGGCAAAGTTAGCCGTATGCAGCTTGATGCCGATCTTATCACACACAGCTTGCGCGTCTGCTAAGTCCTCCATCGCGGTACAGTACTCAGTACCGTCGTCTTCTTCCCAGTTTTTCATAAACAAGCCTTCTACCTTAAAGCCTGCCTGCTGGAGTAAGACGGCCGAGACAGAAGAGTCGACCCCACCTGACATACCCACAATCACATGTTTGGCATTTGGATTGTCGATATCGGCAAGCGTTAAAGGACGATGGGCGGTAAAAGTATCTGAGTTTGGTAGGATGGCTGACATAGAACGGCTCAACTATTTATACTTTTTCCAAAATTTATAACGGCGCAGACAGTAAGAGCACGACGACAATGGATCGTCTTAGCAAGTTGACAGTGCCAGTTTTTCTTTTGGATTTGGTATTATGATAAAATAAGCGTCACATTATACCAGTTAATTGAAACTGGTGGCGACCTATGGCATTTTACTGTGAGGAAAATCGCTTTCAAAATTCAGATAGTGGTTTTGAATAATTTTAATCACAATGTATTAATTTGGAATAATAATGATAAAAATTGGACAAGGTATCGACGTTCATGCTTTTCACAATAATGGAGAGCAGCAGCAATATGTCATACTAGCGGGTGTGCCCATCGAGCACACCCACAGTTTGCTGGCACACTCTGATGGTGATGTGGTGCTACACGCGCTCGCAGATGCATTGCTTGGGGCATTGGCGCTTGGTGATATTGGTCAGCATTTCCCTGACACAGACGCGGCGCACGCTGGTTTGGATTCGAGAGTGTTGCTACGCTACGTTTATAGCAAGGTACGAGAGGCCGGATATAAGCTTGGTAATGCTGATATCACGGTCATGTGTGAGCGCCCAAAGCTTGCGCCCCACAGTCAAGCCATGCGCGATAACATTGCCAGCGACCTACAAACCGATGTGAGTAATGTCAGTGTTAAAGCCACTACCACTGAAAAACTGGGATTCACAGGGCGCCAAGAGGGCATTATGGCCAATGCCGTGGTATTATTGGTCTCTAACGCTACCGAAGTTTAACGTTTAACGGCTGTTTATGCCAATATAGCAATTGTGCTTGTAATATGGCGGCACTCGCCCCATGTATCAGCCATATTGTCATCCAATACCTTTGCAATATCGCTATTTTAATGTATTGCCTTTTTAATGTACCGCCTTATCAATAGGAGTTTTTATGAGTGAGCAAACCCCAAATACTGCTACAAATGATGTCGAACAACTGATTCGTGACCAAATCCGTGACAACAAAGTTATTATCTATATGAAAGGCACGCCGCAATTTCCGCAGTGTGGTTTTTCTGCCCGTTCTATTGAAGTATTGACTCAGATTGGTCGTCCTTTTGCGTTTGTCAATATCTTAGAAAATCCAGAAATTCGTGCCACGTTGCCAAAAATCGCCAATTGGCCAACGTTCCCACAGTTGTGGATCGACGGTGAATTGATGGGCGGATCAGATATTATTTTGCAGATGTATCAGTCAGGTGAACTAAAACCATTGGTCGAAGCCAATAGCCCAGCTGCTTAATACTAAAAAAGGTTTATGGCATTACTATTTATGGCATTGTTATGATGTTTTAAAAATCAGTGATACATGAATCCGTTTTGCTATTGAAGCACCACGAACCCAAGTAGTCTTATGGCTATTTGGGTTTTTTGTTGTTTTTGCCCTTTATTGCTTTTACAGGTTTTGACCCCATATAGGGGTTAACATAAGCGAAATGACAGTGGCTAATAAATAACATAGTTAATCCGCTATAAAATAAATATAGCGCGACCAAGATAAATTTTTCATCGACTCTGTCTGCGCAGACACAGCAAGCAAGGACAATTTATCTCAGTTGCGCGTCGTAGTGTATGGGCTTTTTATCTAAAGCTGGCTGTAAGTACAATTAACAAAAAAGAGAATCTTATGAGTAATCAAACACTTGATGAACAAGCGCAAAAAGCCGCGGCCGAGCAAGCACTTATCGAAAAGCGTCGTGAGCGCCTAAAAAATGACTCTATGCGTATCATTGAGATCGCAAGCAACGAGGCCAACTCAGCCCTTAAGTGTATTCATCAGTTGAGTGTGGCAGGCGGCGCGACAGAGGCGACTTATATTGCTATTGAGCAGCGTATTGTTGCAGATCAAGATCCTGCTGGCGCTTATCATTTGGCACTACTGGCGCAAAGCACGTCAGATTTGCCGATTGATGCGCGCCAGCTGATTGAGCTTGTGGTCAATAAAGGTGACAATCAGCAACGCTTAGCACTACTCAAAAACTTACCGCTACCGCCCGTTGATATCATTAAAGAACAGATTTTAGCCAGTGATGATGGTGATGCTATTGGTCAAATGAATGCGTATTTGCAGATCAATCCAGAAGGTTATGGCAGTCACCATATGCTGGCTAGTGGTCAATCAGATCAAATCGTACCCCTGAGTCCAGGTAATTCGTCAAATTAATATAGATAATTGAGAGGTAATCTGGCCGCTTTGATAGGTGGGTTTTTCTATCACTTAATTTTAACGGTTTTTGTCTTAACGTTCTTTAAATGTCAAAAAATTGTTATAATTACCGGTTATCTACTTAAGTTTTAAAGACTTATATCATCCGTTTATAAAATACGACTGACGTTCATTAATCAGGTAGTAAGTTGTTGTTATCAATAATTTATCGGCGAAAATAACGTCATTCAAGCGAGGCATGCATGCAATATCCAAAAAATTACGACGTGGTAGTGATCGGTGGTGGTCATGCTGGTACAGAAGCTGCTTTGGCTGCCGCACGTATGGGCGCGCAGACCTTGCTGTTAACACACAATATTGAGACCCTAGGACAGATGAGCTGTAATCCAGCGATTGGGGGAATTGGTAAGTCACATCTAGTACGTGAAATTGATGCGCTGGGTGGAGCGATGGCACTTGCGACGGACAAAGCAGGTATCCAATTTCGCGTGTTGAACAGTCGTAAAGGTGCGGCTGTCCGTGCCACTCGTGCGCAAGCGGATCGTATTTTGTATAAAGCCGCGATTCGTCATACGTTAGAGAACCAGCCAAATCTAGATTTATTTCAGCAAGCCGCTGATGATATCTTGGTAGAGAATGGTCGTGCTACCGCAGTTGTGACTTCTACAGGCATTATTTTTAAGACCGAAACGGTGGTGTTGACCTCAGGGACTTTCTTAGGCGGGGTTATTCATATTGGGCTTGAGAACTCAAATGGTGGCCGCGCAGGCGATCAGCCTTCTATCAAGCTTGCCGATCGTTTGCGTGAGCTGAAACTACCCGTTGGACGTCTAAAGACGGGTACGCCAGCTCGTATTGATGCGCGCAGTGTTGATTTTAGTGTCATGACGGTACAACCAGGCGATACACCGCTACCAGTCATGAGTTATATGGGTGATGTTGCTATGCATCCTGAACAGGTTAACTGTTATATCACGCATACCAATACTCGTACTCACGACATCATTCGTGAGAATCTTGATCGTTCGCCCATGTTTTCTGGAAAAATTGAAGGTGTCGGACCCCGTTATTGTCCTTCTATTGAAGATAAAATCCATCGTTTCGCTGATAAAGACAGCCATCAGATATTTATCGAGCCGGAAGGGTTGACCACGCATGAGCTGTATCCAAATGGTATTTCGACCAGTTTGCCATTTGATGTGCAGCTAGACTTTATTCATAGTATGAAAGGGTTAGAGAAGGCGCATATTACTCGTCCAGGCTACGCGATTGAGTATGATTACTTTGATCCGCAGAGCTTGAAGCCAACGCTTGAAACCAAATCTATTGATCGTTTGTACTTTGCAGGTCAAATCAATGGTACGACAGGCTACGAAGAAGCGGGTGTGCAGGGTTTGCTGGCAGGGACGAATGCGGCGTTGGTGACTACCAACAACAGTGAGTTTGAGACGTGGACACCGCGCCGTGATGAAGCCTATCTTGGTGTCTTAGTGGATGATTTGATTACCCATGGCACCACGGAACCATATCGTATGTTTACCAGCCGTGCTGAGTATCGTTTGCTGCTACGCGAAGACAACGCTGATCAGCGCCTAACTGAGACGGGTCGTAAGCTTGGTTTGGTTGATGATGTGCGCTGGCAGGCCTACCAAGAAAAAATGGAGGCAATCGCCACAGAGTCCTCACGCCTAAAAGACATGTGGGCCACGCCTACCAATGCCTTGGGACAGCAAGTGACTGAGCAAACAGGGGAGGTGCTATCAAAAGAAGCGACGGCCTTTGATTTGCTAAAACGCCCGCAGATTCATTTTGCTGACATCGCTGCTATCACTGACTCAAAAGTCGATACACAGGTGGGTGAGCAGATAGAAATCTCTGTCAAATACGCAGGCTACATAGATCGTCAGTCCGATGAGATTAATCAGATGAAGCGTCTGGAAAATACCGCGCTGCCGGTGGATTTTGATTACACGGTGGTCTCTGGGTTATCAAATGAAATTGTACAAAAGCTCACGCAAGTGCGCCCTGCAACGCTTGCCCAAGCGGGACGGATAAGTGGTGTGACGCCGGCTGCTGTACAGTTACTAGCAATGACGGTCAAAAAACAAAAAAAGGCAGCAACGGCATTAAATTTATCGTAAGCAATCAGTAAAAGAATCCTAAAAGAGCTCATAATGAGATAACGTTGTGAGCTTTTTTTATGTCTAAACGGTAACAATGTCAAAACAACTTAGGCCGTCTTTATGCTGTTTTGAGAAGAAATAATGGGTAGAATGGAAGTTAGTAGTCAATGATGCTAGTTTCTTACAGAAAAGGAGCGATTTTATGCCTTACGATAAATTATCAGACTTGCCAGACGAGGTAAAAGACAACTTACCCAAACATGCTCAAGAGATATTCAAAGCGGCTTTTAATAGTGCGAGCGAACAGTACGATGAGGAGTCACGCTGGTTTGCTATTGCATGGGCAGCCGTTGAAAATGTTTATCAGAAAAATTCTGATGGTAAATGGGTAAAAAAACCAGATCACAAATAAATACTGAATCAGTGACGATTCCATCTACCTAATTACTTACACTGACCTATATCACACATGCTCTCATGGCTCAATAACATGGCTTTGAGTACGTGGTTGATTTGAGCTTATCTATGATTGAAGCTATTATATTTGCGATTACTATCGTACTGCCCAACCTTGCTTTGATGGGGTTGGGTTTTTTTATGCAAAGACACGGACAAGCCAGCAAAACCTTTATCGACCAGTCGTCAAGCTTTGTTTTTAACTACTGTTTGCCATGTCTGTTGTTTTTTAGCGTGGTCGATAGCGACGTTGATTATGGTAAGCAAATCACGTTGATCGTTGCTGGAATTCTTGTGACCTTTATTTTATTTATTGGGGCAGAGTTTTACGCCAAGCGTTTTGTTGGTAAACCTGCCGATCAAGGCGTGTTTGTCCAAGGCGTGTTTCGGAGCAATATGGCCATTATTGGACTAGCAACCGTTGCGAATGCCTATGGGGAGCGAGGATTAAGTATCGGTGCTGTATATATGGGGGTGGTCACGATACTGTTTAATATTTTAGCCGTCATTACCCTGAGCCGTGTCTCTAAAAAGGTGGATGATACGTTACGCAGTCGTAGTTTGATGATTGTTAAAAAGCTATTTACCAATCCCTTAATACTGGCGCTGGTGGCTGCATTTGCGTATAAGGCGTTCATGTTACCACCGCTTACCGGTGTCATTCATACGACGGGCGACTTACTAGCAGCAGTTGCATTGCCGTTAGCATTGATTTGCGCTGGTGCCAGTATTGATTTGAAGTCGATGCTACACCCGTCAGGATTATCCATGCAGGCTAGTATTGGGCGTATTGTTATTGCTCCATTAATAGCCATCGCGATTGGATTGGGATTTGGTTTATCCGGTGTACATATGGGCGTGCTTTTTTTGATGGTGGCATCGCCAACTGCAGCAGCCAGCTATGTGATGGCAAAGGCTATGGGTGGCAATGACGTGCTTGCGGCGAATATTTTAGCGTTTACCACGGTCGTAGGGATGTTTGGCATGGCGATTGGGGCCGCAATCTTACGTGTGTTAGGTCTAATGTAAGATTATTTTTAGCGTCATACCATACAAATAAGCCCAATAAGGAGAGGTGCATTGGTACACTCACACTGCCGTTTTTAAACCAAATAGTTCCACCGAATATCCATATGCGGAGTGAGCGTTAACGTGTTGCAAGCGTGTGACATGTGACTGTGTTACTCATGCGTATAGAAAAAGCCCTCTTTTTTAATCAGAAAAGAGGGCTTGTCTTATTTTAAATTGTCTCGATTGCGCTTATCTTCTCGGCGCTGTTTACGCTTTGGGCTGACTCGGTAGGTAAAATAGACACCCACTACCGTCACGACAAACAACGCTGCAATGTAAAAAAATATCGATGAACCAATAAAAGTAGAAAATTCCATGACCTTTTTCTCGTTATAGTTTATCAATAATTATGCAAGTGCTATTTACGATTGTAAAGTAAACAACTTTAGCTGAGATGTAAGTTCAAGTGAACGCAAGCGTGCTGCCTGATCATAGACATTGGCCGTAACGATCAGTTCATCAGGCTGATGCGTGGCTATAAACGCCTCAAGTTTTGGTTTGACGGTTTGCACAGAACCAATAAAGGACACTGATAACGCATTATCTACCATCATTTTCTCAGCAGAACTCCAAATGCTGTCCATATCATGAGTCGGCTTTGGCATTTGACCTGTTTCACCACGGCGCAAACGTACGAAACTTTGCTGAGCTGAGGTAAAATGGTAATGGGCGGTCGCATCGTCATCCGCCAGTAGCAAGTTTGCTGCCAACATCACATAAGGTTTGTCCAAGTACGCTGATGGTTTGAATTGTTCACGATAAGTACTAATCGCTTGAGCGAGCATTTGCGGTGCAAAATGAGAGGCAAACACATAAGGCAGCCCAAAGTGTGCGGCTAAGGTGGCGCCAAACAGAGAAGAACCTAGAATCCAGATAGGAATGTTGGAGTTCGCCCCAGGGAAGGCTTGTACAGGACTGTCTTCTGTATCATTGCCTAAAAAATACATCAACTCTTGTACATCTTGAGGAAAGCGTTCAGCGTCTTTCATTTGCCGACGTAATGCTTGAAAAGTGGCGCCATCCGTACCAGGGGCGCGGCCTAAACCCAAATCGATGCGGTCTCCGTACAGTGCCTGTAATGTACCAAACTGCTCGGCAATTACGAGAGGCGCGTGGTTTGGCAGCATAACGCCGCCTGCACCGATACGTATGCGCTTGGTTTGACTGCCGATATGCGAGAGTAGTACTGAGGTTGCCGCACTAGCGATACCTGGCATATTGTGGTGCTCTGCCATCCAAAATCGGTTTAGACCGAATTTTTCTGCTTGCTGCGCTGTCTCGACAGTTTGAGCGATGCCTTCAGCGATGGTTTTACCTTCAGGAACGGGTGCGAGATCTAAAAAGGATAAGGGGATTGTATTACTCATAAATCATCCAGTAAAATAGTTAATTATTTTCTATTGATATGCTTGTGGTCAGTGCTAGTTTCAAGTAGATCTAGCAAGTATTAATAAATCATAACAAACCGTGCAATGCGACTTTGCATTGCGCTGCATGGCGATTAATCGGAAGTACGCTTAATCGTTAATAGTTTTATTGATAAGTAGGCGTACGCCACAAAAAAAGCAGGTGACCGAGTCACCTGCTTTTTTGGTTTATCCAGTTCTAAAACAAAAAACTGGACGATTACTAGAACGGTCTGATCAATAACACATAATACTATTCGGCTTGATCGGCAAGTTTATAGGCCATGACATAGTCACCAATAGTTGTGCCAACTGAACCATGTCCACCAGCAACCAACACTACCATTTGCTCACCTTTAGAGTTCAAGTAGGTCATTGGCGTGGCCTGACCGCCTGCGGGGATGCGCACATTCCACAACACGTCGCCATTTTTTAAATCATAAGCGCGGAAATTGTTTTCAGTAGCAGCTGACAAGAATGCCACGCCCCCTTGGGTAATAATGGGTCCACCAATACCAGGAACACCCAGCTCCAGTTTTAGTGGAATAGGCGATAAATCCTGTACAGTACCATTTTTACGCTGATAGGCAATCTCACCGGTCGCTAGGTTAGCCCCTGCTATGGTGCCCCATGGTGGCTGCTGACATGGTACGCCTAACGGTGATAAGAAGGGTCCCATTTCTACCGCATAGTCTGCGCCTTTATTGGCATTAACCCCTTGTTCACCTTTATTGGTTTCTGCATCACCAAGATTGTCTCTGGGAATGAGTTTTGACTTAAATGCCAGATAAGTTGGCATACCAAACATTACGCCATTTTTAGGATCGACAGCAATACCGCCCCAGTTAAAGGTACCGAAATTGCCAGGATAGACTAGAGTGCCTTCAACCGATGGTGGCGTATAACGACCATCATAATTGAGCTGATTAAATTCAATACGGCACATCATCTGATCAATTAAGCTTGCACCCCACATGTCTTTTTCAGTGAGTGGCTCAGGCTCAAAGCTCAAAGCAGAGTAAGGCTGCGTGGGAGCGGCGTGTTCACCTGCTACCAGATAACCTTGTGGTGCTGGGCGCTCTTTGATCGGTACAATGGGTTCACCTGTCGCACGGTTTAGGACATAGACATCGCCTTGTTTAGTAGGAACGACAAGGGCAGGCTGCACGCCATCGGCGGTGTCTAGATCCAGTAACGTGGGCTGGGCAGGTGTATCCATATCCCAAAGGTCGTGATGAACAAACTGCTGAACCCAGCGTGCTTCACCTGTTTTGAGATCTAAAGCAACAACGGACGTCGCGTATTTTTCTTCAGCGGCGTTTCGATAGCTACCTAGTTGGTCGGGCGTACGATTACCCATTGGGAAATACGCCAATCCAAGCGCTTCATCGGCACTGGCTGTCGACCATGAATTTGGCGAGCTGGTGCGATAAACTTGGGTTGGATCATTGACGTCAAAAGGTGCTGTTTTGTCAGGATCGCCTGAATCCCAGTTCCACATGAGCTCGCCAGTATTGACATCATAAGCACGGATAACACCAGAGGGAGAGTTGACATCATAGTTGTCATTGACTGCCCCCGCCACAATAATAACACCGCCTGCGACGATCGGTGGAGAGGTCGAATAATAGTAACCGGCTTGCTTAAAGGGCATGTTATGCATCAAATCTAACGCACCATCGTCACCAAAATCTTGACAACGTTGTCCAGTGTTTGGGTCGAGTGCGTATAATTTGGCATCAGAGGTAGGAATAAAGATTTTGGCATCACATTGAGTCGAGGCGTTATCAAAAGTGTTGCCCGCAATTTTTTGTACCATCACATTGCTGGTGGTCGCTTTACTAGTAGCAGTGTTGATGACACTACTATTGCCACTTGCTGCCGTATTGGTGTCTGCAACGACGTTATCAGCACCCGCTTGACCAGCATAATAGGACACGCCTCGACACGTTTGGTGTTGACGTTGTAGGTTTTTCTCTACTTTAGGGTCAAACTTCCACAAGGTCTCACCAGAGTCTGCATCCAATGCCAGTACCCAGTTGTGCGGAGTACACATGAATAAAGCATTGCCGATTTTTAGGGGCGTGGCTTGATAGGTCGTCTCACCGACATCATTAGGACCTTTTACATCGCCTGTTTGGATTTGCCAAGCAAGCTCTAAGTCTTTAACGTTACTGGTGTTGATTTGAGTCAGAGGAGAGTAGCGTTGCCCATAGTCAGTACGACCATATGCACTCCATTCACCCTCTGACGTTTGCTCACCATTTGATAGTGGGTCACCAAGATTGGCAGACGTATCAGTTGAAGTGGCGGTCAAATCAAGTTCGCCTAATTTGTCAGTGGCGTTGTTTGCTAAGCTGCCAAAAGAAAGCAGGGCACCAACACCAACGCTGGCTAACAGACCCCAATAATAAAGAGGGTTTTTCTTAAAAGTGTCTTTATTTAGCGCGCTGTTAGTATTATCTGCCGATACTCGGGTTTTCTTGCCGTGCATCTTATTAGCTACCCAAGGCAATAACATCAACAGGCCAAATATGAGTGGAAAGCCGACTCGAGGCGCTAGTGCCCACCAATAAAAGCCGGACTCCCAAAGTGCCCACGCGACAGTGGCAATAATAAAGACAGTGTAGAGCCCGTAAGCACTCCAATGTCTTTTAAACAATAAAAATGCTGTGACAAGCATCGTGATGCCAGCAATAACATAATAGGGACTGCCCCCTAAAGAGAGCAGATAAGCGCCGCCGATCAGCAAAGGGGCGGCAAAAACTGCCATAATGATCGCTACGAGTTTTTCCATGAGCGGTATCACCTGTTTACATAAGAGCAAATGGACATGCAGTGATCGACACCCAGGCACAATTCAATGTCTAGGCGTCCAGCAATACATGCAGAAATAAAAAATAAGTCAAACGTTGAATAACGTTCTAGACTCTATTTTATCACTTATACATAAGCTCGGTAAAGGTAGGGTAAGGTGACACCAGCCGTTTAGCCGCCTTGTTTTAGTTGTCAAATTGTTTCTGACACAGCTCCATAAAGGCACGTCCGTATTGGCGAATCTCTGCGTCATCACGTACGGCCATCCAACTGGTGAAGCGTCCAAAATGATCCACTGGAATGGCCGTTAAGTTTTGATAGTGGCTCGGCTCAAACGCCATTTCTGCGATAATACCAATGCCTAAACCAAGACCCACGTAGGTGCTGATCACATCAGCATCGAGCGCTGCTATGACGATATCTGGCTCTAAGCCTGCTTCCTCAAAAGTCTTGTCAATCGCTCCGCGTCCTGTAAAGCCGCCGTGATAGGTGACAATGGGGTAGCTGGCAAGGGTCGGTAAGTCAATAGACGCTTGGTTGGCAAGTTCATGATCGCTTGGTACGATGACGCGATGCGTCCAGTCATAGTATCGGTAGCATCTGAGGTAACTGTTATGAAGTAGAGACTCGGTGGCAATACCAATGTCCGCTTGGCCACGAATGACCATCTGCGCGATGGTCTCAGGATCTGCTTGTTGGAGGATTAAATTGACCTTAGGAAAACGATCTTTGAATTCTTTTACCACTTGTGGCAACACATAACGCGCCTGCGTGTGAGTGGTGGCAATGGTCAGTGTGCCGATATTTGGATTGTTAAAATCAAGGCTAAGGTTTTCAATCGTACGGATTTCAGCAAATATCGATTCGATGTGAGGCATGAGTGCTGTGCCCATAGAAGTCAGGCCGGTCAGCCGTTTGCCTTGACGAATGAAGACTTCGGTTTTAAGTTGATTCTCAAGCGCAGCAATGTGTTTTGACAAGCTCGATTGACTGGTATGCAGTACTGTCGCTGCTTGGCTTAAGTTATAGCCATTAATCACCGTATGCCATACTGTCTCCAGCTGTTTGAGCTGAATTTGTAAATGCCGCTGATTGACCACTACATCGATTGCCATTATTGAATCCTATTGTGTAAATATACAAACCCTGTCTGTATACATAAAATGAAAAGGTAAAAATATGTCGTAAAGGAGTAGTGTAAAACAAAGTTATTATTCTTGTATATAATAAATAGCTATCAATTTATAATAATTGGGAATATAGAGTGTCTCATTTATTTAAAGATAAGCAGGAATGATGGGAAATAAGCGGCCATGACTGCATAAAAAAACCGCTGTCTTCTAGAAGACAGCGGTTTATCGATTGTACATTCAATCACTAAGATTGGAGTGAATTAATACCTCACTCAGCGATATCAAAACGATCCGCATTCATGACTTTGTTCCAAGCGCGGACGAAATCATGAACGAATTTTTCTAGATTGTCGTCTTGCGCATATAGTTCAGCGTAAGAACGCAATATAGAGTTTGAGCCAAACACCAAGTCCACACGGCTGGCTTGCCATTTGGTTTTTCCTGTACTACGCTCGCGTACCTCATAAGTATTAGCGGTACTGCTTGTGTTATCGCTTGTTTTTACAGGATGCCAGGTGTAGTTCATATCCGTTAAGTTGACAAAAAAGTCATTGGTCAGCACGCCAGCTCGTTCAGTAAAGACGCCGTATTGGCTTTGACCATGATTGGTATCTAGCACGCGCATACCACCGATCAGCACCACCATCTCAGGCGCGGTCAAGCCCATCAATTGAGTGCGATCGAGCAGCATCTCTTCAGGTGATACGATGTACTCACCTTGGACCCAGTTACGATAGCCATCGTGTAAGGGTTCCAAATCAGAGAATGAGTCCGTGTCAGTCATGGCGTCGGTTGCATCACCGCGTCCCGCTTTAAATGGGACAGTGATGTCTACGCCCGCGGCGTCTGCGGCTTGCTCAATCGCGGCATTACCAGCCAAAACAATCAGGTCGGCTAAGCTGACGTCTTTGCTAAATTCCGTTTGAATACGTGTCAACGTCTCAAGCACACGTTGGAGCTGCTCAGGCTCATTACCTACCCAGTCTTTTTGCGGTGCTAGACGAATGCGCGCACCGTTGGCGCCGCCGCGATAGTCTGAGGCGCGGAAAGTACGTGCGCTATCCCATGCCGTGATGATTAGCTCACGGCGGCTCAGCCCACTACTTAACATTTGCGATTTTAAAGTTGCAATATCATCAGCCGTCAAGTCAGTGTTGCCGGTTGGAGTAGGATCTTGCCAGACAAAGTCTTCTTCTGGTACGTCTGCGCCTAAATAGCGAGACTTAGGACCTAAATCACGGTGCGTCAGTTTAAACCATGCTTTTGCAAAGACTTCATCGAAATAGTCTGGATTTTGATGAAACTTCTCTGAAATCTCACGGTATATAGGGTCTTTGATCAAGGCCATGTCCGCATCAGTCATGATTGGGTTGCGGCGTACACTTGGATCGTGCGCATCTAGCGGGCGGTCTTCTTCTTTGATGTCGGTTGGCTCCCACTGCCAAGCACCTGCTGGACTTTTAGTCAATGCCCAGTTGTGACCTAACAGAAGCTCGAAGTAGCCGTGATCCCATTGAGTAGGATTGGTTGTCCAGGCCCCTTCAATACCACTTGTAACGGTGTCGCCTGCATTGCCACGACCTTTAGGATTGCGCCAGCCTAAGCCTTGCTCAGTCACATCAGCGGCTTCTGGTTCATCTTCTAATACAGTCGCATCGCCATTACCATGACACTTACCAACGGTGTGTCCACCCGCGGTCAATGCCACCGTTTCTTCATCGTTCATGGACATGCGAGCAAAGGTAGTACGCATGTCTTTAGCGGTTTTTAGTGGGTCAGGATTGCCATCAACACCTTCAGGGTTGACATAGATTAAGCCCATCTGTACCGCTGCTAACGGGTTTTCAAGCGACTCACGGTTTTCATCGCTGTCGTAACGATTTTCGGTAGCGGCCAGCCACTCACGCTCCGAGCCCCAATAGATGTCTTTTTCTGGATGCCAAATGTCAGCGCGCCCACCAGCAAAACCTAAGGTTTTAAAACCCATCGATTCGTAGGCCATATTGCCCGCTAAAATCATCAAATCTGCCCAAGACAATTTACTGCCGTATTTTTTCTTGATAGGCCATAACAGGCGACGGGCTTTATCAAGGTTGACATTGTCAGGCCAGCTATTTAATGGGGCAAAGCGTTGGTTACCCGTATTAGAGCCGCCGCGACCGTCAGCACGACGATAAGTACCAGCAGAATGCCATGCCATACGAATCATAAGACCACCATAATGGCCCCAATCTGCTGGCCACCACTCTTGTGATTCAGTCATTAAGTTTTTTAAATCTTGCTTAACCGCTTCTAAATCTAGCTGCTTAAAAGCCTCCGCATAATTAAAATCCGCACCCATAGGATCGGTCTTTTTGTCATGCTGATGCAAGATGTCTAAATTCAAACTGTTCGGCCACCAATCAGTGGCGGCAGAGGAAGTGGTGGTGTGGGCTTGGTGCATGACAGGGCAGCCACCCATACTAGGGCGCTGTGGCGCGTGAGCGTGATCTATATTTTCACTATGAATGGTGGGACCTTGGTCGTCACCTTGATCATAGGTGGTGTTAGTAGCAGCCGTACTGCTGTTGTGATTTACAGGGCAACGCTCCATGTCTGGCGTCGCTTTTTTATCATTTGGGGTAGCGGTTGAGTCGGTCATTGTGTAACTCCTAGACTATGGTGATAGGGTGGATAAACAGTTAATCGTCATAACCATTGCTTATGTACTAAGCATAACTAAGTATTTATAATTTATAAAACTTATATATAAGGATTATAAGTTTTAAATAATTAATCGTGAAAAATCTTAACATTTTAAATTATCAATGCGCTATCAACGTCCTTATTCGCTATCGCTAAATGATCTGGCGCTACTGTCACCTATACTTATATATTACACGTAAAGTAGTGAATTGCTAGCCATCTTTAATGAGAGAAGATAGAAAGGAAAACATCGGTCAATGTAACCTTAATGAAAAGCTAGCGTCATCTGCGTTACCCTATGAAAAATAAGCCCTCCCTAAACCTTGCAATCAGTCAGTTAATGCAAAAACATCTAGTCAAGGTAGGCGTTCTCAAGTACCATAATTGAATTTTGTTATAACGGCCGTATTTGTGCAACGTTAAGCAATTTTTATCGATCCTCATTGTCGACATCTGATAAAAATGATTGATAAAAATTGTGCGCAGTTGTGTTCTTTGTCCCAAGTGTTAGTGAGTGATTATGTCTGCTGTCAAATCTGTACCACCCAATCAAACCGATGCCAAAAAATCATGGGGTGAGGCGGCGAAAGCGTATCTCGATCGCCGTGCTATTATCATGTTGTTTTTGGGCTTTGTTGCTGGCATTCCAATTCTGCTTATTTTTTCAAGTTTGTCACTATGGCTTCGTGAAGCAGGTATCGATCGCAGCGTCGTGACTATGTTTAGCTGGGCTGCCTTGGGTTACTCGTTCAAATTTATTTGGGCGCCGCTGGTCGATGCGGTACCGCTGCCTATATTAACCAAATTATTGGGTCGTCGCCGCAGCTGGATATTGGTCGCTCAATTACTGATTATTCTGGCCATTTGTCTGATGGCCAGTGTCAATCCAGTCGATGAAAGCAGTCTGGTTTGGATGGCAGTTGGTGCCGTCCTGCTTGGTTTTTCTTCTGCCACGCAAGACATCGTCATCGATGCGTACCGTATCGAGCTTGCGCCGCCAAGTCTGCAATCTGTACTATCGGCGATGTATACGGCGGGCTATCGCTTGGGCATGATTGTTGCGGGTGCAGGCGCTTTGTACTTAGCAGACTATTTTGGCTCGACAGAAGCACTTTATAGCTATGAGGCGTGGCGTAATACCTACTGGATTATGGCGGGTGTTATGGGGATTGGTGTGGTCACTACGCTCCTCATTCATGAGCCGGTGAGTGAGCAGGTACGTGTGCCGCGCCAGACATCAGACTACACGCGTTTGGTCTTGGTCTTTGCTTTATCAGTGATTGGTTTTGTCATGGTGTTTGCCAATGTTGGGGACATACTGCCTGACACTGAAAGCGCGCTATGGGGCTTTTTAATTGAAATGGTGCATTTGGCGTTGAGTTTGACGACCGCGTTAGTCATTGGTTATGCACTAGTAAAAGTCGGCGTGGTCAAAGAAGAGGTAGCAAGAGCGACATGGATCGAGCCTATTGCAGATTTTTTTCGTCGTTACGGCAAAAAAGCCCTGTTACTACTGGCGCTGATTGGACTCTACCGCATATCTGATATCGTCGCTGGCGTGATCTCCAACGTTTTTTATCTTGATATGGGCTTTACTAAAACAGATATTGCCAACGCTGTGAAGTTGGTTGGGGTCGTTATGGTGATTGCGGGCGGCTTTTTAGGTGGCCTCATGGCGCAAAAGCTGCGCATGATGCAAGCGATGATGGTCGGCGCGATTTTGGCCTGTGTGACCAACTTATTGTTTGTGCTGTTGACTTATCATCAAGGCAGCTTGCCTGTGATGTACATGGCGGTGATTTTTGATAATTTAGCGGCAGGATTGGCCAGTGCGGTCTTTATCGCCTTCTTATCCGCACTGACGTCTATTCGTTTTACGGCGGTACAGTACGCCATCTTTTCATCGCTTATGACCTTACTGCCGAAAGTATTGGGCGGTTATTCAGGTACTATTGTTGATAATATGGGTTATCCATTCTTCTTTATTTTCACCTTTGCCATCGGTATTCCAATTTTGGTGCTGATTTATCTGGTTGATAAACATATCGTCATTGGTGACAACGATGATATCTACGGAGATAATGATGGCAATGATGACGGTGGCAACGACGTCACCAATAAACTTGCCAAGGCCAATCCGAACTTGACAGATACCAAAGAGCCACCACGCGCATCAGAGTAGTGGACGGACTCAGTAGTACGTTAGTTTTTATCACCTACAATATTTTTAAGAGTAATTTATGACCACAGTAACCATTCGTCAAATAAAGCAGCACATTCAGCAACTGACGAATGGCGACACGGATAATCAGCTACCATCGTTTTGGCTAACGGATTGGTTGCTACATGTCATTCATAAACCTGCGTTGTTTTTACTCACTGATGAAGGCTATGAGCTGACGAGTAGTGAGCTTACGCAGTTCAATGCGGGTGTGGTTAAAATGCAGCAAGGGACGCCACTGGCCTATTTAACGGGTCAGCAAGCGTTTTGGTCCCTTAGCTTTACTGTCAATGAGCATACGCTGATCCCTCGGCCTGATACGGAAGTATTGGTCGAGCAAGTATTAGGCTGGATAAGTACTCAACCAACGTGCACAAGTAAGAAACAACTACTTGATTTAGGCACTGGCTCAGGTTGTATTGCCATCAGTCTTGCGCATGAATTAAAGCATGCCAACTGGCAAGTGGTCGCTGTCGATCTATCGCAAGAAGCGCTTAACGTTGCTTGGCATAATGCCGTTGTCAATGATGTCGCCAACATTGAATTCATACAAAGCAGCTGGTATAACGAGCTGTCTATATATGAGAAAAAGTCATTTGATGTCATCGTCTCCAATCCCCCTTACATCGATGAGGCAGACGCGCATTTAGCACAGCTAAAAGCCGAACCTATCAGTGCGTTAAGTGCGCCTAGGCAGGGTTTGGCTGATATCGAACATATCGTAGAGCAAGCATCGCCCTATTTACGCGTAGGGGGGCTGCTAGCAATTGAACACGGTTTCGACCAAGGCGCTGCTGTCCGTCACATATTTTTGGATAACGGTTTTGAGTCCGTCAATACGGTGCAAGATTATGGCGGTAATGATCGCGTCACGCTTGGCCAGAGTCAATAAGCAGATAGCTGACAATCATCGTTTTAATAATAACGATTATAGTTGAAGATTTTTTAGTTGATAGTTTCTTTTAATCAGTAGTCAGTTTTATCATAATAAAGTTGTTTAATCATCGGTTTCAAATAAATCATAGGTTTCAAATAAGTATGACGCACTCACTCGAGACAGGGCAGTTATTAGATGAAGAGTTGCTGCGTTATGCGCGGCAAATATTGCTTGATGGCTGGGATATTGATGCTCAGCTAAGATTGAAGTCTGCGCGCGTGGTAATCATTGGTGCAGGTGGACTGGGTTGTCCCGCTTCTGAGACCTTGGTGCGAGCAGGACTGGGACAGGTTCATCTGATTGATGATGATGTGATTGAGGCGAGTAATTTACAGCGGCAAACGTTGTTTTTGCCCGAAAATATCGGTCAACCCAAAGCCCAGACAGCGGCGACAATGCTAAAGCTTATCAACCCATTGATAACGGCGCACGGTACGGTGGCACGATTGAATGAAGACAACGCTTATGAGTTGCTCGATATGGCAGTGAGTAAGCCTGATTTACTCTTAGACTGTACGGATAATTTTGCCACGCGTGACATTATCAATCGCATCAGTGTGCGCTATCAAATTCCGCTATTGTCGGCTTCAGCGATTGCAATGCAAGGGCAGTTGGCGTTGTTTGAACCGCATCTAAATACGGGTTGCTATCACTGTGTGTTTGGTTCAGTGGTACTTGATGAAGCAAGTGATGAGCGTACTTGCGCCAATTCAGGCGTGCTTGCCAGTACCACGGCCATTATGGGCAACCTACAGTCCAATGCCGCCTTGCAATACTTGGGATTAACCAAAAATCCACTGACAAACAAGCTGCTACTATGGGATGGTAAGCAGATGCAGCAACGGCTGATGGGTTATCGCAAAGATCTAGAGTGTCCTGTCTGTAGCAGTCACTAATCTTTATTGAACACTGACTGTTTAACGCATGCTTGCCTGTCCTTTAATCTTCTTTTTATTACCATAGTTGTTTTTTATGAAAATTCATCGTCCGCATTTATTAAAGCACACTTTTAATGTTGTGAATCGTGTTCGCCAGACGGCGAGTGTTGCTGGTCTATCGGCGCTAAGAGTCGCCAAAGGTGAAAAGCCTGACGCGATGCTACTCAAAGAGACGTTTGAGCAGTTAGGTACGACATATATCAAAATTGGTCAGTTTATTGCCAGTACGCCCTCACTGTTTCCACGTGATTATGTCACCGCGTTCCAGAGCTGTTTGGATCAAACCACGCCATTGTCTTACGCTTATATTGAGCAAGTATTAACAGACGAGTTGGCGATTGATGGTCTGACGCTTGACGAGATGTTCGCCCATATTGACTCAGAACCGTTAGCATCAGCCTCTATCGCTCAAGTTCATGCGGCACGTCTACACAATGGTGATGAGGTGGTGCTAAAAGTACAAAAACCTGGTGTCGAGACCATCATGCAGACGGATTTAGGCGTTTTGCACGGTGTCACCAAATTGCTTGAGATACTGATGCCATCGATGAAGTTTGCCAGCATCGCGCCGATTATCGATGAGATCCGTCTGCGTATGCTTGCTGAGACAGATTTTATCGCTGAGGCGCAGAATATTCGAGATTTTCAGCAGTTTTTAGCGGTATCAGGGAATACCCGTGTGGTGGCCCCAAAAGTATACGAGGCGCTAACGACCAAGCGGGTACTGACCATGAGTCGCTTATACGGCGTCTCTATGGTAGATGAGTCGCTAATGCGTCAGTACTGCACGGATCCTGCGCAAGTTATGGCAGATACTTTAAATACATGGTTTGCCAGTCTTATGCTGTGCAATAGTTTCCACGCTGATTTACACGCTGGGAACTTAATGCTACTGACTGATGGTCGCATTGGCTTTTTGGACTTTGGTATCGTTGGCAAGTTAAAAGCAGAAAGCTGGCGCGCGTGTATGGGTATGATGCAAGCGATGCAGGACAGTGATTATCAAGCGATGGCGCGCCATATGATCGATATGGAAATGACTCATGGTGGCAATCAGGTGGACGTGGTGGCGCTGGGGGATGATTTACAGCGTATGATGAAAAATATCATGGCAGAAGACAAAGCCTTTACTAGCGGTGTGCCTTTTAACAGTAAAGAGCAAGCCGATGAGCTTAATACAATGATGCTTGAGATTGTCGAAGTGGGTAAGCGTCACGGTATTCACTTTCCCCGTGACTTTGCTTTGTTGACCAAGCAGATGCTCTATTTTGATCGCTTTATGCGTACACTTGCGCCTGACATGGATATGTTCAACGATCAGCGCGTACAAATGCTCGGACAAACAAAGACCGAGACGGATACAGCGTCAACGTTGGATGTGTCCTAATTTTTCATAATGTTTTAAATGATCTGCTCGTTACTGCTTTCGACTGTTTTAACACAAAGGATTGTGTGCTAGCTGCCACAAAATGGCTCTGTCATGATGACTGCTTTCAAAAGCCGTGCGTTTCCTACGATTACCAATGAGACCGCTATTGCTTTTATCGGTCTTTATTGCATGGCAGTGGTCATGGGTTATGGGCGCTTTTTGTTTACCGCCACTTTGCCTGATATTATGGTGCAACTGTCGTTATCGACGACGATTGCAGGCTGGCTTGCTTCCATCAATTACATCGGTTATTTTATCGGTGCACTCATTGCTATGTTTGTCCCTCAGCGTTCGACATGGCAAGCAATGATGCTATGGACGGTGGTGAGTGTCGTGACGACGATGCTGCTGGTCGTGCCCGACATGTCATTAAGCCTATGGTATATTATTCGGCTGTTGGCAGGTATTGCAAGCGGGATAGCGATGATTTTAAGCTCATCCTTTGTCATTCAAAGCTTAACCCTTGCACGCCGATCGGTACTCTCAGCAGTACATTATGCCGGTATCGGTGTTGGGATCAGTGCCTCTGCTATATTGACTTGGTGGTTGTTGGTATTAGGCTATCATTTTGATGTGATTTGGCTAGTGGCGGGGTTGAGTAGCCTGCCGCTTTTGGGGTTACTCTGTGCCATAAGGCCCAAGAACTCTGACTCTATTGATTTAAATCATGCCAGTCCGCGCCTCTCACTATATCAAACGTATTTAAGCTTTAAACACGCCTTGTACGAAGCTATTGCAGGACATCATAAAGCCATTGCTTTATTGTCAGCAAGCTACGTGCTGGCAGGGTTTGGCTATATTACGTCTGCGACTTTTTTACCTGTTATGGCCGCCCAGCGCCTCACAACGCAGACGTATGCAGGGCTGCTCATTTGGTTGGTTGTGGGTATTTTTGCGATGCTCTCTAACCCCTTATGGGGGGCCCTAGCCAAACGAGTCGGGGAAATAAAAACCTTAATAGGCTTAACCATATTACAAGCGTTTGGCATGTGTTTGCCGCTCTGGTTTGACGGGGCTGTGGGTCTGTATGGTAATGCCGCCATTCTAGGACTGACTTTCGTTGGTATGGTATCAATGACCCTGACGTTGATTAAAAACATCAATCCCGCTTACTCAAATTTGCTCATAGGGCTGGCCACGCTGGCCTATGCGTTAGGGCAGTTCTTAGGGCCATTGGTGACAGTGGGCTTAGCAGGGCAAGACGGCAATTTCAATGCCGGGCTACTCGTTGCCGCTATAGGTCTATTTATTGGTTTGATACTACTTTTATTGTTCCGTCGACAAACCAACCGCGAAAGCTGATGAGCATGACCTAAACCACACTACGGCTAAATACTTCTCGCAACTCAAAACTGGTATGTACTTGCGCGACGCCTTCGATACGATTTAGTCTGTGTAAGAGAAACTCTTCATAATGCGCCATATCACGCACCCGAACTTTAATCAGATAATCTTCTGTGCGACCAGTGACAATACTACAGCTGACCACTTCATCAAAGCTTTGGATCTTCGTTTCAAATTGCTCAAAGCGCTCAGCAGTGTGACGGTCCATACTAATCGCAATAAAGACCGCTAGTGGGTAGCCCAGTTGCTGTGCATCCGTTTTGGTATGATAGCCGGTAATAATCCCTGCCTCCTCTAAACGTTTAATACGGCGCGCGCAAGGAGTGGCTGATAAGTTGACGCGTTCGGCAAGCTCAGTAATACTCATGCGTGCCTGCGTTTGTAATAAGCGTAATAACTGTCTGTCGGTCTCATCTATATCGGCTAAAACCTCGTTATCAGAATGGCTGTTTGGCATGATATGCTAATTTATTAGTGGATTTACCTAATTATAGGCAGTTATCAGATGTTTTTCACTAAAAAGGTGGGATTTTTAATGAAAGAAAGCTGATTTCTATGCTAAAAATTTTGATATTATAATGGTATAAGTATGGGTTATCTCGTATGATAAACAGATGGTCTCATCGCAGCCCTCAGCCAAAAATATAAACGCCCACCTCATCTAAGGATTGATTATGTCTGACCAAGCCACACGTCATGTAGCCTCAAAAACTGCAAAGATGACACCAAAAAGCGCCGCTTTTGACTTCCGTAAGTATCGTCCTTTTGCGTTTGCGCCTTCACTGCCAGATCGCACTTGGCCGAGCAAGACGATTGAGAAGTCACCAATATGGGCAAGTGTGGACCTGCGTGATGGCAATCAGGCGCTGATTGATCCGATGACCATCGAACAAAAAATGCGCTTTTTTAAAACGTTAGTAGACGTTGGTTTTAAAGAAATTGAGATCGGGTTTCCGTCAGCCGCACAGGTTGAATTTGACTTTGCTCGTAAACTCATCGAAGAAAATCATGTGCCTGACGATGTGACGTTGCAAGTTTTAGTACAGGCCCGTGAGCATTTGATTGCCCGTACCTTTGAATCATTAAAAGGCGCAAAGCGGGCGGTGGTTCATGTTTACAATTCAACCAGCCGTGTACAACGTGAAAAAGTGTACGGTAAAGATAAAGCTGAGATTAAAGAGATTGCTATTGCGGGCGCCAATTTGTTGGTTGAGTACGCGGCTAAATATCCTGAGACTGAATGGGTTTTCCAGTACTCGCCTGAAAGCTTTAGCCAAACAGAAACGGCTTATGCCGTAGAAGTCTGTGATGCGGTTTGTGAAGTATGGCAGCCGCAGCAAGGGCAGGAAGTCATTCTTAATTTACCAGCGACCGTTGAAGCCTCCATGCCTAATGTGTTTGCCGATCA
Organism: Psychrobacter sp. CCUG 69069; assembly: GCF_021023115.1. Taxonomy (NCBI): domain Bacteria; kingdom Pseudomonadati; phylum Pseudomonadota; class Gammaproteobacteria; order Moraxellales; family Moraxellaceae; genus Psychrobacter; species Psychrobacter sp. CCUG 69069. Next base: position 53,445 of record NZ_QQAI01000004.1, read on the forward strand.
GGTTGAATACTTTTGCCGAAACCTTGCCCAGCGTGAGCATGTGATTATCAGCTTGCACACGCATAATGATCGTGGCTGTGCGGTGGCCGCTGCTGAACTTGGCGTCCTTGCTGGTGCTGATCGCATCGAGGGTACGCTATTAGGTAACGGTGAGCGTACGGGTAATATGGATATTATGGTCATGGCCATGAACCTATTTAGCCAAGGCATCGACCCTGAGCTGGACTTCAGTAACATGAGCGAAATCGTGCAGGTTGTGAGTGAGTGCAATAATTTACCTTTGCACCCCCGTCATCCTTATGTGGGTGAGTTGGTCTTTACAGCCTTTAGCGGTTCGCATCAAGACGCCATCAAGAAGTCTCTCGATTATAATGAGAAGCATCAAGATGAGACCGACAATGTTTGGGATGTGGCTTATCTGCCAATTGATCCGGCGCATATTGGTCGCAGCTATCAAGATGTGGTGCGTATTAATAGCCAGTCTGGTAAAGGCGGCGTCGCCTACATTCTACAACGTAACTATGGCTTTAACTTACCACGCTGGATGCAAATTGACTTCAGCGGTGTGGTACAAAAGCAAGCTGAGATGGCGGCGCGAGAGCTACAGAACGATGAAATCTTACAGACTTTTGAGGATACGTATCTACAGCAAGGCAAGTTTGAACTATTAGATTATAGTGTCAACAATAAAGGCGGTGACGTTTATTTTAACGGTCAAGTGCAAATGAATGGTGAAATCATCAATATTGATGGCACCGGTAATGGCCCATTATCATCGTTTATTGATGGTCTTGCACAGCACACGGGTAAATCACTCCATATTATTAACTATGCTGAGCATGCGATTAACCCGCATCACAACAGCGCTAACGGTATCGACGATGATACCAATAGTGATAACAAGACCAATGCGAATGCCGCAGCTTACATTCAGCTCAATGTAGATGGCGAGGTTTACTCAGGCATTGGTACTTGCAGCAGTACGGTATCGGCCATGCTAAAAGGCGCTTTATCCGCCTTTGCTCAAGCAGTAAGTACTACAGCCGCTTAACGTCACAGGGTGGTTTAACAGCTAACACTAGCTCTTTCTCAACGTCATTGCTTCTTGTGTCTTGCAAGTAAAGCGATGACGTTATTTTTTTGAGCAAGTAAGAGTGCTAGTATGATACAACACAAAGCACACTAAGTTGTTATCATGTTCTATCGTGTCTTTTTTACAGACATCGCGACGAATAGCATAATGTTACTTGTGTTTTTGGTGTCTAAGACTTACGCTAATGTACATAGCGCACATTATTATAATCAAAAGGTTAATTATGGAACCTCTATCATTTGCTTCATTTTCATTGGCATCTATTCTGGCATCATTGCCAGCAAATGGTGAAGTGATCACCAAACCGACCATTACCACTCACATTAGCCCTGCTATTGCTGGACAATGGGAGATAGATTTAGATAGTGGCGTCACGATGACAAAAGAGGCGGAAGCTAAATTAAGAGGCAGCCAAAAGGCGAAGAGTGACGAACCTAAAGTACTTGCTGGTACAGAAGGTGGTGTTCTGACTCAAGAAGAAAAGCGTGTTCTCAGTATACAGCCCAATACCAATAAAAAATTAATCGCATCTGCTAAAAAATCTAACCAATGCCGTGAGCTATATAACTTTGGCGCTGACAATGAGATGTGGTCAGTTAGTGGCAAAGAATGGACGTACGGCCGCTACTTAATCACACACCGTGAAGAAGGGCTGCCTATTATTGCGCTTAAAACAGTGTATGACAACAACGAAGTAGACTGTTCTGGTAATCAGATTGATCAGACCGATGAAGCGTTGATTGCCTTTTTAAGTCATGATGACAATCACATGCAGTGGTGTGCTGACCCTGATGGTAAAGAATGCTTTATGAGGTTCAATAGAATTCTACCCTAAACAGTGAGATGAGCAAAACGTATCGACTATGAAAAGATCCATTTAATTACACTAAAAAACCGCTACTCAATAGCGGTTTTTTAATGTGTATAATTTATGGCAGAGTGCTTATGGCCAAAGTTATGCTGGTTTTTTGGCTTGGTTTGCGGTTAAAAGCTCTCTTTCAAGATAGTGAATGTTTTGCGCTTCATGGACAAAGTTTTTATCCGCCAAAATGACATCACGATGCAGGGGTATGTTGGTTTTGATACCTTCAATCACTAGCTCATCAAGGGCATGGAGCGTTTTAGAGACCGCTTGTTGGCGGGTTTGACCATGACAGATAAGTTTGCCTATCAATGAATCATAATACGACGGTATCTCGTATCCAGGATACAAGTGTGAGTCAAAGCGCACGCCCGCGCCACTGGGGGCAAACAACTGGTTGACCGTACCAGGGCACGGCATAAAGGTCGCTGGATCTTCAGCATTGATACGACATTCAATCGCATGGCCTTGAATCTCAATCTCACTTTGACGATAAGACAAGCCGTAGCCCGCAGCGATTTTCAGTTGTTCAACGACCACATCAATACCAGTAATCATTTCAGTGACTGGATGCTCAACCTGTACCCGAGTATTCATTTCGATAAAGAAAAATTCATTATTTTCAAATAAAAACTCAAACGTACCGGCGCCGCGATACTTCACCAGCTCACAAGCTTTTACGCAAGCTTTTAGGATGGGCTCACGAACGTCATCAGGAATGTCAGGAGCAGGGGCTTCTTCTAGTACTTTTTGGTGACGACGCTGCAATGAGCAGTCCCGATCGTATAGATGGATAGCATTACCGTTACCATCACCAAGTACCTGTACTTCTACGTGACGTGGGTTTTGTAGATAGCGTTCCATATAGACGGTATCGTCGCCAAACCACAGTTCAGCTTCTTGTTTTGCGGCTTGTACTTGTCCGATAAGCTCATCAAAGCGCTCAACGACTCGCATGCCGCGACCACCGCCACCAGAAGCCGCTTTAATCAGTAGCGGAAAGCCAATGTTGCGCGCTTGTTCTTCGGCATTATGTAGTGTGACGGCACCCACAGAGCCTGGCACTGTCGGCACGCCGGCCTTTTTCATGGCATTAATCGCTGAGACTTTATTACCCATTAGGCGGATGTGATCAGCGTTAGGACCGACGAAGGTTAAGCCTGCTTCTTCAACTTGTTCAGCAAACTCAGCATTCTCTGATAAAAAACCATAACCAGGATGAATGGCGTCAGCACCCGTGATTTCAGCAGCGGTCAAAATGGTATTGATATCAAGATAGCTTTGATTGGCATTAGGTTTGCCAATACAGATTGCCTCATCAACAAAGCGCAAATGCATCAAGTTTGCATCAGCCGTGGAATAGACGCCAACGGTTTCTATTCCAAGTGCTTTACAAGCTCGAACAATACGTAGGGCAATCTCACCTCTATTGGCGATGAGCAGTTTTTTTATCATGGGGTCATCCTTGTCGAAGCGGCAGTCATCGACTGAGTCTCGATATATGGCATCGTACTATTAAAGATAACGTGACACATATCAAAAGACATCAGTCATAATGAAGTAAAGGGTGGCAAATAGCGTTACGCTTTATAGCGTATGACAGGTTGGCCAAACTGTACCACTTCAGAATTATCTACCAAGATTTCATCAACAATGCCACTTTGAGTCGCTTCAAGAGGGTTCATGATTTTCATGGCTTCAATGATGCCTAAGGTATCACCGGCTTGAACTTTTTGCCCAATCTTTACGAATGGGGGATCGTTCGGACTTGGTGCTGAGTAGAAAACACCAACCATGGGAGACGTCTCAACGCTACCCGCTTTTTCTGCTGGTTTTGGCGCAGCAGCAATAGGCGCCGCGCCTGCAGTAGGAGCGGCCATCATTGTAGGGGCAGGCGTATCATAGTGACGAGTCAAGCTGATATGTTCGTCGTCTGAGCTGATTTCTAAATTAACCAGTTCGCTTTCTTCCATGAGTGCAATTAGGGTGCGTATTTTTTCAATATCCATAGTTTTAATCTTGCCTTGTACTAAATTCGAGAAATAGTGTAACTAAATATTGTGTAAATATTGTGTAGATAACTGCTAATGATACCTATATTCATGGCAATGAGCAATCGATGTACAGTTGTTAACTGAGTTTTTTTACATATTATGACGTAAGCGGGCTTGCGAGTAAGAAATATTCAATGATTTATCATAGTCTATGTGCCCATGGAGTGCTAGTCATTATCACTAGTGACGACATTTGAACGGGCACATAGTTAGCACTCCATAAAATGGTTACACTGATACTCATGTTATGGGTATAAATTTTAGCTCGCTATTTGTAAGCGTAACAGAGACAGCAAAGAAACTTGGCCCGTAGCTCTGTATCACTTTAAAGCCTTATAACTATACTCTAAATCAACATACCCTAAATCAACGCCAGATTGTGGTTAAGCGTTTTTGTTGATAGCGCAGTCGTAGGGTCAGTAGAATAGAGGATAAAAATAGACCTGTGATTAATGCCATCCAAAACCCTTGTGCACCGACGTCAGTAAAGCGCACTAAGTAAATACCGAGTGGTAAAGCAACCAGCCAATAACAAAACAGCGTGACCCACATTGGGACGGTGGTGTCCTGCATACCGCGTAATATACCCGCTACGTTCACTTGCCACCCATCAAACAGCTGATAAGCAAGCGCAAAGATAAGTAGGTGCATAGATTGCGCGATCACCAATGGATTGTCAGTGAAGGCGGCTGCCAGTTGTGGTCTAAATAGCCATATTCCCAGCATACAAGTGAGCGCGATCAATACGGTCCATATCAGACCAGTGGCTTGCACTTGACGTAGCGCCATCAGGTTTTTTTCACCAAAGCGATTGGAGATCATGATGGTCAGAGCCATGGCGACCGATATGGGTATCATAAACAGCTGTGACGTTACGGCCAGTGCCACTTGGTGTGAGGCGGTTGCCAACTCACCCAAAGGACTAATGACCAGCGCTCCTAAGCTAAACAGACTGGCCTCAAAGAAAATGGATATGCCAATAGGTATACCAAGCTTAAGCAGCTTTTTGATCTGTGTGCGATTCGGACTGGCAAAGGCATAAAAAAAACGTGTGCTGGCAAATTGCTGGCGCTTAGTGAAGCTGGTGTAAGCGGCAAGTAATAGCACATTTATCCATAACACTAAGGCCGTCGCGACCCCGCAGCCAGCCCCGCCCATCTCAGGCATCCCAAACAGACCATGAATAAAAATATAGTTCAGAGGAATATCGGCCAGCAGGCCAATGATACTAATAACGGTCACCGGCTCAGGTCGTCCAAGCGCCTCGCAATAACTGCGTAGCACGGCATAGACTGCCAGCGCTGGGAAGCCAAATGACACGCCATGCAAATACTGCGTAGCAATCGGCTGGATATTTTCAGGTACACCCATGATTCCAAGTACACTTGGGGCTAAATTGACCACAATAAAGCCAATAATACCAATGACGCCAGCCGTCCATAAAGATTGTTGCGTGATATGGGGTACTTGACTGTGCTGATCTTGCCCTATCGCCTCACCAATCAGAGGCGTGGTTGCGATTAAAACACCCGTGGCTAATAAAAACAGCGGTAGCCAAATCCCAGACCCAACAGCCACAGCCGCCAAGTCCAGCGCAGAAACTTGACCTGCCATAATGGCATCGACTACACCAAGGGCTGCTTGGCAAAACTGAGTGATTAAAATAGGCAGTGCAAGCACGCCTAAACGTAAACTGTAACTTTTGAAATCTCTAAAAGATAATGGGAAAGCCATAGTGAGCAACTTTTTATTCTTTGCAGTCATTATTATTGATGAGCAAACACTGCCATCAACAAGTTAATAGCGAGACAGTAAAATAGGAGTAGTGCCGATAATACTCCGATAAATAATATGAGCAAGCCCATATGAACAGAGTAAGAAAATAAAAGTGAAGGCACAAAAATAAAAATAACCCGTCAATCCAAGCAGTAGATTGACAGGTCATAAATAAATAAGATGGTAAAGAAGCTGGGGTATGATGTCAACGGCTTCTTCACCGGTGGTTTTAATTGACCGACGGTATTAAGGTTTATGGATACCATCAAAGTTTTGCGTCACCTGATAGAAGATCTAGGGTTTCTGCCATGGCCATAATGGCGTGCCAATGTTTGGGCTCTAGTGGCATAATGGTCAACTGCTCACAGCCTTTTTTAAGCAACAGCGAGTCTTCAAGCGCGGGTAGAAACTTCAGTTCTGACAAAGGTAGAACGTCTACAAAGGCCTGCTCAAAAGTCACATCGACCATATACCAGCGCGGTGCATCTTCGGTTGCGAGCGGGTCGTAGTGACGGTGCTCGGGGTGAAATTGCGTGGGATCAGGATAGCCTGCTTTACTGACAGTCATGATGCCAGCCACCCCCGAGGGTTTGGCGCTAGAATGATAAAAGAAAACCTTGTCACCAACACGCATATCATCGCGCATAAAGTTGCGGGCGCGGTAGTTGCGGACACCATCCCAACTGTCTGTTTCTAACCGTCGCAAATCCTTAATCCCAAAAAACTTAGGGTTAGATTTCATCAACCAGTAAGCCATATAATTCATCCTTCCATTATTGGCTATTGATTAGCCGTTTTATATCAAAGCGCTGTGGATAGCGTTAATCCACCATAAACATCATATACAGCTACTGGAATAAAGATTACTTGTATGCTGTGTCTACGCTGACAGAGGCGGCGCAGCATTTATCCCAGCCGCACATCAACATTAACGTAAAACTATGTCTTGTATCGACTATATCTTGCCGATAAGTTACCAGCATTAACACCCATTTTTGTAAGTGGCTTTATGGATACTTTTGTTATCATCGTGCTTTTCTTTATGCGGTCTAGCCGTTATCCTAGCGCTACTTTTGCTAATCACAGCAGCTAACCATTTATTGAGACATTCAATTATGTCAAATACCAAACCTGTTCACGTATCAGACAATATCAGCCCGCCTAATAACGCCACTGTGGGCACGATAGACGTAAAGGATATCCCACTAGCGCTTTATATCCATATCCCGTGGTGTGTCAAAAAGTGTCCTTATTGCGATTTTAACTCGCACGAGCTGCCGATAGATACCCAACTCTCCATGTATGACGAGTACGTAGATGCGCTATTGCTAGACGCAAGTATGCAACAGTCATTGTCTCAAGGGCGCAAGATTGGTTCAATATTTATTGGAGGGGGGACCCCGTCCTTGCTGCCCATTGCCCAGTATCAACGACTATTTTCTGGCCTACGCCATGTCTTTACATTTGCTGATGACATCGAAGTGACGATGGAAGCCAATCCAGGCACGCTAGAGCACGCACCTTTTGCCCAGTATTTGAGTGTGGGTATCAATCGCTTATCGATTGGTGTGCAAAGCTTTGCTGCTGATAAATTACAAACGCTTGGGCGTATACATGATCCTGTTCAGGCATTATCAGCCATTCAGGCCGCGCGTGCGGCTGGCTTTGAGCGGGTCAATGTGGATTTGATGCATGGGTTGCCGCAGCAGAGCATGGATGAAGCGCTGGCTGACATACAAATGGCGCACGATGCAGGTGCCACGCATATCTCTTGGTATCAGTTGACGATTGAGCCCAACACCGTGTTTTATCGTAGCCAGCCTATACTGCCAGATGAAGACAATCTGGCGGATATTGAGCAAGCAGGTCAAACCTTACTACAGCAATTGGGCTACAACAATTATGAGGTCTCCGCTTGGGCGGGCGCATCAGATAAACCATGTCGGCACAATGTTAATTATTGGCAATTTGGTGATTATCTCGCAATTGGCGCAGGCGCGCATGGCAAAGTGTCAATAGGCAACAACGCCTCAGCACGAGATAGTAACGAGTCGAGACCGTCCGACAAAGATAAAGTGCTAGAGAATGACTGGTTGGCAGAGGCAGGTATTTATCGTTTTAGCAAATCACGTTTGCCTAAAGATTATATGCTTCAAGACGGTATGCGCTATCAACCAGCTGCGCACTCTGATACTCACCAAAATGCACCAAAAATGGTGGGCTGGCAAAAGATTGCTAGTGATGAGCTGGTTAGTGAGTTTATGCTAAATGCGCTACGGTTACACGGCGGGGTAGATTGGGCATTGTTTACCGCAAGAACGGGAGTTGGTTATCAGGACATTGCAGGACAAGTGAGCAAACTCGTGGAGCAGGGATTATTGATAGACAGCTCTGAGCAGCTACAGCCGACAGCGTTAGGACAGCGTTATCTCAATCAGATATTACGAGCATTTTTATAGCACGGTCTTTTACCCGTACTCTTGGGTCAAAAGATAAGAGGATAAAAAAAGAGCTTATCAAATAAATGATAAGCCCTTTTAAAAGTCTAAGAAGTGAGTACTTAGATTTTTTGTTTGACGTCTGTCGCTGTGTTACTTACTGCTTCACCAGCGCCTTCTACGTCTTGGCCTAGACCTTTAAAAGTGTTGCAGCCAGTTAGAACAAACATAGCAGTTAAAGATGCGATGATTACTTTTTTCATAATAGTATCCTCAAAAATAAATGGGTTGTTAAAAATAATAACAGTGACGCTAAGCGCTGGGCGCAAGCTTCACTGAGGGGTATTAGACACGCTGATAATGTATAACTATTATCTCGCTATCCGTTACAGACATCATAGAGAAAGTTAAAAACGCTGCCCAGTATCAAAATGTAATTATTGCCAGTAAACTGTAACTTTTATTTACACACAGCTCATCAATTTCACCATAGTTCGGCTTTACCACTTAAGGAGTTAGTATGACCATTCACATTGTACTGGTAGCCCCCAAAATGCCTAGTAACACGGGCAATATTATTCGGTTATGTGCTAATACGGGCGCCCAGCTGCATTTGGTCAGGCCTTTAGGGTTTGAGCTTGATGATAAAAAGCTACGCCGTGCAGGCTTGGACTATCATGAGTATGCCCATCTACAAGTACATGATGATTGGACAGCAGCAAGACAGGCACTACAAGCTGCTGACTGCCAAACCGTTACCGCTCTGACCACCAAACTGAGTCAACCTTTCTATGACTATGACTTTATTGGTCAGCAAGAGGCTGGGGCCACAGGTGAGGCTTTAATGCCTAATATTGCGCTGGTTTTTGGTTCTGAAACCGCCGGATTGGCAGATGAGATTCGTGAAGATATTGGTGCGAGCAATTGGTTGCGATTGCCGATGCTGGCTGATTCACGCAGTTTAAATTTGTCCAATAGCGTGGCAATATGCCTGTATGAGATATGGCGTCAGCAAGGCTTTCGTGGCGATGAAGGCCGTAGTATCGGTTATGAGACATTAACCGTCTATGACTCAAAATAAACACTCAGATGCTGACTGGTGTGCTCAAAATGCTAAAGGACTAATGCGGAGCGGAGCAGTCCCCATTAGTCTTTATAAACAATAGTTTTTATAAACAATTAGGCGGCTTAGGCAGGCCAGCAAGGCGATTTACATGGCGGGCGACCAAGCCAGTATTGAATAATTGCTGCAATTTTTGATTGTTGATGTCTTGCTCCGGCAAGGTTTTTTGTAGCCACTTAATGAGCGGCCTTGTCGCTGGCGCGTGATTAAATTTAGCAAAAAACGCCCGTACTTGTTGCAAAATCTGTATATGCTCAGTGCCTAAATCCACATCTAACGTGTTCGCCAGTTGCTGGGCAATATCGGGTGTCCAAAGAGTATGGTCACACAAATGGCCATCTTGATCTAGCTCAATGTTCATAGCGGTCATAGTAGGGGTGGTCATATTATTGTTGCTCATAAGGCTATGGTCACGACTTTATCAAACTGATTGTCTTGAGTCAGATTGACCCACTCTGTGTCTGTCAACACACCACTTAATTTAGCGGATAGATTTAACTTGGCGCTGGTATTAGTCGTGAGCTGAGCCACATCATCGGCTAGCGCGTAAATACCCGCGATACCTTGTATCTCGCTATCAGCGACGTAGGCATCGAACCAATCGATAAAAGCGACCGTGGTGCCAAGCAAGACAATACTGTCACCAGTACGCCACGTGCGCGACATCTCTTCGGTACTGCGCCTAAGCGTGTCCATGGTACTGTGTAATTGATATAACGTTGTCATAATGATGTCCAATTGCGGTAGTTATTCTAGTATCAAATATTCTCGTATCAAACAGGGCAGCTCATATCGGGTTAAACAGAGAGTATTGCCATTAGAATCTCAGTATCTGCTCAAAGGCTTGCGAGTTTATCACATCCGGAACTAGTGTCAGTTGTGAGGCCAAATCGGCTGGCAACATCCCTATGGCCCAGCCACTAAAGACATCATCAGGCAGCCAAGCGGCTGGCATATCGTACAGCTCAAGCGACTGAATCATGCCATGCAAGCGTGACTCAGGTTGCATCAATAGGCCAAAGACTGGGGCGTCTAAATACAGCTGTACTTCATGGCCAAAGGTAGCCAACGTTAGCGCAAGCGCACAGCCTTCATAGCTGGCCATCTCTGTCGGCGTATGCAGCTGAATTAATAATTTCATGATTGGTTCCTAATCTGTTTGATCGGCTAGGATCGATATCGTAGCGTCCGTTTTATAACATTGCAGTCTATCAAAAAAGCAAAAGAGGACTCCACCCGACATTAGGGTGGCGGTGAATTTTGCATCGCTGGCTAGCCTTGCTGGTTCTGAATATATTGTTTAATAATATCTAATGGCGCACCGCCACAAGAGCTTGCAAAGTAGGAACGTGACCAAAGCACAGGCTTGGAATAAGCTGCTCTTAAATCAATAAAACCTCCCCTCATTCGCCTACTTGTGACTGACTTCAAGTTATTAACCAATTTGCTTAATTGCACTGTTGGTGGATACTGGATAAGCATGTGAATGTGATCCGCCTCACCGTTACATTCCTTTAGCTCAGCATCAAAACTTTTACAGACCTCAGCCACACACTGACTAAAACACTCATGATGCAACTCACCTAAAACCTTTTTTCGGTACTTAGTAATAAAAACTAAGTGAACGTGAAGATTAAAGGCGGCATGGCGATTTTTATATATCTCACTCATTGCAACAAATATCCTTAAATGCTAGTATTATAAGCATAATATCAAATACATACTCATTAATAAAGAAAGCATTTATGAAACTCAACAAAGCGTATAAATTTAGGCTTGAGCCTACTATAGAGCAGGAGATTATTCTAAATAATCTTGTCGGCTCAGCGCGTTTTGTTTGGAATCACATGCTGGCAATCTCATTTGAGATGTTTGCTAAAAATGACTTTATCAATGCCACCAACCTCGTTAATAAAATCATGGATCTAAAGAGTAATCCTGATTTTGCCTTTCTGAAATCTAGCTCTAATGCCGTGTCCTTACAACAAAAGGTACGCGATCTTGCGTCTGCTTGGTCACGATTCTTTGACCCCAAAGTACACGCCAGATTCAAAGAGAATAAAAAGAAACCCAAAAAGCCCAAGTTCTTTAAACTGGCTGATGGCACAGAGATTCAACGACGGGCACTGATGCCACAATTTAAGCGCAAAGCAGATGGCTGCGATTCAATCAGACTGGTTCAGTTTGATAAGTATTGCCGTGTTGAGGGCAACCGCATCAAACTACCGAATGGCATTGGTCTAGTGAAATTTAGAAAGTCTCAAGACATCATCGGTGTCATCAAGAATGTCACCATTAGCAAGAAGTCAGGTCACTGGTACGTGTCGTTTGGCACTGAGCGCGAACTGGCCGAAAAGCCGGTTCACCCTGCCACAAGCGCCATTGGCTTAGACATGGGGATTAGCAAACTCATCACCACCTCAAACGGTGAATATATCAAACCCAAAAACAGCTTTAAAGCCAACCAGGTTAAACTTGCCAAATTACAGCGTCAATTAAGCAGAAAAGTTCTGTTTAGCCAAAACTGGAAAAAACACAACCGCAAGATTCAAAAGCTCCACCATCATATCGCCAATATTCGTCATGACTACTTGCATAAAATCACCACCAGCATCAGCAAAAACCACGCCATGATCGCTTGTGAAGATTTAACAGTCATCAATATGTCGACATCAGCCAGCGGGTCGGTGGAGAACAAAGGCCGTCAGGTCAAAGCCAAGTCAGGATTAAACAAATCCATTTTAGATCAAGGCTGGGGTATGATGATTGATATGCTTGAATACAAGCAGCAGTGGCGCGGCGGCTTACTTATCAAAGTAAACCCACGCTACACCAGCCAAACCTGCTCTCAATGCCAGCATATCGCCAAGGAAAACAGACAAACTCAGGCAAAGTTTGAGTGCGTCAAATGTGGTCATAAAGCCAACGCTGATATTAATGCAGCTCGTAATATTTTATCGGCAGGACATGCCGTTTTGTCTGCGGAGGGAGGATGCAGTCAAGGTCGCCCGATGAAACAGAAAACTTGTGACATTCGTGAGAAAGTCGCCTAAGAGCTTAGGCTTTTAGAATCCCCTACTTGAGCTTGGCGAAAGTGGGGGGAGTGTGTCAATCAAGTGATCCGTTATTTCAGTGAGAGACGGTTAAAACTGCATTAAGTGACGACTGCCTTGCATCATCATGGCAAGCTCACTAAGTCCAACTAATGCAAAACCTCTAGCAAGATTATTGCCATCAAGTTGATGACGCGTGCTGTTATCTGTGTCGCTGACACCGCGACTGAGTGCGGTACTGACACAGACGGGCAGTGACAACTCGTACTGCTCAGCGAGATTTTGCCACTCTTTGGTTAAGTTAACTTGGTCGGCAGACTGCCAGCGTAAACAATTGGCGATATGAGCAGCGTCTCCATAAAAAAACACGTTTAATGTGCTATTTTGGGTATTGTCTTTATGAGCGGTGCTTTGCAAATGAGCGCGAGCATAGCGTAATGCCAGATGGGCAAGTGGGTGACTAGGATCAGCAGTCAATAGGAGTAATGGCGTAGTAGGTGTCATAGGAGGTCTTATCAATCATCTGTGCTAAAGTTGTTTATGCTAACATAAAGCCGTTCAAAGCAAATAGGTTCACGGTTATTAAACATAGTTTTGTGTCAAATATTGACATATTCCGTACGGTTATTTGATACTGTGACTGCCTCGTAAGAAAAAACAATAAACTTATAGGCTAGGTTCACGTAGTCTTATCACTCTATATAAGGAGTTTATGTCCCTATGTTACCTGCTATGCCTTCACGTATGAACCATGGTACCGATTATCAGCCGACGGCCGAACAACTGCATGTCCTGCAGACGGCGAGTGCCTTTGCTTATCAGATTTGGGAAAGCCGGACGGTATCATGTCAAACGTTTTTACGTAGCTATCCATTAGATCAGACTCTAACGCGCCAGCAAATAGACGATTTGATTCAAGACTATACGTTGGATGAAAATTATCAACTCGCTGATGAAGCGAAGGTCATGAGCGGTCTGCGCCATCTGCGGATGCTACTGATGATGCGCTGGATTTGGCAAGACGCTTTACAGATGATAGCACTTGAGCAACTGACCGATGAGCTGTCCGAATTTGCCGATGGTTGCATCTCGTTTGCGAAAGACTATACGTATCGGCATTTGATTAAAAAGTATGGTGAACCGACTTTTATTAATGCACAAGGTAATGTACAAATTGATGACATGGCGATCATGGCCATGGGCAAGCTTGGCGCTCAAGAGCTGAATTTATCGAGTGATATCGATCTCATTTTTGTCCATCAAGCACGCGGTGAAACCAATGGGAATAAAGACGAGGGCACTCGTAGTATAGACAACAAGCGTTTTATGACAAGGCTCGGTCAAGGTATCATCAAATTGCTTGATAATAAGACGGCCGATGGTTTTGTCTTTCGAGTCGATATGCGCCTGCGTCCGTGGGGTGATGGGAGCGATTTGGCCATTCACCTTTCAGCGTTACAAAAGTATTTTGCTTTGCACGGCCGCGCCTGGGAGCGTTTTGCTTGGTTAAAAGCACGGGTAGTGGGGCAGGTAGAGCAGCCTTTCTATGATGAGTTACAAGCGCTTATCAAGCCATTTGTCTTTCGTTATTATGTGGACTACAGTGCCTTTTCAGCACTTAGAGAGATGAAGTCGCTTATCCAAAATCAGGTTGCTCAGCGTGAGGATTTGGATAACATTAAGCTTGGTGCCGGTGGTATTAGAGACATTGAGTTTATCGTACAAGCCTTTCAGTTGATCTATGGCGGTAGACATCCACAGCTACAGATTAAGTCCTGTTTGCAATCGATGCAAATGTTGTACGAACTCGGATATCTAGAGCTATCAACGTTTGAGCAACTACAATCCGCTTATCGATTCCTGCGTCGGCTTGAGCATGCCATTCAGGCCATTAACGATCAGCAAACTCAACGCTTACCACATGATCCGCATTGGCAACATAACCTGGCTCTCATACTTGGATTTGACGATTGGGACGCATTACTAAGCAGGCTCAATCATCATCGGGACACTGTCAATGATCCATTTGAGCGTATGGTCACGGAACGCCAAGTGCCTGATCAAGAAGGTGTGGATCTTGAGCCCGAACAACTCGATGCGCAGATAGCACGGTTGAATGAAGTGCTCACCGCAGAAAATCGTGAACTGTTACAAGAATTTTGGCAATCAAAGATGGTCGCCAATTTAAGTGACGAGGCGAGAGAGCGTTTGGATGATGCGTATCCTGTGATTGTGCATGCACTATTGGCGCATCAAGAACAGCAGCAATTGGCCAATACAGCCCTGCCGCGTCTCATGGCATTGCTTGAAGCTATTTGCCGCCGTTCTATCTACTTGGTCATGATTGCAGAAAACCCCAATGCAACGATAGAGTTAATACCGATGCTATCGGCCAGTCCTTGGATTGCAAAAGAATTGGCTCAGTACCCTGTTTTGTTAGACAGTTTTTTACAGCAACGCTATCGTCATTTACCGGACAAGCTTGAGTTGCGTGATATTTTGCGCCAACAGTTATTGCGGGTAGAACCCAATGATGAAGAAGAGCTGCTTAGCGTCCTGCGGTTGTTTAAAAAGAACCAAGTGCTGGCAGTTGCCGCCAGTGACGTGTTAGCCGAGCGTCCGATTATGAAGGTGTCTGACTCTTTAACGTATATCGCAGCAGTCGTATTGGAAGCGGCGTTGGAGCGCGCGTTTGCCGAGATTGTCAAACGTTATGGTTATCCTATCGGTAAGGATGGTGACCCGGTGACGGAAGCTGATTGCGGCTTCGCTATCATCGGTTATGGCAAACTTGGTGGGTTAGAGCTGTCTTACGCTTCCGACTTAGATTTGGTGTTTTTACATAAAATAAAAGAGCAGGGCATGACCACTGGGGAAAAATCAGTGAGTGGAATGAAGTTTGCTGCGCGCCTGGTGCAAAAGCTGATGAATTACCTTAATACGCAAACTCGAGATGGGCGCGTGTATGAGATTGACATGCGTCTACGTCCTTCTGGTAATGCTGGCATGATGGTGGTGTCTTGTGATGCGTTTGAGACTTATCAGCTTGATAAAGCATGGTCATGGGAGCATCAAGCGCTGGTTCGTGCTCGAGCCATTTGTGGAGATCGACGTGTGACAGCACGTTTTTGTGACATTCGGCGAGACGTGCTGGCGCTGCCGCGTACGATTGAGCAAGTACGTAGTGAAATCACCAGCATGCGTATAAAAATGCAAAAACATCTAGGCACCAGTCAATGGCAACAACAAGCTGGTAAGTTTCATCTTAAGCAAGATGCAGGTGGCATTGTAGACATTGAGTTTTTGGCACAGTTTGCTGTGTTGGCGTATTCGCACGAATATCCAAGCTTGACCAAATGGAGTGACAATGTCCGTATTTTTGCAGAAGTTGCGTTACTTGGTATTTGGGACGAACAAGTCTGTCAGGACTTAACCGATGCGTATCTCAGAATCCGTGCTGCGACCCACCAGTTGGCGCTATCAGAGCAGTCATTACTGGTAGAGGAGTCGCTATGGCAGGAGACGCGGGCATTGGTACAAGCACAGTGGCAGCGTCTAATGGGTGTGGAGTCCCCTAAAGAATAATATCAAACTTGTTGCTACTAGGGGTTATTAAACAGTTACCTAAAACCTATCTAATCTTAATTATTTATAATTAAAATAAGCAATTCATCTATCAACCAAAAGAAGTTAAAAAAGCATTATGATCCGTGGTCACTCAATCGAACTCAAACCCAACAACGTACAAGCAAATCACTTTGCCCGTGCTTGCGGTGTGGCGCGAAAAGCCTACAACTGGGCTTTGCATGAGTGGCAACGACAGTATGCACTTGACAAGGCGTATCGTGAGGCGTGTTTGGCGACTGGTATTGAGATTGATACCAAAAAGCTAAACAAACCCTCACAAGCGAAGCTCAGACGCGAATTGAATGCTATTAAGCGTGAATTATTTCCTTATATGCTGGAAGTCACCAAATGCGCTCCGCAAGCCGCAATCATGCAATTGGGTGATGCTTATAACAACTTCTTTAAAGGCCTCACGAAATACCCAACGGCTCGTAAGAAAGGGCGTGACGATAAATTTAGTCTGTCTAATGACCAATTCGCTATCAAAGGTAAGTCCATTCGCATACCCAATCTAGGCTGGGTTCGATTAAAAGAAGCATTGCGATTTGACGGCAAGATCATGTCAGCCACCATCTCCAAGCGTGGCGGTAAGTGGTTTGTCAGTGTGGCCGTTGAGATGCAAGCATCTTCACTTCCTACTAAAAAGACAGGTAAAAGCGTGGGCATCGACCTTGGTATTACTGATTTATTGGTTTTATCAGACGGCACTAAAATCAAAGCACCAAAGCCACTAAAAGCAAACCTTAAAAAACTAAGAACGCTAAACAAAGTGCTCAGTCGCAAGAAGAAAGGTAGTAAAAACAGAGAAAAAGCGAAAACCAAGCTCTCTCGTTTGCACTACAAGATCAGGAGTATTAGGCAAGACTCTCTCCATCAAATCACATCAAAGCTGGTCAAAGCGTTCGATGTGATGGCAATTGAGGATTTAAACGTCAAAGGTATGGTCAAGAACCGCAGATTGTCACGGGCGATCAGTGATTTGGGTTTCTTTGAATTTAAGCGACAGCTTATCTACAAAGCCAATGAGCAAGGCAAGACGGTAAAGTCAGTTGGGCGCTTCTATCCCAGCTCCAAGACCTGTTCAAACTGCAATCATATCCTTGGTAAAGATGAGCTGACGTTGAAGATGCGCGAGTGGATCTGTCCTAGCTGCCAGACAAAACATGACCGCGACCTTAACGCCAGCATCAATATTTTAAACAACGCGACTGTCATCTTAACAGCCGCATAACTCCGTTTTATTGGACGGTGAGTTCCATCGCCAATTAAAAAAGTCTGTGGAGTCGTGGTCAGTCTAAGTCTCAAACGAGAAGTAGCGCGTGACAGTGAAGCAGAAAGAAAACGTCAAATCTGGCTAATAGTTAATATTAGTTAGGTTTGAGTAAGATTTTTGGAACGGCTTGCTGATACTCAAAAAGACTCTTAAACTGTAATGCTTTATCATAATTAAAAACCCTGTGACCACCAACCAAAAGATTTCATTTGCCAACACGGCCAGTGATATAATCGGTTGAGTTTTAAGTCATAAAAATTGTCGCTGCGGTGTTATGATACGATGTTGATACCCACTGTTAAATACAACCTACCTAAAAAAGTTAGACGTCAGTGCTAACGTAAGGACTATAAAATGAATATGGCAACACAAGATGGTAAGCTTTGGATGAATGGCACGATGATTGAACAGCCAGATGCTAAAGTCCATGTGCTCACTCACAGTCTGCACTATGGCATGGCTGTGTTTGAAGGCGTGCGCGCTTACCAAACTGCCGATAAACGTACGGCGATTTTTCGCCTAAAAGAACATACTGAGCGTCTACTCGGGTCTGCAAAAATCTTTCAAATGAATGTACCCTTTGATGCAGCGACTCTAGAGCAAGCGCATAAGGATGTGGTCAAGCAAAACAACTTAGCAGAAGCCTATATCCGACCGCTGATTTGGGTGGGTGCAGAAAAACTGGGTTTGTCTTCACGTGATAACAGTATCAACGCGATGGTCGCTGCTTGGCATTGGGGCGCTTATCTTGGTGACGAAGGTATCAAAAACGGTATCCGCGTAAAAACCTCATCGTATACGCATCACATGCCAAACGTCACGATGTGTAAGGCGAAAGCATCTAGTAACTACCCTGTGTCTATCATGGCAAACCAAGAAGTCACTCGTAGTGGCTATGATGAAGCGATCTTAATGGATCCACAAGGCTTTGTTTGTCAAGGTGCTGGCGAGAACTTATTTTTAGTGAAAAACGGTGAGCTACACACCCCAGATTTGTCTGGCGGCGCTTTAGACGGCATCACTCGTCGTACTATCCTTCAGTTCGCGGCTGATTTGGGTATCAATGTTATCGAACGCCGTATCACTCGTGATGAGTTTTATTTAGCAGATGAAATCTTTATGACCGGTACTGCTGCTGAAGTCACGCCTATCCGTGAGTATGATGATCGTATAATCGGTAATGGTGGTCGTGGCCCGCTGACTGAAAAATTGCAAACCCTCTACTTTGATGTGGTGCATGGTCGCAATGAGAAATATATGGACTGGTTAAGCTTTATTGACTAACCAAGCCATTACTTTCAAGGCTAAAAAGGCTGAACATAATTGTTCAGTCTTTTTTTTATGCTAATATAGCCATCATATTTATTCACACGATTAAAGTGAGCAGCCAATGCCAATAGATTCTAGTGCAGCAGATAATAAAAACGTCAAACAAATCATTTGTATTAAATGGGGGACAAAGTATGGTGCGGATTATGCCAATAAATTATACGGCATGGTCTCTCGTAACATCACGCCACCGTTTCGTTTTGTCTGTTTTACAGATGATACGACCGATGTACGCCCAGAAATCGAATGCCAAGAGTTGCCACCGCTAGATGTCACTATGCCGACCAATACGTTGGGTAAATGGCCAAAGTCGCGTTTATGGGGTGAGAAGCTAGGTGATTTGACAGGCACAGTGCTGTTTGTAGATTTGGATGTGATTATAGTAGACAGCCTTGATCCTTTCTTTGAGTATGGGGAGCCAGATGACGTTATTTTGTCCTATAACCCGAGTAACCCCTTAGAGCGCTTAGGGCAGACTTCTTGCTTTAGATTTCAGGTAGGATCGCTTGTTTCATTACAAGAGACATTCAAAGCCGATCCACAAGGTATCGCTGATGAGTATCGATTTGAGCAGCGCTTTGTCACTCGGAATGCCCCAGGCGGTGTTAAGCTGTTTCCAAAGGCATGGGTAGCACATTTTAGACGTAAATGCCGTCAGCCATTCCCGCTGAACTATATCAAGGAACCAAAGATTCCTAAGGGTGCCCGTATCGTTATCTTCCCTGGCGACTTATACCCTACGCATGCTATTGAAGGTAGATACAACAAAAATGCGGCTAACAACGCCAAAGATCACCTAAAAAGACTCACTGAACCCAAAAATTTAAAGAGACCACTACGTCATTTGCGTCATTTTATCTTACCAGTAGGGTGGATAGAAAAATATTGGAAAGAGTAAGCTCAATGC
Organism: Psychrobacter sp. CCUG 69069; assembly: GCF_021023115.1. Taxonomy (NCBI): domain Bacteria; kingdom Pseudomonadati; phylum Pseudomonadota; class Gammaproteobacteria; order Moraxellales; family Moraxellaceae; genus Psychrobacter; species Psychrobacter sp. CCUG 69069. Next base: position 72,980 of record NZ_QQAI01000004.1, read on the forward strand.
TATATTTGAGTACTTTCACGTTAAAAAATCAGTATTAAAGCTTTATGTCATAGATATGAGACTTGGAGCATTCATCAGTCAACGGATATAATTATGAAAACAAATGATACTATTAGAGTTTTTGTCGGTTGTGACCCAAATAACTGTGATCTAGAGCAGATGATGGTATTAGATTATAGTATTCATAAACATACCAGTGTACCAGTTGAAATAGTATGGATGCAATTATCGCGTGATCCTAATAGCTATTGGTATTCTAATCCTGAGACTGGTGAAGGATGGAATACTACTAATTGGGACACACCATTCTCAGGGTTTCGCTGGGCGATTCCAGAATATTGTAATTATTCTGGACGTGCTATTTATATGGATACAGATGTCGTTATTTTAGATGATTTGTTAAAATTGTGGAATCATCCAATTGATGGGAAGTCTATAGTAGCGGCTAAGAAAGTTTCTAAAAAGACTCGTATGTGTACCTGTGTATGGGATTGCAGTCGTGCTAAAAATAGTCTTCCTTCAGTTGAGAAAATCATGGAGGACGCTGATAGTCATAAAAGAATAATGGAAATGATAAAAAAGAACCCACGACTTTTAGCACCCTTCAATGACAGCTATAATTGTATTGATGGAGAGAGTTTACCGATAGAAGATATTAAAGTTTTACATTATTCTGATATGGGTACGCAGTTTAGTCACAAGTACTCATTGAAACGGCTTGAAGCAGAAGGTTCAACGCATTGGTTCGATGGAGAGGTTTTACCACACCCTAGACAAGATTTAGTTGAATTATTTGATAACTATTATAATGAAGCTTTGACTAATGGCTATCAACTAGAGAATTATCGAATAGATCCTTTTGGTACCTTTCCAAAAAAAACTCAAAAAGGCTATGTTGGTAATCAAGTTACCCGTCCAACGTCTTCTAAATCTCTGTTTGCAAGGCTGTTCAAGCGCTAATAGTTTCTATAATACAGTTGTAATTTTTTCTAAAGAATGTGCAATAATTTATTTATAGGTCGTGTTATATGAATCAGCATAAAAAAATAGCGTTACTCGTTATTAATTGCTTACAAGGTGGCGGTGCCGAACGTGTTGTACTTACGCTAGGACAGGGATTCCATGAATTAGGTTATGAAGTACATGTTTTAAGATTCAAACCTCTGATTGAGTACGATCTAAATTCAAATCTAAATTACCATATACTTAAATTCAAACCTTATAAGCTAATACCAGGTTCACAACGTCGCGATAAAATTTTTGCTCATGCAGTAGATAAGTATATTTTAAAAGAAATAGGCAGCCCTGATATCATATTATCTAATCTTGATCGGGCTGATAGTATTATGAGCAACAGTGAGATGCCTAATATTATGTATGTCATTCATACTACATTGTCGTTAAGCCATCAAGCTAACCAAACCAGCGAGTCTCATAAATTAAAGCAAAAGTTAATTAATAGGTATTCTAAACACCCTTGTATATGTGTGAGTAAAGGCGTTCAGGAGGATCTCATAAATTATCTTGGTGATATCACTCCTATAACAACTATCAATAACCCTATAGATAAAGTTGCCATTGAGAAAATGGCTGAAGCATTTGTTCCTGACTATCAAAATTATATTGTGCATATTGGTAGTTTCAAAGAAGCAAAGCGGCACGATATTTTATTAAAAGCATATGCTCAAACAGATATGTCTCTACAGTTACTGATTTTAGGGAAGGGTAAGCTCAAACGTGAAATAGAGGCATTAATTATTGAGCTCGGTCTAGAAGGTAAAGCGATATTGGTGGGTTTTCATGACAATGCCTTCCCTTATGTGAAAAATGCAAGTTTTGAAATATTGACATCCAATAGAGAGGGGTTCCCTTTAGTTATTGCAGAAGCCTTAGCCATTGGGATTCCAGTCATCAGTACTGACTGTCAGTCTGGTCCTGGCGAAATGTTACCTGCAAAAAACTTGATGTTGACAGATGATATTCATTCAATTAAAGAAAAGTTGAGTCAAGCGATGAAAGATCCAAATCAATTTAAATCTGATTTTGATGATAGTCTTCTTCCGATAAAAGTAGCCAAAAAATATCTTGAGTTTATGGACAGTCACAAATAAGAGAAAGATTATTAAACTCTATTCGTCCCACCATTTAGACCAATCGTCTTTATGTAATGATCTGAGGGCATTGAAAGCGGTATTATGATGTTGTATCTTTTCAAATACGGTTAGTAATATAGTAGTGGCCAATCTATCAGTTTTATAGAATGTTTTATAACGTTTACGCATATTTCTTAAGCTATCATCTCCGCCGACACGGAAGTAGGTAAGACCATCGTACAAGGGTAAGTCGCTAGCATAAAGTAGTTCGATTTTTTCAGCCAATAATGATGTATGTTCGGTATTAATAGGTAGCTGCAGAAAGTTTTTGGTTTCATAGGTTCTTAAGGTATTCATTAGAGTAATGACATTCATTAGAATAGCAGCTCTAAGAGTATTATTTGAGTGGTCAATAAAAGTATCGCAGGCTGAGACTATCCAGCGCAACGAAAGATGCTTTAACAAATAGTCGCTCTCTGCTTCCCATAATCTCTCAAATTCAGAAAATGTTTTATCTATTTTATATTTACGACGCATCAATATAATAAGTGTATTGTGATAAAAGCAGAGCTCAGATTCCCCTAGTGATTGGTATTTCAAATTATTCAAATGATTTTCTAAATCTTTGCTTTTGCGCTCATCTGTTAGTGCCTCAATATCACACATTGACTCAGTAATAATTGTTGCTTTCATCTCATCAAAGCTTTTACCATCATAATTTTTGATAATTTTACCCGCATTCAATCTTTTTTCGCTTCGGAATACTAACAGCAATTTTCTTTGCCAATTTGAAGATGTAGTCATATGTTTAGAATCCTTTGAGCAAATATAGCGATATTAAAGATCAAACGCTTGAATTATAGGAGTTGGAGATTTTTTGTTCTTATTTAAACTGAATAGTATTCTCTATACCAATCCACAAATCTCTCAATACCCTCTTCGATACTGGTTTCAGGCTTAAAGCCAGTATCATCTATCAATTCATCTATATCTGCATAAGTAATCGGCACGTCGCCTGCTTGCATCGGTAGTAGGTTTTCCTGAGCCTTTTTGCCACACGCGTCTTCGATGGCAGTGATAAAGCGGCGCAACGTGACGGGCTGGTTATTGCCAATATTGTAAATCTTATAGGGGGCAGACGCTGTAGTAATAGTAGAATTTTGGGGTAAGGGAGGTTTGTCTATTATTCTAATAATGCCTTTGACGATATCATCAATATAGGTAAAATCACGCTGCATCTCACCATTATTAAATACATTGATGGGCTCTCCAGCTAAAATCTTTTTGGTAAAAGAAAAATATGCCATATCAGGTCGGCCGTAAGGACCGTAAACAGTAAAAAATCGCAATCCTGTCGTCGGGATATTATACAAATGACTATAGCTGTGGGCCATAAGCTCATTGGATTTTTTGGTGGCCGCATATAGGCTGATAGGAAAATCAACACAATCAGCAGTGGTAAATGGCTGTTTAATATTCATGCCATAGACAGAGCTAGAGCTGGCATAGATCAAGTGCTTGATATCGTGGTGACGACAGCCCTCTAATACGTTAACAAAGCCAACCACGTTCGAGTCAATATAGGCATTTGGATTTTCGATAGAGTAGCGTACGCCTGCTTGAGCACCCAAATTAATCACGGTATCAAATTGATAGGTGGAGAAGAGATTGGACATTGCTGTGCGATCAGCAAGGTCTAATTTCATGAAAGTAAAATTTTCTGGTGCTGATAGCTTACTTAATATCTGTAAACGCTCTTCTTTTAGACCAACATCGTAATAGTCGTTGATATTATCAATACCAACGATATGATAGTCTTTATTGGGTGAGTTGGTGTCTAACAGGGCTTTGATCAAGTGAAAGCCTATAAAGCCTGCAGCGCCAGTGACTAAAATTTCCATCAGTCGCTCCCAAAGAGATCTCGAGTAAACACTTTGTCGGCCACATCTTTTATATCATCAGATAGGCGGTTTGCGACAATGACATCACTCATTGATTTAAACGTCTCTATGTCTTGAATAACTCGTGAGTTAAAGAAGTCATCTTCTTTTAGCACAGGCTCATACACCACAACTTCGATACCTTTGGCCTTAATGCGCTTCATAATCCCTTGTATGGCAGAGGCTCTAAAGTTGTCTGAGCCACTTTTCATGACTAGTCGATGTATACCCACAATTTTTGGCTGCCTTTCGATAATTTTATCAGCAATAAAGTCTTTGCGTGTTCTATTAGAGTCGACAATGGCTCTGATAAGGTTACTTGGCACCTCATCATAATTTGCCAATAATTGCTTGGTGTCTTTAGGAAGGCAATATCCGCCATAACCAAATGACGGATTGTTATAATGATTGCCAATACGTGGATCCAAACCAATGCCTTCTATAATCTGTTTGGTGTCGAGACCAAACATCTGAGCATAAGTGTCAAGCTCATTAAAATAAGCCACGCGCATGGCTAAATAAGTATTGGAAAACAATTTAATCGCTTCAGCTTCAGTTGGGCGCACAAATAATAAGGGCACGTCTTTTTTAACTGCGCCTTCAAGCAACAAGTTGGCAAATACTTCAGCACGTTCAGACTGTTCACCAACGATGATTCGGGAGGGGTAAAGGTTGTCATGCAGGGCTTTGCCTTCTCGTAAAAACTCAGGCGAAAACATAATACGATCAGTCGCATACCGTTCTCTGACCGTGACCGTGTATCCGACAGGAACAGTAGACTTTATAACAATAGTCGCCTGTTGGTTCACCAACAGCACTTGTTCAATCACCGATTCTACCGTTGACGTGTTGAAATAGTTGGTCTTGGTATCATAATCAGTTGGCGTTGCTATGATGATAAAATCGGCATCTTGATAGGCTGCGGCAGCATCAAGCGTTGCAGAAAAATTGAGGTTTTTATGCGATAAAAACTCGTCAATATCTTCATCTTCAATAGGAGATTGCTTCGCATTTAACAACGCTATTTTTTCAGGGAGGACATCGACAGCGACGACTTCATTGTGCTGTGCCAACAACACTGCATTTGATAAGCCTACGTAGCCTGTCCCTACTACTGCTATTTTCATAATGAATCCACATGATTTTTAAGTTTACGCTATGAATGATTTAATCCAGTACTAAATATAGTCAATTCTAAATAAAACAGAGACATCATATTCTAACGTGGAACTGGTATAAATTTTTCTGGCGTGCTGTGCCTGCGCAGACAGAGGCTGCAAAAAATTCATCCAGTCCCACTGTATCGCTTTTATACTGAACTCATTATAGTTCTAAGATCAACACAAGCTGAGGCCAAAGCCAAAGCGGCAATTTAGGGTCATTCACTGCTGTTTTTTACTACTGAGCGTGGCAAATAAGCTGAGAACTTATGAGTCATGGCTTGGCTGACTTTTTTCTGTAGGTCTGGCTCAAGAAGGTCTAAGCTTTGAATACAGCCGTATTTAACAGTTTCATTCTCCAAAGTAACTATAAAATCTTCTACGCTACTTTTGTTTTTTAAATAGTTGACAGGTATATTTGGCTTTAGTTCTGCCTCGTCTTTTTTGATTTTTAGATGGTTCATCAAGGTGACAGGGTTTACTTGGGCGACGTTTCTAAATTTATATTTAATCTGTTCTATCAAAAAGTCAGGATTACTGAGTAAATGGTTTTTTAAAATATTTTTATCGATAATATGGGGGTAATGATGTATCTCAAAAAATCGATCCATACCCAGCACTTTCGCACTTAACATCTGCGCTACGGTGTGGCTTGGCTGTATTGGTGTCCCAAATAATTTAAAGCGAGATTTGCGAACATTGAGCTTGGCATTCAAAGCAGCATTTTTGCGCCAATGCCCATGAATGATAAGCTTTTCATTGTCCAAAAAATCATTGATCGTCACTGGTTGATTAAAAAAGAAATCATCGTTCATATAGATAAAGTGGGCAGACAGTCCTTCGATATTCCATATCATTGTCTCGATCGATCGGGTATTAAACGTCGGTAAGTACTGCTCATATCCAGAAAATATGTCTTTATGATCGATGATGCGTATTTTATCGGCTGAACAAATATTTTGCTTAGCAAATTCATCGATGAAGGCTGGCCGTTGTTGGTCCGTGACAACATAGATATGACGGCAAAAAGGCACGTATTTGATGATAGACGCAATATTATAGTAGATCTCATCGTCACTAGCGAAACGTGTGGCCGTTACTGCCTCTGAAGCCACTGATTTGCCCGATTTATAAGCTTCTCTTTTTTGTTTAAGGCGAGGGTCGTCGCCATCTACCCAAGCAATGACCACGTCTAGTGTTTTTCCGTCAGGTTGTTTCAAGATGTTCCCCATGTGCTTATTGCCAGTGCTCTTTTAGCCAAGGACTTGGTTTCACATGACGGTACCATTTGCCACTGCCACCTTTGATAGCGTCTGGTGGATTGATCTCACCATGAAAAATAACGATTTTTGCGCCATCTGGTAGGGTAGGTGTTCGTACAAAGTTAAATGGGATGGGTGCGATGCATTGATATTTAAAACTCACGCACCATGTCTTGTCCCAATACTCCAGATGATGATGTTCACGTAAATAATTCGACAAATAGGCTTGTTCGTGGCGAACTTGCTGGCGAATGGTATCAAAGTTACGCTCAAAATTTGCTAACAAATCAGGGTAGGTATTCATACCGATGTTAAAGCGATACACAGAGCTGTTACCAATCATCCGCCACGGTTTTTTCCAGTCACGGATGATGACCACACTGTCTTCATGGGCGGCTTTATAAGTAAAAAAAGCATCAATATTATCGACAATCACAATATCAATATCTAAAAATAATGCCACGCCTTTTAGATCGTAAAGTTCAGGCTTAAAGGTAGTCAGCTTTTTCCAGCCACGCTCAGGGCCTGCGGGTAGGTCCATTTTAGGAATAGGATAACAGGCAATAGTAGGGTCAATGCCAGTACTGTCATCAGTGAGGCAGACCATTTGAAAATCTAAAGTCAGATGGCGGCTGACCATGTTATACAAGCGATTGACGTACTCAGGACCATATTTATCGCCCCATTTCATACAAATAATATAACGCTGTTCAGCGGCATTTGCGTTGGTTTGCGTTGGGTTTGGAGGTTGGGTCTTAGTTACGTCAGATGTCATAATGCACTCATATTGAGGTAAGTGAATGATCAATGTTAAAAATGGTATGAGGTAAAATTCAGCCAATATTAGCACATTGTGTCTAATGCTACGTTTAAATAGTTAAACGATAGTACGGTTATTATTTATGATTATCGAGCTTAGCGTTATCATTAACGTCATTATCAGTACGTTCAAAATCTGTAGAGTAGTGAGCTTGAATAAAGGCTTTTAAAGCTGCTTTATCCGCATTATAAGGATTGCCTAAATTTGGGATACGTTTAAAACGACGATAGCCCCACATATAATGGCTATATTTATCCTCAATCATACGCTGCATGGCCAAATTAAGCGCATGAGCCGCTGTTTTTGCATCGCGATCATAAAGTGCTGGATCGTCAAGCTTATAGCAATAAATATCGAAACCGTGCCCGTCCTCACGGCGAATACAAGATAGACCGACCAGTGCACATTTGGTCTTGCTGGCCAGTTTGGAGGCGAGGGTGCTGGTTAATGTTTCGATACCAAAAAAAGGCACAATCACACCACCTGAAGGATCAGGAACATGATCAGGTAGCACAATACTAAAACCGCCCTGCTTAAGGGTTTTAAACACCGCTTTCACACCACTACCATCGGTAGGTACTAGTGTCGCATTCAGACGCGCACGCCCCTGAAGGATAAACTCATTCGCGTATTTGCCGTCAACTGGTTTATACATAATGGTTGGTGAGCCAAATTGATTGAGCCACGCGTTCATCATCTCCCACGTACCAAGATGCGGTACGATGGCGAGCATGCCGTTGGGATTGGCAAGGCCTTCCAATAAAATATCTTGATGATGGACATCACGGATCTGATTGATGCTCCATTCAGGCGGCATCGCCCAGCTCTTAATAGACTCAATGCTAGTCAAGCATTGATGGTAGACAATATCTTGGGTTAACGATTTTTTCTGAAGATCAGATAAGGTGGGAGCAATCAGCGCCATATTAATACGAATGGTACGCCTAATACTTAAGTTGGGTAGTTTGACAATCACCCAAGCAGCAAAACGTGCCAGTATCTGCAAAACAGACAATGGCACGACTTTAAAAATATGATACGGATTCATAACCACTCGCATAGCAATGAATCACATAACAAGCTGTGTAGATAGCAACTAAGCATCATCAAGCGTTTTATTGAGCAGATTTGTTGGTATCAGCTTGTGCTTTTTCACGCACACGAATGCCAAGATCACGTAACTGCTTACTATCGACTTCAGCAGGTGCCTGAGTTAGTGGGCACTCAGCAGTTTTGGTTTTCGGGAATGCAATGACGTCACGAATAGAGTCCGCGCCTACCATGAGCATAATCAGGCGATCTAAACCAAAGGCCAAGCCACCATGCGGCGGTGCACCAAATTTTAAGGCATCAAGTAAGAAACCAAATTTATCTTCAGCTTCTTGCTCGCCGATACCTAGCGCATCAAGTACGGCTTGCTGCATATCATAGGTATTGATACGTAAGCTACCACCGCCAATCTCAGTACCGTTTAACACCATATCATAAGCGATAGACAGGGCAGATTCTGGGTTGTTTTTTAGCTCTTCAACTGAACCTTTAGGCTTAGTGAACGGATGATGCATGGACGTCCAACGACCATCGTCAGTCTGCTCAAACATTGGGAAGTCTGTTACCCAAAGCGGCGCCCACTCACAGGTAATCATTTCCAAGTCTAGACCGATTTTTTGGCGTAGTGCACCGATCGCATCGTTCACAACGCTGGCTTTATCAGCACCAAAGAAGATAATATCGCCATCTTCTGCAGCAGTACGCTCGATCAGGCTGACCAGTACATCGTCAGTCATGTTTTTGATAATTGGAGACTGTAGGCCAGATTCTTGATCCACACCGTTGTTGATCAAGCTTGCGTCATTGACTTTGATATAAGCCAAACCGCGTGCGCCATAGATACCCACAAACTTAGTATAAGCATCGATTTGCTTACGGCTTAATGAGGCGCCACCAGGGATACGTAGGGCTGCCACGCGACCTTTAGGATCGTTCGCAGGACCGGCAAATACTTTGAAGTCCACGTCTTTCATCAAGTCGGCAACGTCAACCAGTTTTAGTGGGATACGCAAATCAGGCTTGTCTGACGCATAGTCACGCATCGCTTCAGCATAAGTCATACGCGGGAACTGCTCAAACTCAACATCCATCATAGTCTTAAATAAATGCTTAATAAGACCTTCGTTGATGTTCATGATTTCTTCTTCGTTCAAGAAAGACGTCTCGATATCAACCTGAGTAAATTCAGGCTGACGGTCGGCACGTAAGTCTTCATCACGGAAGCATTTAGCGATTTGATAATAACGGTCAAAACCTGACACCATCAATAATTGCTTAAATAGCTGTGGTGATTGTGGTAATGCAAAAAAGTTACCAGGGCGGGTACGTGATGGCACAAGATAATCACGTGCGCCTTCTGGCGTTGCACGAGTCAAAATAGGGGTTTCAACATCCAAGAAGCCATGATCGTCTAAGTAACGACGAATCGCTGAGGTTGCTTTGGCACGGAACACCATACGCTCTTGCATTTGTGGACGGCGCATATCGAGGTAGCGATATTTGAGGCGCAAGTCTTCTGATACCGAGGTTTTTTCGTCATTCAATGGGAATGGCGGTGTCTCAGATTTGGCCAATACTTCAATTTCTTTGCCCAACAGCTCAATTTGGCCGCTGGTCATGTTATTGTTTTCAGTACCTTCATAACGGCGGCGTACGCGACCAGTTATCTTTAGTACGTATTCAGGACGTACGGCGTCAGCAGTGGCGAACGCTTCTGGTGTATCAGGATCGACAACTACCTGCAAGATACCTGCGCGGTCACGCATGTCTAAGAAAATCACTCCACCGTGATCGCGACGACGATGTACCCAGCCTACGATACTAATGGTTTGCTCAAGTAAGCTTTCGGTTACGGCTCCGCAATATTCGTCTCGGTATTCGCTATGCGTCATAATATAATTATCCAGTTATCAGCCCAATTCGAAGTACAATAATGCAGCCATTGCTGTGGGTTTCAAGCTTTTTGCAAAAAAAACACACAAACAACGCGATTAAGACATAGGGTCATCACGTTGGCTGCAGAAAATTTGATATAAACGCATATTATGCCTAATCTCCCTTTGTTATACAACCAGCGGATTTTAATCCAAGCGCAGTCATGCTCAAGTATCAGCTGTATTGATGCAACAGTACTTATATTGAGTTAAATATTGTCATTCTGCTTGAAAATACTGTCAAGCGTGCTCATATCAACCGCACGCTAATAAAAACAGCCATATTGATATATCTACTGACTTGAGGACTTGTAATTATGCTATTTCATCCGCCCAAAAATCCTGTTGAACTAAAGGTTCTTCATCTTAATGAAGCGCAAAAGCAGCGCCGTGAAGATTTAATGGAAGCGACCCAAGGCAAAGCTGCCCTCAAACAATTTAAAAAAGTAATGGCCAAAAAAGCCAAGAAAGCGCTAAAAAGCAAAAATAAAAAGAAAGATGCTGATAATAAATCACAAGTATTCGTTTTAGACTTTGATGGTGATATCAAAGCGACTGCGGTCAAGCACTTACGTGAAGAAATCAGCACGCTTATTAGCACAGCAAATAAAGGCGATGAAGTCATCGTGCGCCTAGAATCAGGGGGCGGTTTGGTGCATGGTTATGGATTAGCAGCGGCGCAATTGGCCCGTCTAAAAGACGCTGATCTCAAACTAACGGTATGCGTGGATAAGGTGGCGGCAAGCGGTGGTTATATGATGGCGTGTGTCGCAGACAATATCATTGCCGCACCTTTCGCCATTATCGGCTCAATCGGTGTGGTGTCACAACTGCCTAACTTTCATAAGTGGCTTAAAAACCATGACGTAGATTATGAGATGTTTACCGCGGGTGACTATAAGCGTACGGTGACAGTGTTTGGCGAAAACGATGCAGAAGATCGTGCTAAGTACCAAGAAGAGCTTGAGCAGACGCACGAGTTGTTTAAACATTTTGTGAATACGTATCGTCCAGCATTAGAGGTCGCTAAAGTAGCCACTGGTGAGCACTGGTATGGCGAAGATGCGCTAAAGCTTAACTTGATTGACAGCTTGCAAACCTCCGACAGTTATATTTTAGAGCGCATGGAAAACAGCGACGTGTATGCCCTACATTCACGCCAAAAGCCGACGCTAGCAGAGAAGCTCGGACTTGCGCAAGCAGCAGAGGCGACCCTTAGCATGGCAGTGGATAAACTGCCGGATGCGTTAGCACGTTTTGACTTAAACAGCCGCTTAAATATTTTAAAATAATGTTAAATAACATCATGATGCCTCATAGCTAATATTTTAGTGGTTAGATGACCTACTGTACATTGTTTGTATTTTGTAAAAGGCGTGTCCTAACTGGTCGCGCCTTTTTGCTGTTTATTCATAATCGCTGTGTTATAAATGTAGCGTATAGAAGACAGTATACGTACGTACACTATATGCTTCTTATATCAAAAAAAATTATTGAAACGTGATGCAGATACTCCATAAGGAAAAGGAAGTCCCCTATGTCTAACAATACATTGATGTTTACGGCAACAGAGCATGGTCAAGCCATGCACGCCAAAGTCAAAGCGTTTATCGAGACGCATATTGAACCAATCGAAGCGCAGTTTTGGCATGATTGTCATGAGCAAAACCCTGATGGTAATTGGCGCAACTGGCAGTGGCCAGAAAAGTACGAGAGTTTGCGCAAACAAGCACGCGAAGCTGGCTTATGGAACCTGTTTTTGCCTGATGACACGTTAGGCGCTGGACTGTCAGTGACTGACTATGCCCCTATTGCGGAGTTGACCGGACGCAGCTTATTAGCGCCTTATGTGTTTAACTGCAATGCACCCGATAGCGGTAATATGGAGCTTTTGTGGCGCTATGGCTCAAAAGAGCAGCAAGACAAGTGGCTCACCCCAATTTTAGAAGGTAAGACGCGCTCTGTGTTTTGTATGACAGAGCCGGATGTGGCCTCAAGTGACGCGACCAATATGCAAGCGACTGCCGTGGTTGAGGGGGATGAGATTGTCATCAACGGCAGTAAGTGGTGGTCATCTGGCCTAGGTGATCCTGCTGTTGATGTTTTGATTGTTATGGCCTATACCCCTGATGAAAATAAAGACCGCCATCATCAGCATTCGATGGTACTGGTACCAGCAAAAACAGCCGGTGTAAACATCGAGCGTATGCTCAAAGTATTTGGTGATTATGACGCGCCGCACGGTCATGGCGAAGTCAGCTTTGACAATGTACGTGTGCCAGTCAGCCACTTTATCGGTGGGCCGGGTATGGGGTTTGAGATTGCGCAAGGTCGCCTAGGGCCAGGACGTATACATCATTGCATGCGTTGTATTGGTGCGGCCGAAAAATCGCTAGAGCTGGCCGTTAAACGCGGTATGGAGCGTACGGCTTTCGGAAAGCCGTTATTACAATTGGGCGGTAACTTTGAGCGCATCAGCGATGCTCGTATCAAGATTGATCAAGCACGTCTGCTTACCTTGTATGCGGCACAAAAAATGGATGCGCAAGGCACAAAAGCGGCACTCACTGAAATCTCTGCCATTAAAGTCGTTGCACCAACCGTGTTGCAAGAAGTGGTGGATATGGCGATACAGATTCATGGTGGTATGGGCGTGTGTCAAGACACCATGTTGCCAAACTTCTTTGCGCAAGCACGAGCGCTCCGCTTGGCCGATGGTCCTGATGAGGTGCATAAAACCATGATTGCTAAGTTAGAATTAAAGCGTCAAGGTTTTAGCCGCTCGTCGAAATCTGAAAAGTCTTAATTTCAATGATTACTACCTTCGATGACTGGTTGTGAGGATCATTCATAATGTCACCGCTTAAGTATTATCGGAGTTGAGAGACAAATAAGGCCAATGAAGCATTCACTATTAATGATTCAGTAGTGAATTTTTCATCCCTAAACGACGTTAGAAAAATAAATGACCACATGATAAGGAATGTCTCATGGTAACTGACACTCGTGCCAAAAACACTGGCATCAAAGACACTCAGGCCAATAATAAAGTACTGGATAAAGGCGGCGCCGTTCGTGAGGGCGAAGAGCTGGATGCCAAAGCTGTCAGTGAATGGCTGCGCAATCAAAATGTTGAGGTAATAGGGGAGCCGACCGTCACTCAGTTTTCAGGGGGCGCGTCAAACTGGACGTATCGTTTGCAGTATGAGGGTGACAATAAAAATCAAGATTTAATATTACGCCGACCACCAAAAGGCACCAAAGCCAAATCTGCCCATGACATGGTACGCGAATATACGGTCCAACACGCACTAAAAGATGCTTATCCTTATGTGCCTAAGATGGTTGCATTATGTACTGATGAAGACGTGATCGGTGCTGATTTTTATGTTATGGAGCGGATGGAAGGTATCATCCCTCGTGCCAATTTACCAAAGGGGATCGATCTGGATCCTGAGCAAACTCGCGTGCTTTGTACCAATGTCATTGATGCTTTGGTTGAATTGCATCAAGTGGATTATAAGGCACATCCTGATTTAGTGAATCTTGGACGCGGTGAGGGTTACTGCGAGCGTCAGGTTAGTGGCTGGGATAAGCGGTATATCAAAGCGAAAACGCCTAACGTTCCAAGTTTTGCTTTGGTCAGACAGTGGCTTGGTAAACACACCCCGGCTGATAGCCAAACTTGCCTCATTCATAATGATTGGCGCTTTGATAATGTGATCTTAGATGCTGATGATCCAACTAAAGTCATCGGTGTCCTTGATTGGGAGATGGCAACACTAGGGGATCCTTTGATGGATTTGGGCAGTGCATTGGCTTACTGGATTGAAGCAGATGACAATATTGTCATGCAGCAGTCGCGTCGCCAGCCCACCCATTTAGAGGGTATGATGACTCGTGATGAGGTGGTGGCTTATTATCTTGAGCAAACAGGATTAGAAATAGACAACTGGACCTTTTATGAAGTGTTTGGTCTGTTTCGTTTAGCAGGTATCGTTCAGCAAATTTATTATCGTTACTATAATAAACAAACACGCAATCCAACGTTTAAGAATTTTTGGATCATTGTGCATGTACTCCATGCTAAATGTCTTAAGTTAATTGCTCAGTATGAGGGCGAGGCATTATTTACCAGCCATGTACAGCCGCACTTACAAGACATGGGGGTGGATGCGGCTACGATTGGGCAGTTACCGAGTCCTGTGCAAGCGGTTATTAAAGGCATTTTACCAAAAAGCTATTTTTTGCCCACTTCTTATAAATCTGAAGAGCCTGAGTAACCAGTATCTAGGGCGACCCTTAATGTAATCGATAGTCATCTCGGTGGTCTAAAAGTGGCTAAATTTTGCCAAACAGCTGGATAATATCTTAATGTTATCTGCGCTGTTTTTCTTGTTTGACGGTAATTTATTTCATTTTTACCACCACTATTAAAATGATGACACGCCTAGAAAACCACGCTTGATAAAATACAATAAAAAGGTACTATTTTATGACAACCATACTGTTGGCGCGTCATGGCCAAGCGTCCTTTGGCCAAGAAAACTACGACCAACTCTCAGAGCTTGGCGGTATCCAAGCGCAGCTGCTTGGACAGCATTACGCCACCACACAGCGCCGTATTGATGCTATTTTTACGGGTAGCTTGGTTCGACAGCGAGACTCTGCTCAGCATTTCTGGGAGCGCTATCAATCATCTATCACCTCTGAACACAGTAATGGCGCGCTGGCATCTGTCATCGATGTAAATGAGCCCAACAGTTATACACTGCCAGAGTTTGATGAATTCAATCATAAAGACGTGTTTATCAAATCTGACCCTGTCTTTAATAGTCGAGCCGCGATCGCGGCTGAAATTGCTAAGTCAGATGTTCCAGACACACGGTTAGCTGAGCTATTTGATCAAGCGATGCAGCGCTGGCATAGTGGTGACAATGATCAGGATTATGTTGAGAGCTGGCCACAGTTTAGCCAGCGGGCACAACAAGCACTGGAACAAGTACGTCAAAGAGTGGCAGGCTTAAACTTAGATCGTGATAGTACGGTGTTGGTTTTTACCTCAGGTGGTGTGATCGCTGCTATTACCGCACAGTTATTAAAGCAAGGCAGTCAAACCGCTTATCAATTGAATAAAAGCTTGGTCAATACTGGGGTAACGTCTGTCACATTAAAGAACCAAAGTGCTCGTTTAATGTCTTTAAATGAATACAGTCATTTATTTTCTGAAGGCAAGCGTTTTGTAACGTGGCGATAAACGGATCAATGGTGGTAGTGACACAATAGAAAAGAAGGAGTCGTGACCCTAAACACGCAAGCGCTATTATAGACTATCAAAAAAGCGAAAGAGGACTCCACCCGACATTAGGGTGGAGGTGAATTTCGCATCACTGGTTGGTTTTTTGACTCAGGTATTACACAACCTACTCATTGAAATAAACACCCTTAAATTCTAGTATTATAAGCATGTTATCAAACACACACTCATTAACAAAGAAAGCATTTATGAAAATCAACAAAGCGTATAAATTTAGGCTTGAGCCTACTGCAGAGCAGGCGGTTATTCTAAATAATCTTGTCGGCTCTGCGCGTTTTGTTTGGAATCAAATGCTGGCAATATCGTTTGAGATGTTTGCTAAAAATGAGTTTATCAATGCCACCAACCTCGTTAATAAAATCGTTGGCTTAAAAAACAACCCTGATTTTGAGTTCTTAAAAACAAGCTCAAATGCCGTAACCTTACAACAAAAGGTACGCGATCTTGCATCGGCTTGGTCACGATTCTTTGACCCCAAAGTACACGCCAGACTCAAAGAAAATAAAAACAAACCTCGTAAACCCAAGTTCTTTAAACTGGCTGACGGCACAGAGATCCAACTACGACCTCTAATGCCACAATTTAAGCGCAAATCCGATGGTTGTGACTCAATCAGACTGGTTCAGTTTGCTAAATACTGCCGTATTGAGGGCAACCGAGTCAAACTGCCTAATGGCGTGGGCTTCGTGAAATTTAGAAAATCGTAAGAGATCATCGGCACGATTAAAAACATCACCATCAGCAAGAAATCAGGGCACTGGTACGTGTCATTTGGCACTGAGCGCGAACTGGCCGAAAAGCCGGTTCACCCCTCTAAAAGTGCACTAGGCTTAGACATGGGTATCAGCAAACTACTCACCACCTCAAACGGTCAGTACATTAAACCTAAAAACAGCTTTAAAGCCAATCAGATCAAACTTGCCAAATTGCAAAGAGGACTAGCAAAGAAAAAACTGTTTAGCGAAAACTGGAAAAAGCAAAAGCATAAGATTCAAAAATTACACCACCATATCGCCAATATCAGACAGGACTACTTGCATAAAATCACCACCAGCATCAGCAAAAACCACGCCATGATTGCTTGTGAGGATTTGAAGGTCGCCAATATGTCGACATCAGCCAGCGGGTCGGTGGAGAATAAAGGCCGTCATGTCAAAGCTAAGTCAGGATTAAATAAATCCATTTTAGATCAAGGCTGGGGTATGATGGTCAATATGCTTGAGTACAAGCAGCAATGGCGCGGTGGATTACTGATCAAAGTAAACCCACGCTACACCAGCCAGACCTGCTTTGAATGTAAGCATATCGCTAAGGAAAATAGATAAACTCAGTCCAAGTTTGAGTGCGTCAAATGTGGTCATAAAGCCAACGCTGATATTAATGCAGCTCGTAACATATTAGCGGCAGGACATGCCGTTTTGTCTGCGGAGGGAGGATGCAGTCAAGGTCACCCGATGAAACAGAAAACTTGCGACGGTCGTGAGAAAGTCGCCTAAAGGCTAACGCTTTTAGAATCCCCCATTTGAGCGCAGCGAAAGTGGTGGGAGTGTGTCAACCGACTCTATCCAATATTGAATAAAAAGGACTGTCCATGCAAAACAAATGGAGAAACTTAGTAGTCAAAAGCGCCAACCAAGGTAAAAGTCAGCTGTTTAGTGCGATGCAACCCTCACGCTATTTACAAACCTTAAATAAGCAGCAGGCTGGAAAAGGAAAAACGGTGCTTATTACTGGTGCTAGCTCAGGTTTGGGTGAGGGCATGGCAAGACTCTTTGCCAAGCTTGGTTATAATCTTGCAATATGCGCACGCCGAACCGATCGTTTAGCGCGTTTAAAGGCAGAGCTAACCTCAAAATATCCCAATATCCGTGTTGAGTATCGAGCGCTTGATGTTAGCGATTACGATGCTATTTTTGCCGTGTTTGACGCCTTTGCCGATGATTTTGGTGGTATTGATCGGGTGGTAGTAAATGCTGGTATTGGTGACAGTCGCCGCATTGGTAAAGGACGTTTTGATACCAACCGCCGCACGGTCGAGATTAACTTTATCTCGGCATTGGCGCAATGTGAAGCGGCGATGAATATCTTTCGCGCTCAGAACAGGGGGCATCTGGTCGTGATATCAAGCATGTCAGCGATGCGTGGTCTGCCTAAGCACTTGACGGCTTATGGCGCTAGTAAGGCAGGCTTGGCTCATTTAGCAGAAGGTATCCGTGCTGATATGCTTTTAACCAAATTGCCGATTAAGGTTTCTACGATTTATCCAGGTTACATTCGTACTGAGATTAATGAAAATGCCAAACCATTACCGTTTGAAGTGGATGCGAAGACGGGTACTAAAGCAATCGTCGCAGCGATTGAGGCTGGTGTAGATGAAGCCTGTGTACCAAGTTTGCCATGGTCAATAGTTGGGCAGGCGATGAAGCATTTGCCATTACCGTTAATCAATAAATTAAGTTAACACGGTTAGTTGTATCAGTAGTAGATAAGAAAAAGCCCTCTATGTTTAATGTAGAGGGCTTTTTTATACGCTGTTTCCGAGGTTAGAGGGTTTGAGGATTGTCTAACATGTGCTGTTCACGCAGCTTTTGGCGCAGCACTTTGCCTACATTACTCTTTGGCAGTTCGCTGACGAACTCTATGTGGCGTGGGCACTTATAACCCGTCAAGTTATCTAGGGCAAAGTCTTTAATATCACTTTTGGTGACATTGTTGTCAGCGGGGACGATATAGATTTTGACCGCTTCACCTTGATGTTCATCAGGAATACCAATCACCGCACAGTCAATAATTCCATCACAGTCTAGCATGACGGATTCAATCTCATTGGGGAAGACGTTAAAGCCTGAGACCAAAATCATATCTTTTTTGCGGTCAAGTAGGGAGATATAGCCTTGTTCATCCATACTAATGATATCGCCAGTACGGAAGTAGCCATCGCTGGTAAAGTCGTTTGAGTTGTCTTTATTGAAATAGCCGGAGGTGATGTTTGGGCCCTTAATGCACATCTCACCCGCTTGATTTAATCCTACACGTTCACCATTATCATCGACAACGATAATATCGACACTAGGAACGGGGATGCCAATAGTCCCGTTGAATTTACGGTCAGTAATGACGTTCGCAGTACCGGCCGCGACGCCTTCAGTCATACCCCAACCTTCCACCATCGGGCAGCCAGTAACATCTAACCAGCGGGCAGCTGTTTGCTCAGTTGCGGCCATACCACCAGCTTGGGTGATGCGTAGTGAGCTAAAGTCTAAGTCTTTAAAGTTTGGCTGGTCAAGCAAGCCTTTAAACAGCGTGTTGACCGCTGGGAAAATGTGGAACGGCTGTTTGGAGAGGGTTTTGATAAAGCCTGGCATGTCGCGTGGGTTTGGCACCAGGATAAAGGTGTAGCCTGAGCGCATACCCAATAAGCTAAGCATAAAAGCAAAAATATGATAGAGCGGTAACGCCATGACCATATTGATATATACCTCATTGATCTCTGAGGTCACAGGACGGTACCAAGCTTCTGACTGCATCGCGGCTGCTACGACGTTACGCTGAGTCAAAACAGCACCCTTAGACAGACCTGTCGTGCCACCCGTGTACTGTAGGATGGCTTTTTGTGGCATGCTGGTTTTTGGTGCTTGGATAGGTAAATTTTTCCCTTTTTTTAGCACATCAGGGAACTTGGTGACATTGTATTTAGGATCATTAAGGTTGTATTTGGGTACTAAGCGCTTGACCTGACGGATGACTGTATTGACCAGTATTCCTTTTAATCCCATCATATCACCCATCTTTGATAGGACGATACGCTTGATATTTGTTTCTTCAATCACCTGCTCGAGCGCTTGCGCAAAGTTATCGACCACAAAGATAACCTGAGCCCCTGAGTCATTTAACTGATGGCGTAGCTCACGGCCTGTGTATAGAGGGTTCACAGGGGTGCAAACATACCCTGCACGTAAAATACCAATCATCGTTGGCAAGTACTGAGGCACGTTTGGCATCATGAGAGCAACGACACTGCCTTTAGGGATCCCTTGAGCTTGTAACCATGCTGCCACAGCAAGTGACGCCTTATCAACGTCGCCATAAGTGTGAGTGACGCCCATACAGATAGTCATTGGATGCATACGAAAGCGGTTAAAGCACTCTTCATATAGCTCTATGAGGCTCTCATACTGATCAGGGTTAATAGTCTTGGGTACGTTTTCTGGATATTGAGCAAGCCAAGGCTTATCTGCTGTCATACTTAGCGTCCTTAAATGTTGAGATAAGTTAAGGTTCTATAAAGAAGTAGTCACATCCATGTCAACAATGCCAGTCATCGCGTTAAACGCAATGGATTGTCGCGTGCTATCCTATTTATTCACAGACTGCTCAAATACGGGCCTTTATGTCGTTTATTCAACTACTAAGAGCAAGCTTATCAGTCGAGTAAACGGGTAATACTGGTGCTACTAGAACGTATCACTTATAAACAAAGCGAACAAACTGACTTTTAATGAATGTAGTATTTACTTACATTAATAAAGAGTAGCGTAACGTATTTTGGCAATACATTAACATAACCACTATTGATTTCGTTACACTTATAAAAGAACTTAATAGTTTATAATTAAGTTTGATAAATGGAAGAATATATGGTGTAACTCTAAAAGGATGAATGGTAGGTAAAAGAAGATAAACGGTAACTTCTTTAGGAAAATCCAATAAACATTATATTTAACCTTTAGGAATGAAGGATAGTTGATAAATTATTCTTAACCTAACATTTACAAACTGGCAATGTTTTGCATAAAAGTTATGGCCTTACATGAAAAAAGCACGCCACACTGAGTGTAGAATGCTTTTTGGTCATAGATTGACTACGTATTACGCAGGATGGTCGGCACGGTGTTTTTCACGCAGCTTTTGGCGCAGTACTTTTCCTACGTTACTCTTGGGTAATTCACTGACGAATTCTATGTGGCGTGGGCACTTATAACCCGTCAAGTTATCTAGAGCAAAGTCTTTAATGACTTCTTCAGTCACGTTATTATCAGCGGGGACGATATAGATTTTGACCGCTTCACCTTGACGCTCGTCAGGAATACCAATCACCGCACAGTCAATAATTCCATCACAGTCTAGCATGACGGATTCAATCTCATTAGGGAAGACGTTAAAGCCTGAGACCAGAATCATATCTTTTTTGCGGTCAAGCAAGGTAAAGTATCCTTTATCATCCATGCTGGCAATATCGCCAGTACGGAAGTAGCCATCGCTGGTAAAGTCATCACTACTGTCTCTGTTCAGATAACCTGAGGTCACGTTTGGCCCTTTGATACACATCTCACCCGCTTGGTTTACGCCAACTCGCTCACCATTTTCATCAATAAGAATGATGTCGACGCTAGGAACAGGGATGCCAATAGTCCCGTTGAATTTACGGTCAGTAATGACGTTCGCCGTACCGCCAGCGACACCTTCAGTCATTCCCCAACCTTCCACCATCGGGCAGCCAGTGATTTCTAACCAGCGTGTAGCTGTTTGCTCAGTTGCAGCCATACCACCAGCTTGGGTGATGCGTAGTGAGCTAAAATCTAAGTTCTTAAAGTTTGGCTGATCAAGCAAGCCTTTAAACAGCGTATTGACCGCTGGGAAAATGTGGAATGGCTGTTTGGAGAGGGTTTTGATAAAGCCTGGCATGTCGCGTGGGTTTGGCACCAAGATAAAGGTGTAGCCAGAGCGCATACCCAATAAGCTAAGTGAAAAAGCGAAGATATGATAGAGCGGTAATGCCATGACCATATTGATATATACCTCATTGATCTCTGAGGTCACAGGACGGTACCAAGCTTCTGCCATCAATGCAGCAGATACTATATTGCGCTGTGTCAGTATAGTGCCTTTAGACAGACCTGTCGTGCCACCCGTATACTGTAGGATGGCCAATTGGTCTAAGCTCATTTTTGGCGCATGGAACGGTAAGTTTTTCCCTTTTTTTAGCACATCAGGGAACTTGGTAACTTCATGCTTGGGGTCGTCGAGCTTATACTTAGGGATGAGACGCTTGACTTGACGGACAATGGTGTTGACCAACATTCCCTTTAGTCCCATCATATCACCCAGTTTAGATAAGATAATACGTTTGATTGCAGTCTCATCGACTACCTGCTCGAGCGCTTGCGCGAAGTTATCGACCACAAAGATAACCTGAGCCCCAGAATCATTTAACTGATGGCGTAGCTCACGGCCTGTGTATAGAGGGTTAACAGGCGTGCAAACGTACCCTGCTCGTAAAATACCAATCATCGTTGGTAAGTACTGAGGCACGTTTGGCATCATGAGAGCAACGACACTGCCTTTAGGGATTCCCTGAGCTTGCAACCATGCTGCCACAGCAAGTGACGCCTTATCAACGTCGCCATAAGTGTGGGTGACGCCCATACAGATAGTCATTGGATGCATACGAAAGCGGTCAAAGCACTCTTCATACAGCTCCATTATACTGCTATATTTATCTGGATTGATCGTCTTAGGTACACCATTAGGATAATGGGCTAGCCAAGGTTTATTCGGCGTCATAGTCAGCGTCCTTGAAGTCTAAAATAGGTTGAGATTGTGTAGTAAAGCAGTCTTATCCGTGTCAATAAAACCCATCAGCGCTGACATAAAACGTGTATCGCTGAGAGTAATCCTATCCTTATCTATTGACTGGCTGCTAGGTTTTAATTGCTGTTGTACGACTTTACTTAACGATTCTTCAGGAACCGAGCTAAGTAAAACAAACAACTCAATAATACACTGTGGCTTTTGTAAAAGCGCTATCTGTTATTTATCATCAAAATAATAAATAAATGATACATTTAAGAAATACATTAGCATGAATACACGCTAATACCACACTAATATGCAAGACTGTGCAGTACAAAAATAAAGATGAAAAGTTCAAATTATGTCTAATATAAGACTAGCAGGTCTCTCGCCAGCTCTCAGCTTGAGATAAAGTGACAAGTATTGCGATTATATGTGTAAAAGACATCAGCTCTTACCGACCTATTAAACGAATATTTGCCAAAATTTAGCATAAGTTAGCAGAGTGAGAGTACGCTCAGCCCAATACCGTTCATTTCTTGATAGGGATTAAGGCAGAATAAGTTGTTTGTTTTTATTAAAAAACCGCCGATAAATGAGTAAAGTGCTGATCGTACAGCCAAGCGTGCTACTTACACATATCAGGAACATGGTGACTATCTGATAACGAACGGCTTGAGTGGGATCAGCCCCAGCCAGTATTTGACCCGTCATCATACCGGGCAAGCTGACAATGCCGACAACCAACATAGAGTTAAGCGTGGGCGTCATACCATTAATAATTGCGGCCCGTATTGGTTCGTGTACCGCTTCAAATGGACGAGCTGCTAGGCTTAACATCATCTCAATTCGGCCTTGCTGCTCGTGAAAGCTTTCAATCAGCTGATTGCTGGTCAATGAAATAGCGGTCAAAGAGTTGCCTAATATCAAACCTAAGATAGGGATAATAAACTGCGGTGTATACCAAGGCTGGACGTTTAAAATAACAGTGATGGCTATGGCAGTGACCAATACAGCCGAAGCACTGACTGCGAGAAGGGTATCGACCAACAGGCCTTTATAGTGGCGTTTGACACGATTTTTGGCCGCGCTCCCTGCAATGAGGGTCATAATGGTTAAAATCAGTAGTACTTCATACCACTGTTCACGGGCAAAAATCCACGCCAATATCAGACCAATAAAACTCAGCTGAACAACAGTACGAATAGCAGCGGTTAAGAGGGTTTTAGTGAGCTGCAAGCGTAGTTGCCAAGAGATGATAAGGACGATGATAATAAGGCTGCTGGTAAGAGCAATATCACCATAAGTTAAAAATATTTGCGTGTCGTCCATACCGATCATAGTGACTCATTATCAAGGAGATGAAAGCAGGGTGAGGTCCAACGAGACTGTGTGCAAAATTTTTGTGTGTTGATCTTAGGGTTAGGGCGTGTCCTCAATTCAATTTATCTCATTTTGATGAGCATTTTTAAAATAAAGACGGGCCTAGAACACTTTACTTAATACGCCTGCTTGCATAGACCAATGCTGATCAGCGAATGGCATGACATCTTGTGTGTCATGAGTCACCCATAACAACGTACGCTGCGTCTCGGCCCGAGCCCAGTTAACGAGTAAATGTACCAATTGGGTTGAAACTTCGCTGTCTAAAGCAGCGGTAGGCTCATCCAATAATAGTACTTGCGGGCTCAGTTGTAAAAGACGTAAAGTATTGACCAGCTGTCGCTCACCGCCGGATAAGTAATTGGCTTCTTGCTGCAAAAAATCAGCGCTACGCCCGAGGGAGGAAAGCTGCGTGATGTGCCAATCCATATCAAAATTTCGATGCTGATGGGCTTGTAAATTATAAGGCATTTGTAGGTTATCTAACACACTACCTTCTAATAGCTGGGGGCGCTGAGCGAGTAAGGAGACTTGTGTGCGCCACTGCGTCGGCACAGTATCATGGATACTGTGATAACTTGGGTTATGTAGTGGGTCTACGCTTTGCAAGCAGACCTCACCGCTATCCATGGGTAATAATCCTGCAAGCACGCGTAATAATACTGACTTGCCGCTACCAGAAGCACCAGTCAAAACCGTCACCTGTCCTGCTAACAGTTTGCCACTAGCATCGCTTATTAATGGATGCTGATGAGGGGCTGAGACGGCCTCTTTATTGGCATTGTTCTTTATTTTGGCGAGCCACTTGTAGTATGTGCCGGATAGGGTGGATGCGGTAGTAGAACGGTTTTGTTGACTTGGCTCCACGCTCATAGAGCGCTTATTATGTATGCAGATACTTTTAAATTCTAGCATAAGGCGCTTCTTATGAGTGTGTTAATAAAATAAGTCATTACTCATCAGCATTTTGTGTGATCGCTTGTTGAATGGCGTCCCGTAAGCTTTGAGGCACACGAATAGGCCGCATAGGCGCAGTACGAGTAGCTTGAGTCTCATCGTTAGACATCGACTCTGGTGTTACTTGGTTTTGTACGCAAGCAATCACAATTTTAGCGCTACTTAATAAATGGTTACTGTTTTTGGTGTGGTCGGTCGAGTTACCTTTTGGTGTATGCCGGTGAATGCTTTGATAAAATACCATGCTGGCAGGTTTTAGTTCGACTTTATCGATACGCACGTTGATGATTTCATCTAAAAGGATGGCTCTTTTATATTGCAAATCTGCTTGGCTCACAACAAAATGCTGTATGTCGCCGCTATCAGACTGTAGAAAGTAACCGTTTAAACCAAGCTTAGTAAACCAGTCACGTCGGCAGTTTTCAAAAAAGACCAGATGGTTGGCATGATAGACTATGCCACCGGCATCAGTATGGTTGATGTAAACGTTATAGTCAGTCGCAAACAGCGGTGTGGTTGTCTGGTCAGATTGTGCCTTGTTAGCAATTGATATGGTGTTTGTAGGGTTGCTTTTAGGGGTTGTCATAGTAATACTCAATCAAGTGTTGATAGCGGTCATTTAATAAAGGTGATTTAATAAAAATCGATGTGTGTGATAATAATAGCTACTCTAGCTTAAGATATAAAGGCACGCAACAGAAAGGCTGGCCTACGACTGTTATCATGGTTGTTTTAGCGCCACATTTTAATCAATTAGTATAGGATGGTTTATGCCCCGTTTTGTCAGTTTTAACATCAATGGTATTCGCGCCCGTCAACATCAGCTTGAGGCGGTACGCGAGGTAATCGATCCTGATGTGATAGGTCTACAAGAAACCAAAGTTCACGATGAGCAGTTTCCACTCGATAACATAGAAAGTCTTGGCTATCACGTAGAATACTTTGGACAAAAAGCCCACTATGGCGTGGCTTTACTGTCCAAGGTGGCCCCTATATTTGTCCAAAAAGGCTTTCCTGACGAAGATGGTGAGGCACAAAAGCGTTTTATCCACGCTCGCTATGAGTTTGAGGGACGCGAAATTGATGTGCTTAATGGTTATTTTCCGCAAGGAGAGAGTCAAGACCATCCCACTAAATTCCCAATGAAGCGGGCTTATTATGCTGATTTAATGGCTTACATTGATACGTTAAAAGCGGAAGGACGTTCGCTTGTCATCATGGGTGACATGAATATTGCTCCAGAAGATATCGATATCGGTATTGGTGAGGTCAATGCAAAGCGCTGGCTTAAAAACAGAAAAACCTCTTTTTTACCAGAAGAACGCGCGTGGTATAGCGCATTGATGTCGCGAGAGCTGACCGATACTTACCGTTTGCACTATCCAGAGAGCACAGAGTTATATAGCTGGTTTGATTACCGCAGTCGTGGTTTCAATGACGATCCTAAGCGTGGCTTACGTATCGACCATATCTTATGCACCGCTGATCTCGTTGATACTTGTGTCGATGCAGGTATCAGTTATGAACTACGAGCCATGGAAAAACCCTCTGACCATGCGCCAATTTGGTCGGCATTTGATCTGAGTAAATCGTAGTAATGATAGGGTGTTTGCCAAAAAACACTTTACTATATAAACAATACTGAAAGTTAAAAATAAGGATGTAACGATGGCCGTCGGAAATGTTGCAGTACCCAATACTATTTATCCTATCGAAGGTATCAAGCTCAGTGCCACTGCGGCAGGGGTACGCTATAAAGATCGTGACGATTTGGTCGTGATGGAAATAATCGATACCGCCACCACTGCAGTTGTCACGACAAAAAATACCTTTTGTGCCGCCCCTGTACGCGTACTGCGTGAGCATTTTTCTAAGACCAGTCCACGCTATTTAGTGACCAATACTGGCAATGCCAATGCGGGTACTGGCGCTGATGGTAAGCGTCGAGCCATCGATATCTGTGCGGCATTGGCGAGCAAAGCAGGTGTGGATGTGAGCGCCGTATTGCCATTCTCTACAGGTGTGATTGGTGAGCCGTTAAATAGCGATGCTGTTATTGCGGGCTTAGATGAGGCCATTGCTAATTTGGCTCCTAACAATTGGCTAGCTGCGGCTAATGGTATTCGTACCACTGATACTATTCCCAAGCTTGCCAGCCAAAAAGTTGATGTGGGTAATCTCAGTTATCACATTACCGGTATGTCAAAAGGGTCAGGGATGATACGCCCAAATATGGCGACCATGCTAGGCTACGTGGCAACCGATGCCAATATCACGGCTGACTTATTACAAGAGATGCTAAGCGCAATCAATGAACAGTCTTTTAATCGCATCACAGTCGATGGCGATACCTCAACCAATGACTGCTGTGTCCTAGTAGCGACAGGCACGGCCAGCTCAGAGATCATTGACAGCCCAGAGCATCCGCACTATCAGCCAGTGTTTGCGGCTTTAACTGAGGTTTTTGTACGCCTAGCGCAGTTAATTGTACGAGATGGTGAAGGTGCGACCAAGTTTATGACAGTAAAAGTCACTGGTGGGCAGACGACACAAGAGTGCTGCGATGTGGCCTATGCGGTTGCGCATTCACCTCTAGTGAAAACAGCATTCTTTGCTAGTGATGCCAACTGGGGTCGTATCTTGGCGGCAGTGGGTTATGCTGGAATCGAAGATCTCGACACAGAGCAAGTCGATGTGTATTTAGATGAAGTGATGATTTGCCAAAATGGTGGCGTTGCCCCTCATTATACAGAAGAGGCGGGCAAGACGGTCATGAGCCGCCCTGAGATTACCATTCATATCGATCTTGCTCGTGGCGAAGCCAGTGATACGGTTTATACTTGCGATTTATCCTACGATTACGTCAAGATTAATGCCGATTATCGTAGCTAAAGGTTTTTATACCTAGTAATTTTTCGCTGTTCTTATCGTTAAGCCAGGGTGCGCATCACTCTGGCTTTTTATTTTTTATTGTTTACTTCTCATTTTGCCTGATTAGCAATTCACTCTATTATTGCATACGTTTTCTTAACATCAGTTGCAAAAGCTGACGTTACTTTACAAAGCAGTCATAGAGGGCAAGCGGATTGGCGACCTATACTAGTTTTAGTAAAGGAAAGGCAGTATTATTGATTCTGTCAGACTCTCGTTAAATATTTTTATTTAGCGACGTTTTATCTAGCATCGACAGTAGCATGATAACAATGACCCAATTGCCTGATATGTTTTGAGTATGTATTAATCACAACAAGACGTTCACAACAATAAATTCAAACAGGTAATAGAGACTTAACCCAATTAACTGAGGATTAAATAATGAAAAAATTAGCACTTGCAGCATTGATGACGACTTTTGCCCTTTCAGGTTGTTCTACCATGGGTATGGACAATGAGCGTACGATGGTTGTGGAAGGACAGCCCATGAGCGTTAAAGTGGTTAACATTCCAAGCTTTGAAGTAGAAATAGCGCCACGTAAAGCAGTCTGTGACCTTACTGCTACTGATGGCAGTAAAGTTGAAGCACAGTGCTTGCAGTATCGTCAGACGTATCACAAGAACTATACGACACTAAATGGTAATATCCAAGGCTTTACTTATGAGCCAAATTACCGCTACGTGCTTGATGTACGTCAAGAAGCTGTAACTGCTGAAGGCTCTAACGTGGTACAGCCAGTTTGGATTCTAAATGAAGTAGTGTCAAAAACTGCTGAATAATCACATGGGTACTCGCTTGTATTTATAAGCGGCTACTCTCATATGATAAAGGCCTCTAATTCGTTAGAGGCCTTTTTTGTCGCTATTTTAACTGATTTAGCAATTTAGCAGTTCACATGATAACTGTACAAATGACAATGGCGTTTTAAATTAACATTGGCTGTAGTTTACACTGACGCCACGGGTGGCCGTTGGTATGCGATTATCCGCATAGACGGCAAGTCCCCCGCGAGCGGTCTCTTTATATTTATCTGACATATCAGCTCCCGTCTGTTTCATGGTTTCAATGGCTTTGTCCAAAGAGACAAAATGTTGCCCATTGCCTCGGCAGGCGAGACGTGCCGCATTAATTGCCTTCACGGCGCCCATGGCATTACGTTCGATACAGGGCACTTGCACCAAGCCGCCAATAGGATCACAAGTAAGTCCTAAGTTGTGCTCAATGCCAATTTCTGCTGCATTTAAGCACTTGGCTGGTGTGCCGCCCATAATTTCTGCTAGGGCAGAGCCTGCCATAGCACAGGCGGAACCGACTTCCCCTTGACAGCCTACTTCAGCGCCAGAGATTGAGGCATTCTGTTTAATCAAGCTACCGATAGCGGTGGCGTTCAATAAAAACTTGCGCACGCCCTCTTGGCTGTAGTTGGATAAGAAGTCACGATAATAGTGTAATACTGCTGGAATGATACCGGCAGCACCATTGGTAGGGGCGGTGACGACTTTACCGCCATTGGCATTTTCTTCGTTGACAGCCAGTGCGTATAAATCAACCCAGTCCATCGCTGCCAATTTATCATTTTTTGATATGGGCTGGTCTTTTTCAGCACTCAGCTGCAAATGCAAATCCTGTGCACGGCGTTTGACATCGAGACCACCAGGTAAAATGCCAGCATTTTCACACCCTTGTTTGACACAATCTTGCATCACCTCCCAGATACTATCTAAGTAGGCATAGATTTCTTCTTTATCATGGAAGTGGCACTCGTTTGCCAGCACTAAGTCACTGATACTTAGCCCATGTTGATCACACTGATCTAGCAGCTCTGCGGCGCTATTAAAAGGGTAGGGCACACGATCGATAGTTGGGCTGGCATGGTCTTCGTCTGGGTTGTTGGCATCTTCTTCATTGATCACAAAGCCACCGCCGACGGAGTAGTAAGTTTGCTGATAACGTGTGCCGTCTGCCAGTATTGCTCGAAGTGACAACGCATTGGGATGATAAGGAAGCACGGTATCGTCGTACCAATAAATATCCTGCTCCGTATCAAATGCCACTGTATGGGCACCTGAGAGATTCAATTTTTTCTCAGAAAAAATAGGAGACAGATAATTGCTAGTCATGCGTGTATCAATGGTGCTGGGTGTATGTCCAAGCAAGCCGAGTAGGATGGCGGTATCGGTTGCATGTCCTTTTCCTGTCGCGGCTAAAGAGCCATAAAGCTCAATTTCAATCTTTTGAATGGCAGTCAGCTCTATCTGCTTTGTCAATGAGGCTAAAAAAAGATTTGCGGCTACCATTGGTCCTACCGTATGAGAGCTTGATGGACCAACGCCGATTTTGAATAAGTCAAAAACACTAATCATAGAAAATTACCGAAAGTTTTAAGGGCTTTAGCACGCTGTGTAGATGCTTTAGGCGCTTTTATTGAGAATAAGATAGGCCGCCATCACTCTTAGGCACCGATAAGAGGTGTGTATGAGGCATTGCCTGTGAAAGATCAAAGTAAAGGAGTACAAATGGTGACTGAATAATAACTTTTATTTGTTTTGAAACTCCGCTATCATGCACGGAGTCAACGGCTATGTAACATCCTGTAAGTGGGGGAGCTGTTATAAAGTACGTTGAGCCATAACGGTTTAAAACCATTTTTAGTAGAACATATCCGGCCCCAGACATCTAGCAAAACATAGTCATCATACCAAATATTACTTTTGGTTTGCCATATTACAATATAAATGAATAGATTAGGGCGGCATATTATAAATGTAAGAGGGTCAGAGTTACAGTAACTTCTAACCACGTATCTTATCTATTAATCTCTCAATGTCATTTTTTCATTAATTGTCGCCTATTATTTTAGCTCAGCTCACATAGGACAAGCGCGCATGCCATCTCAAAAAGACCACTCATCACCTTCAGAAAACAGCGCTCACAGTCAGTCAGCTCAAAACGCGTTAGAAGCTGCAGGTGTCGAGTCAGCAGCCCTCCATTATTCACCCAATCCAGACTTTGAAAATGGGCGTTGGTTTCCGACATGGCGTCCGTATAAGGGCGATTTAGATCGTGATCCAGTCGGTATCAACGACTATTTGCCACCGTCAAAAAGTATATTATTGGGTGTCCAGCATACTTTTGCGATGTTTGGGGCGACTGTATTAGCACCTTTATTGATGGGCTTTGATCCTAATTTAGCCATTTTGATGTCGGGTATTTGTACCGTGATGTTCTTTATGATCACAGGCGGGCGCATGCCAAGTTACTTGGGCTCAAGCTTTGCGTTTATTGGTCCTGTCATTGCAGTTACCGCTTACGCAGGTGCAGGGTTTAACGATAACTTGAATGTCGCGTTAGGTGGCATCATGGCTTGCGGTATCATTTATGCGTTAATTGGTCTGCTGGTGATGAAAACTGGCACAGGCTGGATTGAGCGCTTGATGCCGCCAGTCGTGACGGGTGCCATCGTCATGATTATTGGTCTCAACTTAGCCCCAGTGACTATCCAAGGGGTGTCTGCGAATCAGTTCGATGCTTGGATGGCCACATTGACTGTGTTGCTTATTAGTGGGGTGGCCGTGTTTACACGCGGTATGCTACGTCGTCTACTATTATTGGTGGGCTTGGTATTGTCTTACATTGCTTATTTTGTGATGACTAACATCATGGGCTTTGGGACGGCTATTGACTTTAGTAGTGTGGCAGCTGCTTCGTGGTTTGGCCTGCCGAGCATTCATACCCCGCGCTTTGAGATGAGTGCCATTGTTTTAATTGCGCCTGTGGCCTTTATTTTGGTTGCTGAAAACTTGGGGCATTTTAAGGCTGTCGAAGGTATGACCAAGGCGCGTGTAACGCCTTACATGGGGCGAGCTTTTTTTGCTGATGGCCTAGCGACCACTTTTTCAGCAGGATTTGGTGGGACAGGCGTCACCACTTACGCGGAAAACATCGGGGTGATGGCCGTGACCAAAGTCTATAGCACCACGATATTCGTTGTGGCAGGGTTAGTGGCAATCTTGCTAGGTCTATCGCCAAAGTTTGGTGCCATCATTCAAACGATACCAGCGGCATTATTGGGCGGGGCTTCTATTGTGGTGTTTGGCTTGATCGCTGTTGCAGGCGTAAAAATTTGGATAGACAATCACATCGACTTTAGCAAAAACAGCAATCTGATTATCGCTGCTGTTACTGTCATCATGGGGACCGGTAATTTTAGCTTGCACTTAGGCGGCTTCGATTTGGGCGGTATTGGCACGGCTACTTTGGCTGCTATCCTTTTGAATGCTTTGTTTAATCAAGGATCTGAGGCGAAGGCTGCCCGTCAGTCCTTGGCCAAGTAACCAATGGGCTTTTATATATAACCTTCTTAAGACGTTATATGTAACTGAGCAAAACTAAAAAAGCGCCCAGCCTACACGTAGGTTGGGCGCTTTTGCTTGGAAAACAGTATTCAGGTTACTTGTATTTACGTTTATAAAATCGAGCAAAAAACCGATAACGGCGTAGCGCGCGTGGTTTAGGTTTTAATGAGCCTAAATAAATGGCAAACATAGTCAGTAGGGCGCCGCTCCATTGTAAAGTGTTAATCGGTTTGCCCAGCCAGCTATAATCAATAACCAGTGCTGCGATGGGTTCCGTTAACAGTAACAACCCCGTCAATGCCAGAGATAACTTAGGTATAGAGTAGGCAATCAGGCCCCATGCCAAGCACTGCATGACGGTGCCATATACCAGAACCCAGCCGAACTCAGACCACGTATTGGGTAGGATACTACCCGTATCAAATATCACCATCGGCACGATCATTGCTAGTACGCCGCCGATACTAATCAGCTGCATCAGCATAAATATCGGTGTCGGCTCAGTGTCATGTGTTTTACGGATAAAGGTCATCGAGGCTGCTAGCATCGCCCCTGAGATGATGCCGGTGACAAACCCCCAAGTAGCGGCAGTGTTGCGTGCAAACTCAGGACTGCCTATCATTGCCACGCCGAGCATCGCTAAAAACAAACTGATAAGCTGAACAATAGATTGGCGTTCATTAAAATACAAAAAGCCGATCGCCGCCAAGAAAAAGATTTGTAAGCTATTGAGTAGAGTTGAAATACCAGGACCAACGGCATAAATACTCTCGTGCCATAGGGCCAAATCCAACCCTAAAAACACGCCTGACAATAGACTGTAAAAGATAGCACGTCTTGAGCGCGGTAGGCGTTGCCCCGTAATTTTGGCTAAGACAGAGAATACGATACCTGAAATAGCTAGGCGCCAAAACGACATCGCCCACCCACCGATGTCAACGTGAGCGACGATCAAACTACCCAGACCAAATATGATACAGCCAATGACTAAGCCAATAGGGGCAGACCGTGTAGAAGCGATAGCCATAGGTTGTCCTTATATCCGTACTATTGTTATTTATTTCAGACTATTAACATGGGCGTTAACCCAAGCCATATTGTCGAGGTTTTGAACCTAAAATGAAATGGTTAAACCATAATTTATTCTGATTATTAAATTGGTTGCCACGATATTGACTGCTACTTAGTATGGCGTGTTTGTATAGTCGAGTAACATCCTTACAGGAATGACATTGGCACAGATCACAGCGTTTGCTAATCTTGTGATTTATAATGGGAATATGTTATAAAATTTTACCAAAAACCCCAGTACTATCCACTTAGGTTTGCTTATGTTTCGACGATTACGATCAAAACGACCACGATCTTTTGTCTGTAGTTCACCGCCCTCAATGTTACAATATGGTTTTGCTATTAGCATCTCATCTATCGTGCTATTGGCAATGCCGACTGCACAAGCAGCCAGTTGTAACATTCCCAAAAGCTACTATAAAAATGTCTCTTGCACAGCGAGCAGTCGCTATTTTTTAGCAACGAAAGATTTCGGTGCGCCAGTTGCTTTGATTGACCGTAACGGCAAAAGGGTGGTCGACTTGACACGCTATCAAAAAGTCGATGTCAATAAGCTATCGGGTGGTCTATTGCCTGTACTGCGCAACAGTCATGTCGGCTATCTGAATATGCAGGGTCGTGAAGTCGTACCGGCGATGTATGATATGCTGTCAGAAAGCCAAGGGTGGGCGCGCCCCGTCTCTGATGGCCGCATCGTGGTGAAAAGAAATGGCAACTATGGCGTCATTAACACCGCCAATCAAACCATCGTTCCGTTTTCGGCCGCCATTAGCGAAATTGATAATTATCAAAACGGTGTCGCACGAGTAAGCAAAAACAGTACGACCAGCTGGTTGGATAAAAACGGTAACGTGAAGAGTGATCCAAATAGTAAGAATAATGAGCAGGCCACAGCAAAACAAACAGAGTCTAATCGTTTTACGACGCTACAACCGCGTCAGCAAGATGGTAAATGGGGGTTTGTGGACGACAATAACGTGACCATGATTACCTATTCTTTTGATGAAGTACAGCCATTCTCTGAAGGATTGGCTGGCGTACGTATTGGCAGGGAGTGGGGTTTTGTTAATCTTGGCGGTGAGCTGGTGATTCCTTTTCGCTTTGCGAATGCGGGCGTGTCGGCTGCGGGTCACTACAAAGGTAAGCCGGCGTTTGTATTTACAGCGGGCAAGGCTTGGATTGGTAACTTAAAAAATGGCGATAAGATGTGCATCGATAAAGAAGGGGCTGGTGTCAGTTGTGACTAGATTTACTGCTTAAAACCCAAGTCCAACACATAGTTAACACACTTTAAAATAGGTACAGTGCTACTGGTATTAATTTTCCTTGCGTGCTGTGCCTACGCCGACAGAGGCTGCGCGAAATCAATACCAGTAGCACGTGGCACAGCGTGCCAATTTTATTTTGGATTGACTATACTAGATCTAACATAAAAAAGAGGGTAAAACCTACGTGTCAACGACAGGTTTTACCTTCTTTTTATATTAAGTTCACTCAAAACCAAATTAGCAAAAGCTATTTAGCCAATAAATGATTACTAATCAAATCGACCATATAAGGCTGATAGTACTCGGGAATGTCGTGCGCCATTCCTTCGATTAAATGAAACTTGGCATTAGGAATGGTCTTGGCAACCACGCGTCCTTGGGAAGCTGGCAGCAACCCATCTGCGCTACCGTGTAGTACGATCGTTGGTGCTTTGACTTGTTTACTGAATCGGCTGATAGAGCCTGAAGCCAAAATCGCATTGAGCTGTTGTACCGTACCGAGCGGATGAAAGTTACGTTGATACCGTATTTTGGCAATTTCACGGACCATACGCACATTCACGTGTCCAGGCGTACCAACCGTCTTCATAAACCAGACGCTGTGACGCACGATATCACGCTCAGAATGGCTCTCAGGACGATTAATCAGGGTATATAACTGCTTGGGTTTTGGGGGTCTTAAAAATGCGCGGTTGGTTGTGGTAAACATCAGTGCCATCCGCTGTACCAAGCTTGGATAACGGGCTGCCACAATCTGTGCGATCATACCGCCCATAGAAGCCCCTAGCAGATGGGTGGTACCAAGGTTAAGCGCTTTAATTAAACGCGCTGTATCCTCTGCCATGTCGGTTAGGTTATAAGCAACTGGCGCGCCTTTATTAGACAAGCCAGTTTGCAAACGCATCATCATTTTGAGTTGACTGATACGGGGTAGACCCTCAATTTGGACTTTAGACGACAAACCAATATCGCGATTGTCAAAACGAATCACAAAAAAACCGGCATCAATAAGACGTTTGATGAAATTATTTGGCCAAAATACCATTTGTGAGCCAAGACCCATCACCATCAATAAGGGCGGGTTGTCGGGATTACCACCTGCCTCAACACAAAGCTCAATACCATCACCGATATCGATCATTGCTTGGTGAAGATGTTCGCTAAGATCAGAGTCACGCCACTGATGCGCCCCGAATTTCTGCCACTCAGAAGTTGGATAGTGACTAGAGTTTTCAGCTACGGTTTCAGACAGCTCTGTGCCATTGATATCATTTGATTGGGTCATGAAGCATCCTAATTAGAGTGTCGTCTACTAAACTTCTAGCATCTCAAAATCAAGCTTGCCGACACCGCACTCTGGGCATGTCCAGTCATCAGGAATGTCTTCCCATTTGGTACCAGGCGCAATGCCTTCTTCAGGGCAGCCAAGCTCTTCATCATATATCCAGCCGCAGACGATACATTCATAACGTTTCATAAATAGTCCTATCGATCATTACCAGTATTACAGTCAGTTGTTAACGCTCATTTAGAGTAACAGTCATTATATTAGACTGCAAAAGCGCACGTAGTTTAGCATATAACCGTGATTTTCGTCGTTAAGTTTACACTTGTATATTGAGATTATTTGGCTTTTATCAAGCCCATTATTTGCTCTGTTTTGAGATGAGTGATACCACTTGTATGCCGTAAGCCGAAAAATTTATCCCACCTGTGCTATAATACTCGCCGCAAAATTCATAGTGATGTTCACGCGTCACTACTGTGATCTATATTGTAGTGTTATTTAAATACTGTTATCTAAGCCATATGAACTAAGGGTTATTATGAGCAGCAATGCCGCCATGTCCGTTAACAACGTAGCCGATCCGTCTAACATGCTCAATACTGACCATCGATTTTGGCAAATTATTCGTACAGTACCAAACTTCCCAAAAGTTGGCATTGATTTTTATGATATTACGCCGTTACTGCGCAGTCATATTAATGATGTCATCGATGCGCTGCTTGCAGCATTGCCAGACGGGTTGATGGATGAGGTAGACTGCCTAGGGGCGGTAGAAGCGCGTGGGTTTGTCTTTGCAAGTCTGCTGGCAGGCCGCTTGGGTAAAGGCATGATTTTGCTGCGTAAACCAGGTAAACTGCCACCGCCCGTTGCCAATAAAGCCTATGCGTTGGAGTATGGTAAAGACACACTTGAGATGCAAAACAACCTACCACCTGAACGTGTACTGTTGGTCGATGATATTTTAGCCACTGGTGGCACGTTGACGACGGCTTATGAGCTTTGCCAATCAGCCAACCATACCGTGGTAGGCGCATTGGTCTTGCTAGATTTGGTTGATTTGCATGGCGAGTTTCCAGTGCCAGTTTATACGGTGTTAAAGGCTTAATTCTAGGTTTTTGAGTTATTATTATCAAATACAAAAGCGCGCTGAATGATGTCAGCGCGCTTTTGTATTTTGGCCACTCTTAAACTTTTTAAGTCATCTGCTCATAGCGTTTACACGCCTCATCAACTAGGGTGCGACCAATCGTTTTTGGATTCGTGAGTGTAAAGTCCTTTGTCGTCAGTATGGGCTTTTCTGAATGCCAAGACTTTGTGACTTTATCATCAGCGTTGTAGTTAACGTAAGCTCTTTTATAATAACTGGCATCTTTGCAAGAGATCAACAGTTGCTGATCACTATGATGAATGCTGTTTTCTTTGGCTTCTTTTAGGTCGTTTTTTGGCGTAGGGTACGTTTTACGAATAGACACTGTGATATTTTTGACATTTTTATCATCTATGATATTGATATCTGAGCTTTCGATAGAGTCCAAATCTAAGCTAAAAATTGAACCGGTAGGACTTTCTGACACTTTTGACCAGTTCACTGCATGTGCGCTGATGGCTAGAGCACCCCCTGCTAATAACACTGATAACCGTTTCATAATCAAGCCTTGCTGCTTATTGTTTAAAAGTAGGTCATAGTAGCCAACTTATTATGAGTAGGCAATTCTCTTTTGTGGCCTACCATTCACGCTCGTAAAATAACGTCGATATCAAGGACTGCCCATATGGATTAGTTACGCATCGCCGTCAACGTTTGCGCAAGCTCATCACGAGCGCCAATAAAGCCATCAATTCCCTTTGGTAGTAAGTCTTGTGTGATCGTGTCTTGTTGATAGGCTGCACTAAATTCTTCACGCGTTAAGCTCACTCGAGTCATATCAGCCATATCCATTGACATGCTTGGCGATAGCTGACGAGTAACCTTAGTGTCCATTGCTGCTAGCTCATCGATAAGGTTAGGGGCTATCGTCAATAGGTCACACCCTGCTAGTGCCAATATCTGCTCAGTCGAGCGAAAACTTGCGCCCATCACTTGAGTATGATAGCCATGTTGTTTGTAGTATTGGTAAATGCGCTTCACCGATTGTACGCCCATATCATCAGAAGCAGGTACATTTTGACGGTTTTGTTGACGTTTTTGCCAATCTAAAATACGACCAACGAAAGGCGAGATCAGGGTCACGCCAGCATCCGCACAAGCAATCGCTTGGTGCTGCCCGAATAGTAAGGTCAGGTTACAGTGGATATCTTGGGTTTCAAGATAGCGTGCTGCCTCAATACCCTGCCAAGTAGCAGCCATTTTAATCAATACACGCTCTGAGTTGATACCTGCTTTTTGGTAAGCCTCCATAAACTCTAAGGCTTTATCGATGGTCGCTTGAGTGTCATAAGACAAACGGGCGTCAACTTCGGTAGAAACCCGACCGTCGATGAGCGCTAAAATATCACAGCCAATCTGTACGGTAAGCTCATCAATAACAGCATCTACATTGCCGTTATGACGGCTCATGGTTTCTGAAAGCATGCCTTGGTTGTCAGGATGGACAAGCGCTTTGGTAATGAGGCTCGGGTTGGTAGTCGCATCGATAGGTTTTAGGCGCGCAATGGCGGTTAGATCACCAGTATCAGCAACAATAGTAGTCATGGTGCGAAGCTGTTGTAATGCGCTCATCATTTATCCTTTTTTAACAATTACGAGAGTGTTTTCTTATCTATGGGGTAGGGTCTTATTTATATACTACTATTTGGTAGTCGCTTTAAACTGTAACACAGTTTTTAACCAGTGTTCTTTGATAGTTTGCTCTTGCACCGCTGTCACCTGCTGTCACTTTGCCCATATTAGCTGGTTTCCGCGCATTTACATCTGTTTGCACCCATTTACACGTGGGCACTGACGATAGTTTTTGTTATAGTAGAACAGGTCAGCTGTCAGGCGGCGGTATTTGCCGTTTGATGTATTGTCAGTATGTAGTAATCGTATAAGATAGGACAAGCAAGGTACAATATTTTTGCTAGACTTGTCTGTTGAGTACTAAAATAAACAGCGTAATACCTAACAGTGATAAAAATCAGTAATAACATTAGAAAAAGGATGGGCGGTAATGAGTGAGCAGTCATCAGAGCAAAATGTGGATAATCTAAATCAAAGTATCAGCGATACCACAAATGAAAAAGAGTTTTTGGACAGTATTCGTCAAAACATTGATGCAGTAGACTGCGAGATTCAGACGTTAATAAATAACCGCGCTAAGCTGGCTCAGCAAGTGGCAACCGTCAAAAAAAATCACATTGCCAATAACGTGGCAACTGACAGCAGCAATCCTATATTTTATCGTCCTGAGCGCGAAGCACAAGTGCTAAAAGCGGTGATGGAGCGCAATACTGGCCCGATCGCTGATGAAAAAATGGCGCGTTTGTTCCGTGAGATCATGTCGGTCTGTTTGGATCTAGAAGCCCCGCAACGCATTGCTTTTTTGGGTCCAGTCGGCACCTTTACTCATGCTGCAGCCCTTAAGCATTTTGGTAAAGCGGCCGATACGGTGCCAATGACGACCATCACTGATGTGTTCCGTGAAGTAGAAGCAGGCACGGCCATGTATGGTGTGGTACCCGTAGAAAACTCATCAGAAGGCGTGGTCAATCACACGCTAGACGGCTTTTTATCTTCTAGTCTTAAAATCATCGGTGAAGTTGAGTTACCGATTCATCAAAATTTCTTAGTCGCTGAACACACCAAAATTGATGGTTTAAGCCGTATTTATTCGCATCAGCAATCATTGGCTCAGTGCCGTCATTGGCTCGATGTGAACTTTCCAAATGTTGAGCGCGTGGCAGTCTCGAGCAATGGTGAAGCGGCCCGTCGTTTAAAAAACGAATGGCATTCAGCAGCGATTGCAGGCGATGTGGCTGCGGCGGAATATGACTTACATAAGCTTTATACGAATATTGAAGACAATCCAAGTAACACCACGCGCTTTCTCATCATCGGTCACGAAGCGATTGCACCGTCAGGTCAAGACAAAACCTCTATCGTGGTCTCCGCCCATGATAAAGCGGGTGCGCTGATCGAAATCTTAAAACCTCTGTCGTATCATGGCGTCTCTATGACCAGTATTGAGACACGCCCTGAACGTCCTAATAAGTGGGCCTATGTCTTCTTTATTGACATGAACGGCCATATCGATGAGGCAAATGTGAGTGCTGCTATTAATGATATCCGTCCGTTGGTCAAAGATGTGCGTATACTAGGCTCCTACCCAAAAGCGGTATTATAAATAGGATAGAGGCCACGCCCTTATCATCAATAGCGGTCATAGCCCACTAAAACCAACAAGCTTCATCAATGATAGATGTCTTACCACATCTAAGGATAAATCATGCAGTCACCTCAATCGACACAGTCAAATTTATCACCGCTAGTGCCGGCCTATGACAGTATTTTAGAGTTGGCGCCTTATCAAACAGGAAAGCCTGTTGAAGAGTTGACGCGTGAGTATGGCATCTCAGATGTGGTAAAGCTGGCCAGTAATGAAAACCCGAGGGGCTGCTCACCGCATGTGACGTTGGCAGTGACTGAGCAATTGGGTCAGTTGTCGCGTTATCCTGATGGTAATGGGTACTATCTAAAACAAGCTTTGGCTGATTTTAACGATGTCAATGCGGATCAGATTACCTTAGGTAATGGCTCTGACGATTTGCTTGATATTTTGGCGCGTAGTTTTGTAGGTGCTGATGACACCATCGTTTATAGTCAGTATGCGTTTATTATTTATCCGATGCTGGCTAAAATGCAGGGGGCAACGGCTATAGAGGTGCCTGCTCATCGCTTTGGTCATGATCTAAAAGCAATGAGTCAGGCGGTTCAAGACAGTCCCAGTACTAAGATGGTGTTTATTGCCAATCCTAATAACCCAACGGGCACTCAGCTTGAGCGTAAAGCGCTACGCGAGTTTGTGGCTAGTGTGCCAAGTTCGGTGTTGGTAGTGTTAGATGAAGCTTATATTGAATACAGCCCTGAAAGTAACAATCGCGCGCTGTTAGATGAATTTAACAATGTGGTGATTGTCCGTACGTTTTCTAAAGCGTATGGATTAGCAGGTCTGCGTGTCGGTTATGCACTTAGCTCAGTACCGGTAGCAGATTTACTCAATCGCATTCGTCAGCCATTTAATGTCAGTCGTGTGGCACTTGCTGCGGCCGCGGCGGCACTTACCGATCAGGACTTTATCGAAAAAACTCG
Organism: Psychrobacter sp. CCUG 69069; assembly: GCF_021023115.1. Lineage (NCBI taxonomy): Bacteria > Pseudomonadati > Pseudomonadota > Gammaproteobacteria > Moraxellales > Moraxellaceae > Psychrobacter > Psychrobacter sp. CCUG 69069. The sequence continues at coordinate 113,673 of NZ_QQAI01000004.1, forward strand.
AGTGACAAATGATGAGCAAATGCGTTGGTTGGAAAAACAGTTTGACGCGCTCGGATTGGGGTTTGTTAAATCACATGCCAACTTTATTATGGTCGAGGTAAAATTTGAGATGGAGGACACCACGGCTGCTATGATTCACCAAGCGTTACTGGAACAAGGTGTTATCGTGCGGCCACTGAGCGCTTATGGTCTACCTAATTGGCTGCGTATTACCGTCGGCTTAGCAGAGGATAACCTGCGTTTGATTGATACCTTGCGCTCTATCTTGACCGAAGACTGATAAAGTAACTATCTTTTTCAAAGAGATAAGTCTCTCTGTTAGCCACTAAATTTTATGATACGAACGTTAGACTGTTTTGTCGAAATGAACGTTCGTTTGCACAACGAGAAAAGCCGTGAGTCGTCAGCAAAAAAATCATCAGAATAATAATCACCCCCTTTTAACCACTCAGCCGCCATTATTTAAGCAAGTTTGTGTGATTGGACTTGGGTTAATCGGTGCCAGTCTTACACAAGCCATTAAAGACAATGGTTTGAGTGAGCGCTTAGTCGCCGTCGATCGGCATGGTCCAAGTATAGAAGAAGCCATCAAACAAGGATTGCTGGATGCGGGCAGCTCAAGACTGAGTGAGGTGGTCGATGGTAGTGATTTGATTGTCATTGCGGTACCAGTACAGGCGGTACAAGCAGTGTTCAGTGATATTAAACAGGCGATGGATGACGGGCAGCTTGCTACCGATTGCATGATTAGCGATGTCTGTAGCACCAAGCTCAATATCATTGAGGCGGCCAAAGCGGTGTTTACTTCTTTGCCAGTGGGCCTGGTGCCAGCGCATCCGATTGCTGGCGCTGAGAATTCAGGGTATCATGCCAGGCGCGCTAACTTGTTTGTCAATCATAGCGTTATTATCTGTGAACTACCCACGACCAATGAGAATTCTATTGCCAAGCTACGCCTGTTGTGGGAGTCGGTAGGGGCAACGGCTATGTCAATGGCCGCTGATCATCATGATGCGATATTGGCCCACACCAGTCATTTGCCACACTTACTGGCGTTTAATTTGGTTGAGCAGCTGGCAAGCCATGATGACAATTTGGATATGTTTCGCTATGCCGCTGGTGGCTTTCGCGATTTTACCCGTATTGCTGCTAGTGACCCTAAGATGTGGCACGATATATTTTTTGCCAATCAAAGCGCGATTGTCAGTGCCCTTGACGAGTATGGCGTCTACCTACAAACCATGCGCCAGCTTATCATTAATAAAGATTCAACCGCCCTGATGGGACTTTTGGGCCGTGCGCAAGCCGCGCGGCGACATTTTGGCCATATGTTAGCCAGCACCCCTTATACGGATACTACTGCCATGTCAGCTTCTTATATTATTACGCCAAGCAACACCGTTTCTGGCACGATTACCATTCCTGGTGACAAGTCTATCTCTCATCGCAGTATTATGCTGGGTAGCCTTGCAACAGGCGTGACACAGGTTACTGGATTTTTGGAAGGAGAGGACGCACTTGCGACGTTGCAAGCGTTCCGTGACATGGGCGTGAGTATTGAAGGGCCTGATAACGGCAAGTTAACCATCCATGGGGTTGGTATGCATGGCTTAAAACCGAGCAAAACCCCGCTTTATATGGGTAACTCTGGGACCAGTATGCGCCTGCTGTCTGGTATCTTAGCGGCACAGCCATTTGATAGTGTGCTGACTGGGGATACCAGTCTAAACAAACGACCGATGGAGCGTGTGGCTGCACCGCTACGTATGATGGGTGCTGTCATACAAAGTACGGGGCATAGTGGGACCGCGCCACTCAGCATCACTGGACGAGATACGGTCGGCAAACCATTACAAGGCATAGCGTATGATATGCCAGTCGCTTCTGCACAGATTAAGTCTTGCTTGCTATTAGCGGGTCTATGGAGCGAGGGCACCACAACGGTGACTCAGCCAGAAGTCAGTCGTGACCATACCGAGCGTATGCTATCAGCCTTTGGCTACCCTGTGACAGTAGAAGGCAACCGCATCAGTGTAACAGGCGGCGGCACACTGACAGGTGGTGATATCGCCGTACCTGCTGACATCTCTTCAGCGGCCTTTTTTATGGTGGCTGCTGCCATCAGTCAAGGTAGTGAGCTGACCCTCACGCAAGTGGGTATTAACCCGACACGTACTGGCATTCTTGATATCTTAAAATTAATGCAAGCCGATATCAGCTTGAGTAATGAGACACATGTAGGCGGTGAACCAGTCGCAGATATTACGATTCGCAGCTCAAACCTGCAAGGTATTGAGATACCGGAGTACTTAGTGCCGCTGGCGATTGATGAGTTTCCAGTGTTATTCATTGCGGCTAGCTGTGCTAAAGGCCGCACGGTATTGACGGGGGCAAAAGAGCTTCGGGTCAAAGAATCCGACCGCATTGCGGTTATGGCCGACGGTTTGCAGACGCTTGGCATTGATTGTACGGTCACGGATGATGGGTTAATCATTGAAGGCAAAGGAACTGCAAGTAACGGTGCTGCAAGTCAAAGCGGCAACGTCAATAACAGTCACCCTATCTTTGGTGGTGGCCAAATTACCTCACATCATGATCATCGAATTGCCATGAGTTTTGCGGTTGCCAGTTTACGGGCTTCAAAGCAAATTGTCATTGAAGGGGTCGAAACCGTCAATACCAGCTTCCCAGGATTTGCTGAGCTTGCCAATCAAATTGGTATGTCCATTCAAGTTGATGATGCGAGCGCTTAATGCTTGATGGCTTCGCTTTTAAGAAAGTAAGTCATGCACCCATAGACTCATCCATAGGGTAATAGTGCTTATTTACTGACTTTTAGATAAATGTGTTTCAAAATAGTGGTTATCGTTAGCAATGTGTTGATGTCGATACGGACATTCGCACATTGCTTTTTAACTTGTGTCCTACTTGTAGTAACCCTGTGTTTTTGCGGTTCACCTAAAAATATAATCATAACTAGGCGACCATGCGCGAGAATACGCTTTGCTCTAAATGAAGTTGTACTGACTTATGACTACTCAAAACGTCGTCAAGAAACCGGCTGTCCCTATTAAAACGACCAGACGTGGCATCGTAACCGCGCTGATTGCTTTTTTTATCTGGGGCGGTTTTCCGTTATATTTTAAACAGTTGGCTGCCTATGATGCAACCGAGATCATTGGCCACCGGATTGTCTGGACATTCATGTGCTTACTTATCGTATTGGTGGTCACCAAACGCTGGGGGTGGGTCGATACCCTAAAGAAAAACCCAAGATGGATCGCATTTTCTTTTATATCGGGTTTGATTATCGCAACGAATTGGCTCACGTATGTATGGGCGGTCAATCACGACCGTATACTTGAAGCCAGCTTGGGGTATTTTATTGGGCCGTTGGTGGGCGTGGCTTTATCAATGATTTTATTCAAAGAGCGCTTGCGACCTTTGCAATGGATCGCCATTGGCTTTGCGCTACTCTCTGTGGTTATCCAAGTGGTGATGATTGGTAGTCTTCCTTGGATATCGCTCATCTTGGCTTTTAGTTTTAGCACTTATGGTACGATTCAACGGCAAACGCCTCTGACGGCTGTCGATGCCATGTTTGTTGAAACAACGATGTTGGTGCCGATTTGTCTGTGGTGGTTTTGGCAGGCAGATGTGGTCAGTAGTCAGCTGAGCTTTTGGTTCAGTCCAAGCATTTGGCTACTGATGATTGCAGGTCCTATTACCTTGATACCGTTGTTACTGTTTAATAAATCGACCAAGCTGGTGGCCTATAGTATTTTAAGTTTTATGAACTATCTGACCCCGACCTTTATTTTCTTCTTAGCGGTGTTTTATTATAACGAGCATTTCGATTTACATCGTTTGGCGGTGTTTGGGTTGATTTGGTTGGGTCTGCTCTTGTTCAGCATTGATTTGTGGCGCCATCGTCCCAGTAAAGTATTAAAAGCTGAGCGTCTACGTGAAGAGGCGTTGCAGCAAGTTAAATAAAAACCTTCCACTAAAAATGTGAATTAAAAATTAGCAAACAAGGATGACAGCATGTTTCATACCCAATCTGACGTAGTATTTATAAAAGGTTTAAAAGTAGAGGCGGTGATTGGCGTGTATGAGTGGGAACGCGCGATCACTCAGCCATTATTGATCGACATCGCGCTTGAGACCGATATCAGGCGTGCCGCTAAATCGGATGATGTCACTGATGCGCTGAACTATAAGGCGGTCTGTGATGATGTGAGCGAGTGGTGCCAAGCCATTAAAGCGAAGCTACTTGAGCATTTGGCTGGACAAATCGCAGACAAATTGCTGACTAAATATGCCAGTCACAAAGTCACGTTAAGTATTGCCAAGCCGACTGCCATTCAGCAAGCGGATGCGGTTGGTGTGCAAATCACTCGTCATGCCGCCGCTTCCTCTGATGAGCCTGCGGTGAACCACGCTGATAACCATCAATCTAACGATGTATAAAAAGTTGGCTGACTTGAATTTTGAGAAGTTAGAAAAGCGTGCGCCCGAAGCGTTGCAGGCGCAAACGTTGACGGCTGTCGTATTGGCTTTGGGGAGTAATTATCACGCTGAGACGTATTTACCGATCGTGCGCGAGCATCTAGCAGCGTTAGGTGAAATGCAGCTATCTAGCGCTTTTCAAAATCCGGATTTTACAGCGACTCTTGCGCTGCCAAAACCTGACTATACCAATCAGTGTGTCTATCTGTCTCTAAAATCGTCCACAACGTTGCAAAAGCTACAGCAAGTGCTAAAACAATTTGAATGTGATTGTCATAGGCAACGCTCAACAGAACGGTCGCTGCCTATAAAAAAAGTCACCATGGATATTGATATACTGCTCGTGAATGTGGGTCTTTCCAAAAATAGCCTAAGCAAAAATGAGACATCTAAGTGGGTAGTGATGTCAGATCGTTACCCATTCAAAGCGCATGAAAAAACTGGCATTGAGGAGTTGATAACGACTGGTTTTTTAGGCAGTTAAAAGACCATTCAAACGAGAAAGCTGTTATCAACAATATTGCGTATTTTTCTTACTGAAGTCTGAGCAGAACATGTAACCTAACTGACTTCCTTCTCTCCAAAATGGGGGAAGGAAGCTGAAGACTGGTAGACGTTTTACTTTAATGTCGCGTCGGCTTCATCTGCCTCAGCACGACCAATGACATCTAAGTCTTCTAAGCAGAGCTTATCGTATTCTTTTTTGCAAAAATCAGGATCGAGTTGGCACATCGCGGCTTGTAGCTGATCTAGACGATTTTCTGATTGTTGAATGTGCTCGAGCATTTTAGCAAACGCTTCTGCGACAGGGTCTTGTGAAGAGGGGTCAATACCATAAGCCTGAAAAGCGGTGGTGCGTGCTGTGCTGGCATTTGAGTTTTTAGTCTGGTTTGTATTTGCGGTACCGGCCTGTGCTACTTTTTCTTGCTGCTTGGCATCTTGTACTTTGGTGGTGAGGGGATTGCCTTTTTCATCATGATGGTCTGAGATCATACGGGCTGCACTACCGACCATGGTGGCGCCTGCTGGGACAGGTTTGACCACCACCGCATTTGAGCCTATTTTTGCGTTTTTACCGACGGTAAATGGACCCAAAACTTTTGCACCCGCACCAACTGTGACACCATCTTCTAGCGTTGGATGGCGTTTGCCATTATTCCAAGAGACCCCGCCCAACGTCACACCATGATACAACGTGACGTCATTACCAATCTCAGCGGTTTCACCAATGACGACGCCGACACCGTGGTCAATAAAAAAGCGCTTGCCAATTTTTGCGGCAGGGTGAATCTCGATACCAGTCATGATGCGTGAGCCGTATGAGACAACACGTGCTGCCAGCTTTTGTTCGTTATTCCAAAGACAATGCGCCCCGCGATGTAAGATAAGCGCATGAATGCCAGGGTAGGTCAGTATGACCTCCAGGCTATTACGTGCCGCAGGGTCACGGTTGAACACCGCATCAATGTCTTCTTTGAGCTCTTTTTTGATACGGGTAAGCGATTTGAACAATTTGGATGGCAGTGACATAAAGCGTCCTATCTATTCGTCGGTAAAGTGTCGTTTCTAAAAAATCTTACAGCTTTCTCTTAATTTATCACTATTATCTTTTAATGTTAGTGAAATTTTATTTCTGCTTGCGCTGTTCCAGTTATAGCAGCTTTGCACTACAAAATATAGTGATGAGCCATCAAAAAAAATTGCCGATAAACGAATATCAGTTTATTAGGGCGTGTCCTCATTTTAAAAATGGTGATAAATTGCAGTCAAACAGCGGCAAAATTTAGCCATTTTTAGTCCAGTTAGATGACTATCGATTGATTGAGGACACGCCCTAGCATCAATTTTAGTGGTCAGAATACTACTAATAGGCTGTCAAAACCTCATGCTAGCTGCACTATATTGCTTTTAAAGTATTTTAACTATGGTTGGCTTTAAGATTAAATCGGCTGCCTAGTCTTTTGAGATTTTAGCAATCACAGCACTTAACAGCTGGTATTCTTTTTGGTCAAGCTGTAATCGCGAGCCCAGTCTGGAGAGTCTCGACGGCAATGATTTTAAGTGCTCGCTGTCTGCTAAACCGCGCTGAACCATCAGCTCGGTCATACGCTGAGTAAGCTGTTGCAGCTGCTGCTGGGTAATGGCTGGCTCATCCCATTGCTGACGTATATGGACGTCTACTGTTGGTTGAGCCGTTGTGCTCAAGTTGTTATCTAGGTTGTTGTTGGTCGTTTGAGCGTGTGTCTGCGCGTAAGCAAAGATAAAGCTGGCAATGACTTGTACGGCTGAGGCGACATTGAGAACGGGATAGGCTGGGTTGGCATCGATTTGAATGTGATAGTCTGCGTAAGCCAACTCTTCATTGGTCAAGCCACGATCTTCACGACCAAATAAGATGGCAATATTTGGTTTGCTTGAGGACGGAGCGCTTGCATTGTCATTGGCTATATCGAGAGTGGACTGCTTATCGACAAAATCAAACATAATCTTGGCCGCTTGCGTTGGTGTCACCACAGGACGTGGTAAATGACGACTACGACTACTGGCGGCAAACACAAGCTGACAGTCCGCTAACGCAGACTCTAAGGTAGGTACTATCATTGCGGATGACAACAGATCACTACCACCGGCAGCGTGAGAAACACTGGTGTCATCAATCGGCCGCTTAGGGTCAACGACCGTCAAACGTGATAAACCCATGGTATGCATGGCACGGGCGGCCGACCCAATGTTGGCGGGCAATGTTGTGTTAACCATGACCACTTGCACACAAGCAAGATAGTCACTCACACTATAAGCTTGGGGTGCTGAGGCGGTAGATGATGAATAATCGTTACTCATTTATTGTCCCAAACGTTGATTTATTTCTTGTTCAGCACGTTGTAGTGCTACTGCGATGTCTTCAATAAGTGCAGTTTGCTCACTGATGCGGTGTTCACAACATAGTTTTTGTAATTGACTGCTAAGGTTCACCAGTTGCGTGGTACCCAAGTTGGCGCTCGCGCCTTTTAGGGCATGGGCAATTTCAAAACCGTTGGTATTGTCGTTTTCTTGCTGCGCGATTCGTAGGGACGCGACTCGCTGTTGACTGTCAGTCATATACACTTGTATCAAATCAGCAAAATCTTCTTCTAGCAAGTCACGCATATCTTCAAATTGCTCATGATTAACAATTTCCTCAGTCTGATTAGTCACCGTATTACGTGGGATGTCAACCATAGTTTTATATCCAGTTTTTGAAAGTTAAAGTAATAAAATCGCTATGACAGATTTTTTGCGGTAAAAAAGCCTTAGTTGTAATGGAAGTGTAAGTTATCTTCACTCACCATGCCCTTTAACTGCTGTAAGTTGTCGTCGTTAGGGTAGATGCGCCAATGCTCAGATAGACCAACATTCGCAATACCGAACGCCTCATAAATGCTGAGCCCAAGTGGCAGACAGTTATCATTAATGGACGTATCGGTATTACTCAACGCATTATTGGCATAGCTATTGCCATTTTGCAGCGCATCTTGACTCATATCATTTTCTAAAGCCAATAAATCATTACCGTCTTCATCGTACAAGCTACCACCCATAGCAGGATCATAAACGCTATTGTTACTATGGCCACCTTGCTCGTCCTGCTCACTGTTATACGCTAAGCGCGGTGCAGGTATGATGTCTGCTTGTGCTGATTTGAGTAAAGGTTGCAAGCGTGTGAGCAAGTTAACGTCGCTACCATGAACTTTTATACTGATTTTTTTGAGCCAACGCAAGCGCGCGTCAACCATACTCATGGCACTATCAAGACGCGCAAATAAACGTCCATCACGCTCACGGATACTGCCTTTAATAATAACCACTTCATCGACTTTTAGCTGCTCTTTAACACGGTTAAAGCGCTCGGCATAACAGCTAACTTCAAGACGAGAAGACCCATCATCCAAGGTAATCACATTGCGATTACCAAAATTGGCAATATCGATAATAAGGCCTGCAAAATAGCAGCTGCCGTTATAGCCGGTATCAGTGAGTTTATCTAGTCGTATGCCTGAGGTATAACGTTTTAGCTCATCCAAATACTCATTGATGGGGTGTCCGGTCAGGTATAGTCCCAAGGTGTTTTTTTCAGCCTTTAGACGATGCTTATCACCCCAAATGAGCTCTGGCGTCATTACCAATGGTGGCGCGGCGACCACGCCATCCATCTCACCAAACAAATCCATCATACCGATCTCGCGGTTTTGGCGGTCTTGTTCAGCGGCTTGCACAGCACTTGGCAACTGACTCATCAATGCACCGCGGATCTCGTAAGCCGCGTCTGCTGGCAAGTCAGGTCGTAGTGTCGCTGCAAAGTCATCAAAACAGCCTGCGCTTACTAACGCTTCAAGCGTGCGTTTGTTGACTTTTTTGATGTCTACTCGGCGACAAAAGTCATATAAGTCTTTAAAAGGGCCATTCGTGCGACGGGCTTCCACAATGGACTCTACCGCCCCTTCACCAACGCCTTTAATAGCCCCAAGTCCATAAATAATGTTGGTCGGGGTGTCAGCAACGAAATGCCACTCACTACGGTTAACCGATGGATTCACCACGGACAACCCAAAGTTTTCACGGCAGTCGTTGATAAAGAAGACGACATTGTCGGTGTTGTTCATATCAGACGTTAGGACTGCTGCCATAAACTCAGCAGGGTAGTACTGTTTTAGATAGGCAGTCTGATAAGCCAAAACGCCGTAAGCTGCCGAGTGTGAGCGGTTAAAACCGTAACCGGCGAACTTCTCCATCAAGTCAAAAACGCCGCCTGAGGTGACTTCATCAATGCCTTGGGAAGTGGCACCTGTCACAAAAATATCACGCTGTTTGGCCATCTCTTCGGGTTTTTTCTTACCCATGGCGCGGCGCAACATATCTGCCCCGCCTAAGCTATAGCCCGCCATCACTTGCGAGATCTGCATGACCTGTTCTTGATACACAATAACGCCGTTGGTGTTTTCTAAAATTGGCTCAAGATTGGGATGATCATAAATGACTTCTTCGCGGCCGTGTTTACGGTCGATATACATCTCTACCATGCCCGCATCGAGCGGACCTGGACGATAGAGCGCACACATAGCGATCACATCTTCGATATTGGTCGGTTGTAATTTGGCTAAGTATTTTTTCATACCCATGCTTTCTAACTGAAAGACGGCCGTGGTTTTAGCGTCTTGCAACAGCTTATAAGCTTTGGTGTCATCTAATGGCAAATCTTCTAATACCAAGGCATCAACGCCTTCTTTAGCGCGGCGTAGATTGATGTTTTCAACCGCCGCGTTAATGACGGTTAGATTACGCAACCCTAAAAAGTCAAACTTCACCAGTCCAACGGCCTCGACATCATCTTTATCAAACTGACTGACGCGATGACCGTCGTCATCACAGTAAATGGCGCTAAAATCAGTGATTTTATGCGGTGCGATCAGGACGCCACCAGCGTGTTTACCGACATTGCGACACACCCCTTCAAGTTTAATGGCCATCTCCCAAATCTCAAGGGCGTCTTCATAGTCCATGTTGTCAGGATTGGAGATTAAGTCTTTAAGCTGTGGTTCTTGCTCAAGTGCTTGGCTCAGCGTGATACCGGGTGTCTTAGGGATCAGCTTAGATATTTTATTGGCGAGGAAGTATGACTTGCTTTGTACGCGCGCCACATCGCGCACCACCGCTTTTGCTGCCATCGTACCAAAGGTGATGATCTGTGAAACCGCGTCACGACCATAAGTTTGCGCCACATAATCAATAACTCGATCACGACCTTCAATACAAAAGTCGATATCAAAATCAGGCATGGAGACACGCTCAGGATTTAAGAAACGCTCAAACAACAGATCATAATGGATAGGGTCAAGATCAGTAATGTTCAAAGCGTAGGCAACGAGTGATCCTGCACCAGAGCCACGACCAGGACCTACGGGTACACCATTAGCCTTTGCCCAGCGAATGAAGTCCATAACGATGAGGAAGTAGCCGGGGAAGCCCATCGATAGGATGATGTTCAATTCATACTCTAGGCGTTCGTCATATCTTTGACGAAAGTCACCCCAGTTGTCACGACGCTCGGCAACAGGGAAGAGCTTGTCTAAGCGCTGTTCAAGGCCACGCTGGGACTCTGCGCGAAAAAACGACTCAATCGTTTCACCCTCAGGTACTGGAAAGTCAGGCAATACATTAATGCCAAGCGTCAAGGTCACATTACAGCGTGTGGCTAACCGTAAGGTATTGTCAATAACCTGAGGAATATCCTCAAATAACTGTGACATTTGATCTTGAGTTTTAAGGTATTGCTCATCTGAGTAGGTTTGCGGGCGATTTGGATCAGCAAGAACGTAGGAGCCTGCAATACAGACACGGGCTTCATGCGCATCAAAATCATCTTGTTCTAAAAACCGCACATCATTGTGGGCAATGATAGGAATGGCGTGTTTGGCCCCTGAGTGAATAGCGGCTTTAATAAACGCGTCTTCCCCTGAGCGATTGGTCCGCTTGATGGCAAAATATAAGCGATCGTCAAACTGCGCTTGCCATTCAGCGAGTAACTCATCGGCTTTTTCTGGCATAGAGCCGACTAAGGCCTGACCCACGTCTGATTTTTCAGCGAGCAGTACGATCACACCTGCTGCATGCTCTAAAATATGGCTGCGCTTAATGACCGGCGTGCCATGATTGACAGGGTCAGCGCGTCCTTCGGTAAACCCAAGCGAGACGATACGGGTAATATTTTGATAGCCCTCGTTGTTCATCGCAAGCAGGGTTAACCTTGTGTCTTCATTATCCATGATGACTTCACTGCCGATAATCGGTTTGATACCAGCGCCTAGGCAGGCACGATAAAACTTCACCGTCGCATAAAGGTTGGATAAGTCAGTCAACGCAAGCGCGCGTTGATTGTCAGCCGCGGCGGCTTTGACCAGCGGCTTAATACGTACGATAGAATCGGTGATGGAATATTCGCTGTGAATACCAAGGTGTACAAATGCCATAGAGGACTCTTACGGATACGAGCAAAAAAGAGGCTAATAATAAAATAAAGCTATTATTATCAATGTTTTATTAAGAAAAAATGAGACAAATAATACAGTGAAAGTTGTATGTATTCGTTTTAAATTAGGTCGGTAATAATACCATTATTTGCCGTAGACGGCCACTGCTTGAATTTAGTAATTGCTATTAGATAGACCGTTTGTTTCTTACACTCAAGTGCGAACTATTGATGCTTTTTGCTCTAATAATTGATAGTATAAACATTTGTTACTAAGTTATTAAGATAAAGGTGACTATACTTTTCACGCACACTGTACAGGCAGTCAAAAAAAGACGATAACACTATGAGTAATATTACGAAGCTGCCCGCATTTGGTGACATGTTAAATGCAGGAATACAAACCATAAAAAACCTAAGTACACGGAATACTATTGGTCGCACTGTGTTTTATAGAGAGTTTGAAAAGTCGGCGCAAATTGTAAACGATCATAAAGAAATCAATTACATGAGTAATTACGACGTACGTCATGAATGTCATGACGGCTCACCTTGTTATGATGAAATTATTGATTTGATTTTATTGTGCTTATCTGCGATGGGTTTGGTTAAAGAGGATAAGTTTAGCTTGGTACCGAATTTAAATCAAAACTTCGCTAATTTTATTACTTTTGATGAAAAAGTAACGCCAAAAAATATCATACGTTTAGACCCTTTTGGTAAAGTCTACTTTTGGTTAGCTGGAAACAATTTTACTCAGTATATCGGTGAAGGTATCCCAAACAGTGACTACATTGCCAATTTAAAGCGTTTTGATAATAAAGCTTTTGCGGATTTGCAAAAAGTAAATATTGCTGCGTATGGTAAAAATGGTGATGCACTTGTTAATCATTTAATAGAAGAGACTCAGCGTCGAACATCTATATTTATGAATAATTATGCGGATGCCACCGTTGGCAATGACTTCGTCAAAGTAACGCCGGACATGATTATGGCTCAGATTGAGAGCTTATCGCCCTTACAGTTCGAATGGTTCTGTCTGAAACTGATTGAACGCTCTTTAGAAATTGAAAGCCCCGAAAGTAACTTAACTTCTCGTCATACAGGACGCTCAAACGACAATGGTATTGATGGCCTTATTATTCAGGATTTCCCAGATGGCGAGGTGCATAACTATTACATTCAAGCCAAACTGTACAGCACCGGCAATAATATCTCTAACGGCGATTTGAGAAATTTTATAGGCGCTTACCCACCACAAAAAACCAATCATCATGGTTTGTTTATTACCACAACAAGCTTTACCAAGCCTGCACAGGAATATGCCAGCTCAACTGATTCGCACAGTCTTATTCTGATCGATCAAATGAATCTAATTGAGCTTATGATGCAACATAAAGTGGGTTTGAAAGAAGTAAATGCCAAACCAAAGTTGTTACTAGACAACGAATTTTTTGAAAAAATTAAATTATATTGATGTTTGTTGCCCTGTCTATATAAAGAGACAGGTATTAATAAATCAATATCCAACCACCGCCGCATCGACAATACGTGGATCAGAAGATCCATAAACGCCATTCGGGGTGATCATAATCGACTGCGTGGAGCCCATCGCGGCTTTTGGGCTAATCGTATGCCCCATTGATTCTAGTTTTTTGATGGTATCTACATTGAGCGCTTTTTCGATACGAATCTCATCGGGCAACCATTGGTCATGAATGCGCGGTGCGTGAGTCGCCTCGGCGATATTCATATCATGGTCGATGACATTTGAGAGGATTTGGGTGACCGTAGTAATGATGCGGCTACCACCTGGGCTACCAGTGACGATATAGGGCTTGCTGTCTTTGAAGACCAGCGTTGGACTCATAGAGGATAGCGGACGCTTATTGGCTTCAACGGCATTTGCCTCACCCCCTAGTAGGCCGTAACCGTTCGGCACACCCGGCTTGGCAGAGAAATCGTCCATTTCATTATTCAATAAAATACCTGTCCCCTCAGCGACCAGACCCATGCCGTAAGAGAAGTTTAGCGTATATGTATTCGCTATCGCATTGCCATCCTTGTCGACAATAGAAAAGTGTGTGGTCTGATCACTCTCATACGGGAGTGGATTGTTGGCCTTAATTGTCGATGCTGGCGTGGCTTTGTTTGGATCAATCAAACTTCGTAACTTATCAGCGTAAGCTTGTGACGTTAAACCGCTGGCAGGGACATCGATAAAATCAGAATCTCCTAAGTATTCAGCACGATCCGCATATGCCAACTGCATGGCCTCCGCCATTAAGTGAATGGCTTGGGCGCTGTTTTGTCCGTAGTCTTTTAGCGGATAGCCTTCTAAAATATTTAAGATTTGGACGATATGAATACCGCCAGAGGAGGGCGGCGGCATAGAGACAATCTCATAGCCACGGTAGTCGCCTTTTACAGGCTCGCGAGCGATGGCTTCATAGTTGGACAAATCCTGTAAGCTCATCCGCCCGCCCGCGTCATTGACTGCTTTTACCAATTTACTGGCCGTTTCACCTTTATAAAATCCATCGGCTCCTTTGGCAGCGATCAGCTTGAGTGAACGAGCAAGCTCCGGTTGCGTCAAGCGCTCGCCCGGCTGATAGGCGCTGCCGTCAGCTTTAAAAAACACCTTCTTGGTACTTGGCCACTTTTGTAAGCGCTCGCTTAATGCCGTGAGTGATTCAGACAAGCCAGCAGTGACTTCGATACCATCCTCTGCCAATGCTATCGCTGGTGCCATGACTTGCTCGCGGCTCATTGTGCCGTGATCTTCTAGCGCTTTGAGCAGTCCTGCGACTGTACCCGGTACGCCAACGGCGAGACCATGATAACGAGATAAATCACTAACGGCATTGCCATCACTATCCAGATACATATCGCGAGAGGCGCTACTTGGGGCTTTTTCACGATAATCGAGTGCCACGGTTTTGTCCTGCTTGGCATCATAAATCATCATAAAACCACCACCGCCAATGTTGCCTGCGCGTGGTAAGGTAACGGCTAGCGCAAAGCCAACAGCAACCCCAGCATCCACAGCATTACCGCCATCTTTTAAAATCTGAAGCCCGATATCAGAGGCCAGCGCTTCTTGGGTGGCGACCATGCCATTCTTTGCCCAAACTGGATGATGAATGGCATCTTCAGAATAGATGGCTTGGTCACTATTAGCATTGTGGGCAGTGTTAGCCGTAGATTTAAGGGTGCTGGTTTTTGCTCGGGTGATGCGCTTGGTTTCAGACAGGACGGTTGGATTGTCAGCCATGATGGCTAAGTTTATCGCGCTGGTATTGATGGCGGTGGTGTTGACCGTAGCGTTATTGACTGAAGTGGTTGGATCTGCCGCATGCGCGGAGACAGACAAAAATAGCGTACTACTGATAAATAAGATACTGGATGTTAGGAGTGTGTTAATTTTTGGTTTATTTTGCTGAGCCGTTTGACGATAAGAAAGTGATTGTGACATCGCAAAGTCCTTTTTACGTGAGTGGGAATGTAAGCTTACAAGAAGTTGAGCTCATCAAGTGACAAAGAGATAAAGGTATCTGAATAGTAGCGAAAATAGGGAGTGGGAGAAAGGTGTTTATGACAATTTACTTTTTATCTTGTTCAGACTGCGAGTATTGTTACAGCTGCTAGAAGCCATTTGGTATCATTTTGGAGTCATTGATTGGGTACACAATGAGCGGGTGGGTGTATGGTGGTAGGCGAAAAAAAGTGCACCGTTTATACGATGCACTTTTTGATTTGATGACACTTAGTACTATAAGACACTTAGACTATCAGACATGACGCATGAATGTCATTCTGTCTTTAACGATGATTTACATACCTTGGTGCTGTTTACCATGCATTTTACGGTGTTCTGAGCCTTTATGACCTTTAGCCATTTTTTCAGCTTTTAATTTGGCCATTTTGTCGCGCTGCTCAGGCGTCAAGACTTGAGAGATGGCGTGTTGCATTTGTATGCGTTCGATAAAGCGCTGTTTTGCTTTAGCGGCTTGCTGATTGGCCAAACGATTGACGGCAGCGTTGTTTAGCGTGCTTGCATTGGTCAGCGCTTGCACCTGCTGGTGCATTTGCGCACGCTCTGCTTTGTGTTGGGCGCGATCGGTTTTATAGTCACCGTGTTTTGCTTCTATGATGGCTTTGATTTGTGCTTGCTGCGTCGCAGTCAGATCCAACTGGGACATGGGGCCTCTCATACCGCCTTTTTTCATCCCATCTTTATGCTGCATTTTGCTGGTCTTGGGCGCTGTGTCAGTGGTTGCATTGACGCTAGTACACGCAGTAACGGTAAATACACTAGATATGGCGATTACTGAGCCCAATAGTAGTTTTTTCATGATGATATCCCTTATTTAACTTAATTTTATATGGAGTGGTTAAATGAACAGTAAGGTCTTACTTGGCCAGTATCAGCTTTTCAGCATTTTTTAGGACAATAGATAAGTGCCATATTTACTGTTGATAGTGGCTATCTTACGACAGTTAAAGGTTACGAACATTTATGAAATATTAAGAAAGGTAACGTTTATGGCGTATTGATCAGCACATGCCTGATAATATGAGCGATAAAGCTAGGTAACGCTGAAGGAGACAGACGTGCCAAATATACTGTTAGGCGACGATGATGAAGAGTTGACTCAGTTATTACAAGAGTATTTGCACAATCATGGTGTGACATGCGATTGCGTCCACGATGGAGAAGCAGTGATTCAGAAACTTAAGACGGCGAATAGTAAGGTTGTGACTTATGACTTGCTGGTACTTGATATTATGATGCCAAAAATCGATGGACTGAGTGTGCTACGTCAATTACCAAGTATCAGTGATATCCCCGTGATCATGCTGACGGCAAAAGGGGAGGAGATTGATCGTATCATTGGTTTAGAGCTTGGCGCTGATGATTATATTACCAAGCCCTGCAATCCTAGAGAGCTACTGGCGCGCATCAATGCAGTGATTAAACGTACTAATGTGGCTGCATCGGAGCACATGCCTTTACCTGAAAGTCGCTTACAACTTGATCAAAATCAGCGAGTTTGCCAGATAGATGGCACAGAGTTACAAGTGACTGGTACCGAGTTTGATCTGTTGGTCGCGCTGCTTAAACAAAAGGGTGAGGTCGTCAGTAAGACGTGGCTGTCAGAGCATGTTTTGCAGCGTGAATTGCAGCCGTTTGATCGAAGTCTTGATGTTCATGTTTCGCGTCTGCGTAAAAAACTACAACCTTTTCACGATGAACCGATCAAAGCGGTTCGTGGGAAAGGGTATCAGTTGGTACTTTAATGATGGATTCAATGATGAAAACGCCTATATTTAAGGTACGAGTCACCATTTTTTGGCGTCTATTTTTAAGTCTGTTATTGACGATTTTAATGACCTCTGTTTTGTCTATTATAGTGGAGCGTTGGCTGGTTGAGAAAGAGCTGACGGCTCGCATGGATGTGCAAATTGACCGTTTACTGATTAAGCGTCAGGAGATGGTTGACGCGTTACAAGCTGGAGATTTGACGACAGTCAGGCAGATGTATCGTCAAGACCGTTGGCTGATGAGTCAGGTTAGAGTCTATGATGAGCAAGGGGCCATCATGTTTCCGCGCTATCTGGATAGGGGTGAGCAGCGCAGGCAAGAGCGTATGCAAGAGGATAATCAAACGATAGATTCGTCATCCATACAAACCGCACAGTCAGTACCAGCCATGTCCAAATTGGATACTATTAAAAAGTCGAAAGACGACGATGGTGTGTCGCGTGATAAGCCGTCTGTTTTAAACCATATTCTATCCCCAATGGTACCGCGTAGCGCTACGTTAGCTGACCCTGATAATCGCCCTGAATTGGCTGACGTGACAGTTGTGTTGCCAGACAAGCAGACAGTCATTATACAGCTGCGCCCACATTTGCGTTTCTCAGATGTGATAGAGCTGCAACGTGGCAACTTTCCGATACGTTTGTTATTGATTATTGTTTTTAGTGTCTTAGTCTGTGTCTGGCTCAGTCGTACGCTGACTCGGCGCATTCGCCGTGTCCAACACACGGTGCACCGTATGATTGACGGCGACTATCAGGCTCAACCAAATCTATCCAAAATGGGGGATGATGAGTTGGGGTTATTGGCCAAAGATGTGGCCAAACTGTCCACGCGCTTGGCTGAGAGTGAGCTGGCACGCAAGCAGATGTTAAGTGATATCTCACATGAGCTACGCTCGCCATTGGCGCGTCTGGAAGTTGCCACTGAGCTGACTCGCGACTTTGCTCCTAATGCCAGCCGTTACCTTGATCGCATTGATAAAGAATCTACACGTATGAATGAGTTGATTGGACAGATCATTCATATCCAATCTTTACAAATGCAGCAATACACTGTCGATAGTCTAGAGAGTGAAGCGGTCGATATCTCTGAGATTATCAGTGAGATTGGACAAGATGTTTGTTTTGAGTTTCAACATAAAAACGTGAGCTGGCAATGGCAATCACCCAAATTTTCATCAAAAAATTCTCCAATAACTTCTTGGACGGTGCTTGGCAATCAAGAACAGTTGCACAGTGCCCTTGAAAATGTCATCCGCAATGCTTTTATGCACACGGCCTCTGATTCAGTGGTGATGGCTGACGTTAAAAAAATAGAGGTGGCTAATAAGATACCTGCTATTCAAATCAATATAACAGATGCAGGCGGCGGCATTGCAGATAAAGATCTAGAGCGTATTTTTCAACCGTTTGTACGCCTTGATTCTGCCCGTCACCGAGAAACTGGGGGCTATGGGCTGGGGTTAGCAATTGTCCACGCTGTGGTGATGGCACATAAGGGATATATCAATGTTTATAATCGCCAAGATGGCGTACAAGGATTGACGGTGCAGATAGTACTGCCTATGAGACACGGAAGGTAAGTTCGTACAGACAATAAAGGCTAAAAACATTATATTCATTTATAAGAATATAACCGATAAGTGGTATTAATCATCGGATAGGCTGCATTGTTACTCTCTATATATTCGGTAATACTAATATATAGAGAGGGTGATAAACACTTACAAGAAAAAACGTCTTGTTAACTTTAATGCAAATGACCGCCTAAAAAAGGCGATAGGATTATAAGCTTATACCCCGTTTTATTTTGTGATATCGACTCTCTGAAAGATAGATTTTATCTCTGATTTTTTCAAATCTGACAAATCTGTAAGGGAGTACATATCATGAACCGCATCTATAAAGTCATCTGGAATGAAGCCTTAAGTTGTTTTACCGCAGTCGGTGAATATGCAAAGGGACGCGGCAAATCTTCCAAATCTAGTGTTAACTCTAACGCTACCATCAATACAACGTCTAATCTGGCTTCTGTCAATAAATTACGCCTAAGTGCTATTGGACTAGGACTGCTGGCTGCTGGTTTTGGTATGCAAACCAATGCGACAGGTACTGACAATCATCATGAGGGTAACTATAGTCATAGCCACGGCAGTCATGGTGTCCACAGTCATAGCCCTGGTAACAACAGTCACAACAATAATTCTAACTCTGGTGGCTCAGGAGGTTCAATAGCGCTAAAGTTTGAAGGGGATAATGCTACAACTATTACACGCAGTGATGGTGAGACACTCAATATCTTAGGCGGTGCAACAGGACCGCTAACGAATGGCAACATTGGTGTCTTTGGTACAGGTGATACTTTAACCATCAAACTAGCTCAAAATATCGATCTTGGTGCTGATGGCAGCCTCAAAACTGGCGATACCTTAGTCGACAACTCTGGTATCAAAATCACGGCTAGTAGTGTAGCCAATAATGTCGTTTTGAGTAGTAGCGGCTTAAATAATGGCAATAACAAGGTAATTAATGTAGCTAACGGGTTGATTAATGCTAGTAGTAAAGATGCGGTTAATGGCTCACAACTGCATAGTTTAACCAATACCGTCGCTGCCAACAAAACCAAGTACTATAGTGTCAATTCAACCGCTACTGGTAATGCCAATAACGATGGCGCAACCGGACCGAATGCTATGGCTATGGGCGGCAATGCAACTGCTACGGGTGGTCAAGCCATCGCTATTGGTAGCGGAGAGAGTGGGCAGAACACCGTAGCTAGTGGACAACAGTCTATCGCTATCGGTGCAAACGTCGTGTCAAAAGGTGCGTCTTCTATCGCTATTGGAGGCGATGATCTAGATGATGCCTCAAAAGCCAATATCAATGGGACCTCAGCATCCACACTCAATGGCGGCGATGTCAATACTACTTTCTTCTCCTATACAGGTCGTGATTTGGTTGAAACGCCGCGCTATAAGGTAAACACTGAGTCAGGTGGTGCCGCCTCCATAGCTATTGGGGCAAAGTCGCTATCTGAAGGTGCACTATCTACCGCTATTGGCATACAGTCCTCTTCATCTGGTGTCGCGTCTTCTGCCTTTGGTATCGGTGCTTCAGCAAGTGAAAAAGGATCAGTCGCACTTGGTGCAGGTTCAGTGGCTAATGTGGCAGGCGGCGCAGATGGCTATGTTCCAACAGGCGCAAGTATGGGAGCGACCACCGCCATCACAGCGACACAAAGCGGCGCAGATTACGGTGCTGTTTCAGTAGGAAGCAGTATTGAGGGCGGTGCTCGTCAGATCGTCAATGTCGCTGCCGGTAGTCAAGACAGTGATGCAGTGAACGTGGCCCAGCTCAAAGCATTAGATACGATCGTTGCTGGCATTGATTTCCCTATTCGCTCTAGCAGTACCCAGCCATACACCACGTCAGTCACAGGCATTGATGCTCTTGCGGTTGGCTCTAATGCTAATGCAAACGGTGATAGTTCAACCGCTGTTGGAGAGAATGCGTTTGCAAACGGTATTCAGGCTAGTGCCTTTGGTGCTGGTGCAGAAGCAACAGCCCGTAGCAGTTTGGCGTCAGGTTTTGAGGCTAAGGCTAAAGGTGGCGAATCAGTTGCGCTAGGTGTCAAGAGTAGTGCAGATGGTTTAGGTGCGACAGCTGTTGGCCCTACTGCTAGTGCGCGAGGCGAAGATAGTGCAGCACTAGGTCGTCGCTCTCGAGCGGATGGTGATGGTGCTTTAGCGTTAGGCGGCTTCTCTAAAGCTGTAGGTGCAAACGCATCAGCGGTTGGCTTTAAAGCTGAAGCTACTAATAAAAATGCGACAGCGATTGGTGTCAATGCTAAAGCCTTAGGCGAGCGTTCAGTGGCTTTAGGTGAAGGTGCGCAAGCTACTACTCTGACAGGTACGGCTATTGGTTCGCGTACGCTCGCTAGTGCAGTACAAAGCACCGCAGTTGGTGTTGGCTCTAAGGCAACTAAACAATGGGCAACGGCTATGGGCTTTAGTTCAGAAGCAAATGGCGTTAGTTCTGTTGCTCTAGGCGATCGAAGTGTAGTGGACGGTAAAGAGTCGATAGCGATAGGTAAAGGCAATACAGTGAGCGGTGCTAACTCAATCGCCATAGGGACTGAGAATGACGTAACAGGCAACAATTCAGGTGCATTTGGTGATCCTAACACCATCACTGGCTCAGGCAGTTACGTGATGGGTAATGACAATACGGTTGGTAACGACAATACTTTTGTTCTAGGTAACGAGGTTAAAACCACTCAAGACAACAGTATTGTGCTAGGCAATTTATCTACTGATCGTGCTGCCACCACTGAAACTGGAATTATTATTAACGGAACGCCTTATACTTATGCAGGCTCAGCGCCAGTAGGGGTAATGAGTGTTGGTTCAGTTGGTAATGAACGTCAGATCATTAACGTCGCCGCAGGCGCTGTCAACGCAACCAGTACCGATGCTGTTAACGGCAGCCAGTTGCATGCGACGAATGAAGCCGTCGAAAGTAACACGACTACTATCAATAAAGGCTTTGGTTTAAAAGCTGCTGATGGTTATGTCGTACAAAAATCATTAGGTCAAGCGGTAGAAGTCGTCGGCTCTAATGACAACATCGACACAAGAGTGAGAAATGGCAAAATAGAAGTCAAGCTCAATAATGATCTTGATCTAGGCAGCAACGGCAGTATCAGTACAGGTAATATCTTTAGTGGCACTCAAGTTAATCGCTTGGGCATGGTCACAGGTGGTCTAGCAATGGGCGGTGTGACTACAGTTAGTGGACTTGGTGTGACGGTAACAGGTACAAATCCATTATCTAATGCAACGTTGACCAGTGATGGTCTAAGCATGTTCAATGGCCCAAGTATTACTAAGTCTAATGGTATCAATGCGGGTAATAAGAAAGTTACAAACGTCAAAGCGGGTGTCTTAGACAAAGACGCTGTCAATGTCAGTCAGCTGAACAGCTCAACTGCCGCTGCTAAAACAGAAGTGGTTGCAGGTACTAACGTTGCTGATGTTGCGAAGTCGACAGGTGATAACGGTCAAGATGTGTATACCGTTAATGCCAATGGCACTAAAACCTCAGCAGGCTCTTCAGCAGTAACAGTAAGCGCCGCTACTGATACCACTAACTTAACTGATTACGCGGTTGATTTAAGTCAAGATACTAAAGACAGTCTGATTAAAGCAGATAATTCAGTGCAGTATAATAACTTAGCCAAAACTAGTGTAACACTAGGTGGCATGGGTTCAACCTCCCCAGTCACACTGACTAACGTCGCTGCGGGCGATATAAGCGAAGCTAGCACCGATGCAGTCAATGGCAGTCAGTTATTTGAAACCAATACTAAGGTTAACCAAGGCTTTGGTTTAAAAGCTGCTGATGGTCAAACGGTAATGAAACAGCTAGGAGAGCAAGTTGAGGTAGTTGGTTCTAATGACAACATCGACACAAGAGTAAGAAATGGCAAAATAGAAGTCAAGCTTAATAACGATCTTGATTTAGGCAGCAACGGTAGCGTTAAGATGGGTTCGAGTTTTCCTTTCGGACTAGGAAGGACAACGACGCTTGATCGTTCTGGTCTCACAACAGGTAATTCCTTATTAAATACAACCGTTGATGGCTTAGGTGTTAGAACAGGTAATGCCCTCGTTAACACGAGAGTTAGTAGTTTGGGTGTTACTGTATCAAACCCATTCTCTACTACCGTTCTATCTAGTAGCGGTCTTAACATTGACGGTGGACCAAGCATGACGACTACTGGTATCAATGCGGGTAATAAGAAAGTTACAAACGTCAAAGCGGGTGTCTTAGACAAAGACGCTGTCAATGTCAGTCAGCTGAACAGCTCAACTGCCGCTGCTAAAACAGAAGTGGTTGCAGGTACTAACGTTGCTGATGTTGCGAAGTCGACAGGTGATAACGGTCAAGATGTGTATACCGTTAATGCCAAGGGTTCTAAAACCTCAGCAGGTTCTGCTGCAGTAGAGGTAAGTTCTACTACGGATACCAATAACATGACTGACTACGCAGTGGACTTGAGTGAATCCAGCAAAGCCAGTCTAGTAAAAGCGGACAGCGCTATACAGACTGTCATCACACAGATTGATGGTCAAAATGTCAAAACTCTGGATAAAACAGACAATACTGCCAATTTCCTAACAGGGGATAATATTGTTCTCACCGCTGAGGACAATGGTATTAAAGTGTCTACAAAGGACAAGGTTGCCTTTACCGAAGTGACTACAGGCAACACCTTGGTAAACACTGGTGGTGTCAGCTTCCTAGAAGGCAGTACCGTCAGACTGAGCAGCACCGGTCTTGACAATGGTGGTAATCAGATCAAAGGGGTTGCTGCCGGTGTGTTAGATAGCGATGCCGTGAACTTTGGTCAATTACAAGCCACGACTACCACAGTGGATAAAGGCTTAAACTTTGGCGGGGATAGTGGGACTGACGTCAACCGCAAGCTTGGTCAAAAGCTCACGGTTAAAGGTGGCGATACTATCGATGCTGATCCAGCGACGAAAAACATTAGTGT
Source organism: Psychrobacter sp. CCUG 69069 (assembly GCF_021023115.1). Lineage (NCBI taxonomy): Bacteria > Pseudomonadati > Pseudomonadota > Gammaproteobacteria > Moraxellales > Moraxellaceae > Psychrobacter > Psychrobacter sp. CCUG 69069. Next base: position 137,069 of record NZ_QQAI01000004.1, read on the forward strand.
CACCGCTAATGGCGCTGATACGTTAACTGTCAGGTTGGCTAAAGATATTAACCTTGGTGATACAGGAAGTGTCACCACTGGTAATACTCAGGTTAATAATGCGGGTATCACTTTATATAACGGTGATAACAACCAAGTGGCGCTGACGAACAATGGGCTTAACAATGGCAACAATAAAATCACGAATGTGGCTGATGGATTGTTGAGCACTACTAGTCAGGACGCAGTGAACGGTCGTCAGTTATTTAAGACTAACGAAAACATCGCTAAAGGCATCAAAATTGGTGATGGCAATAGCGCCAACGACCAGCAATTCGCCTTAGGAGATACCATCAATGTGACCGGTGATAGTAATCTTACTACCGTTGCTTCTGCCACTGGTGTTCAGGTTCGTCTCAACAACCAATTGGACTTGGGCGACGATGGTCGTATGCAGATAGGGGATAGCATCATGAACAGCACAGGTTTTACCTTTGTTGATAATGGCTTTGGTAGAACGGTCTTGCTGAGCAGCCGTGGTTTAGACAATGGTGGAAACCCAATCCGCAATGTCGGTAAAGGCACTCTAGACACTGATGCCGTAAACGTCGGGCAATTAAACGAAGTCGCCGTTGCTTTAGATCAAGGTTGGGGGGTCACAGCTCAAGGTGATATTGCTACCATGGTCAGACAAGGAAGCACGGTTGATATGAATAGCAAAGATGGCAACATTAAAGTGTCTAGAACGTTAGTCAATAATGCTGCTATAGGTGCAAGTGCGGCGGCGGTACCTGCTGGCCCGAATGATATCAGCTTTGATTTAAATCCAGATATTAGCGTGGTTAGCGTCACAGCGGGTGATACCATTATCAACGATAACGGTCTCACTATTGCGGGTGGTCCGAGCGTCACTAAAAGTGGCATTGATGCCGCTGATAACAAGATTACCAATGTTCAAAATGGTGCGGTGACAGCAGGCAGCCAAGATGCCATCAACGGTGGTCAGCTCTATGCACAAGGCAGTGGTATCAGCAGCATTATTGGCGGTAATACCGTCTACAATCCGCTAGATGGTACTTTTACCAATAGTAATATCGGCGGGACCGGTCAAGGCAATATTGATGGTGCGATTGCTTCTATCAGACAAGGTACGATTGCAATCAATGAAAACGTACAAAATAACACCACGGCGATCACCACTAACACCACTAATATTGCCACTAACACCACCAATATCAGCACCAATACTACAAACATCGCGGCCAATAAGGACAGGCTCGATGCTGGTCTCAATTTTGGGGCAGACAGTGGTGCTAATATCAACAAACCAGTCGGGGATGCTAGCGTCTTAAGCTTCACAGGTGGTAACAACATAACGACCACCGCAGAGGGCAGTAGCATCAAATTTGACTTGAATGGTAACATTAACGTAGATAGTGTGACCGCTGGTACGACGGTTATCAACAGCAACGGTATTAGTATGCAAGATGGTCCAAGTATGACCGCTCAAGGTCTATATGCAGGCAATCAGCGTATGACTGGTGTTGCTGATGGGGTAGAAGCTCGAGACGCCGTGAACTTCGGTCAATTAGATGCGGTTAGTAGAAGACTAGGTGACAACATGAATCAATTAGGCTATAAAATTGGTGAAGTTGAAGACGATGCAAACGCGGGTATTTCAGCCGCCATGGCGATGTCCTCACTACCACAAGCCTATATTTCAGGTAAGTCGATGATAGGAGGCGGTGTGGGTACGTACAATGGAGAAAGCGCCGTTGCTATCGGCTTCTCTAAACTATCTAATGACGGTCGTTGGGTCATGAAGCTAAGCGGTACCGCAGATACGCAAGGCAATGCAGGTGCCTCGATCGGTGCAGGCTTCCATTTCGACTGAGTAAGCAGCCGCGCCAAGTATTAAGATGATTAACAAGACACAAAAAAGCAAGACAGTCGCTGTCTTGCTTTTTTATGGATTAAAGAGATAGGGTTTAACGCATTTAGACAGAGAATAAAAAATTTTCTTAAGTGGCTATTCGTTTTCCCATTGGTTTCCACTGGCGTTAGACACTCATTACAGGAATGCTTTGAGACTTATTAGGCTTTTGGCGCATCAGGTTGCACCGTAGGATCAGCGTCTGCAAATGCTTTTAGCGTGCGACAATGCGTATCGATGTCGACGATATTAGGATAAGCACTAAGATCCACCTTAAAGCGGTGAGCAGAAGAGACTTGCGGAACCAAATAGCAATCTGCAAAAGTAGGGCTGTCACCGTAGCAGAATTTTCCACGAGTTTTATCGGTCGCTAGGCGTTTCTCTAAAGCGGCGAACCCCTCACTCATCCAGCGGTTGCACCATGCCATCACTTCCTTCTCATCTACTGACAACTCATGGCGTAGATACTGTAAGATACGACGGTTGTTGATTGGGTGAATGTCACAGCCAATCATGGCGCTCATAGCGCGCACGTGCATACGACCAGCTGGGTCTTTAGGTAATAAGGGATTTTCAGGATAGACTTCCTCCAGCCACTCTAAAATAGCCGGACTTTGGTACAACAATAAGTCGTCAGCTTGCAGAACAGGCACCAATCCTTGAGGATTGATGGATTGAAACGCTTTCTCTAGCTGCTCATCTTGCGCCAGATTAACGGTGATATTATCGTAATCTAAGCCTTTTAAATTCAAGGCGATACGAGTACGGTAAGAGGTGCTGCTACGAAAGTAGCCGTAAAGTTTCATCATTATTAATTCCTTTTATTGTGGTATGTTGACTGTAGAATAAGACGTTATAATGATTGATACCAAGCTTATTTCACACAGTCAACGACAAGTATTACTGAGTCACGTTTTTATTTAATTGATATTTAATCGAGCAACCCATGCCAGTAGCCAAAAGCCTTATAGATAACTCTGCCACGAGCAAAAACCAAAGTGGCGTGCAGTCACTCGAGATTGGACTGTCGATATTAGATGTTCTCATTGAGCACAACGAGCCTATGATGCTAAAGGACATCGGCCAAGTGATGCAGATGCATCCGGCAAAGTGCCATCGTTATTTAGTCAGTCTCATTCGTAAAGACTACGCCCGTAAGCTTAGCGATGGCCGCTATGGACTAGGCGAGAGGGTCAATGCCTTGGCAGCGTTGGGGCACACAGGATACAATCAAAACAATGTATTGGAGCGTCTCACGCAGGTTGCTAGTGAAATAAAAGACATTTTCAACTGCGGGGTACAAATCGCTAAATGGTTTAGTGAAGGCCCTATCATCATACAATCTGTTGAGCCGGACAGCCCAATTAGCATTATTACACGTATTGGTTCACGTATGCCGCTGACGACCTCGGCGACAGGACAGTTGTTTGCGAGCTATCAACCTGACAAGATTGTTAAGCCATTGGTCATGGCAGAGTGGCAGACAAAAAATGACGCGGTAATAGCCGATAAATGGCAAAATTTTACCCAACTGCAAGCTAAGATTCGCACCCAAGGTTATGCGACCGTCACGGGCGATATGTTGATGGGTATCAATGCCATCACAGTACCTATAATCTTGCCCCCACTTACCAGTATTACGGCTTCTCAGCCCTTTAGCAATGACAAGCCCTCTGTCGAAAGCTTGCCACTAGAGTACGCCATTACAATCATCGGAACCACAGAGCAGCTACCAATGAGTAAACAACGTAACGTGGTTGAGCAAATAATAGCGATAGCGCAGCGGTATCAAGTGGCATAGCCAAGAACACAGGCGCTACCTTAGGGAGTAGGGTGCATCAAGTGAGGCTTACTCACCGACAGGGACTACCTCGCGTGCCTCAGCCAATTCTTCAGCATGCAAAAATTGAGTATGCGTTGGTGCGCGTTTGGTACGTGCCCACTCATCAAGCATCTCTTGCTTCATCTCTTCGGTGATCATAGAAATTTTTGATTCGGAAGCGGAGTCGTCATAGGTCAGCTCTAAGCGGTGACCGTTGGGATCAAAGAAGTAAATAGAATGGAAGATACCATGATTGGTCACCCCGATCACATCGATCCCCGTTTTTTCTAAATGATCTTTAGCCACCAGCAACTCTTCACGATCTTTAACCTTGAGTGCCAAGTGCTGAACCCAGTTTGGTGTATTGGGATCAAAGCCCATCTCTGGTTGATTGGGCACCTCGAAAAACGCCAAAACATTGCCATTACCCGCGTCTAAAAAGACATGCATATAAGGGTCAAAGGCTTTGGTCGAGGGTACATGATCTTCAGCGAATGCGAGGATAAAATCCATATTTAGATGTTTTTGATACCATTCAACGGTTTCTTTGGCGTCTTTGCAGCGGTAGGCCACATGATGGATTTTTTCAATTTTAAAGCTCATATCAAACTCCTTTTGATAAGGCGTGTCACTCAACAAGCCACCAGTACAGGAAGTGAGATGACTGGTAGCTCGGTTTGATTCATTGCACGCCTGTTTTATGTGTCAATACTATTTGTCAAAATCAAAGTTGATAGCGGGTAATACTTTGCCGCGTACTTCCCCAAAACCGACACGAATGCCGTTCTTTTCGCTATAGCCTTTCATGATCACGGTATCGCCATCTTCGATAAAGCTGCGGGTCTCGCCACCTTTGAGTGTGACGGGTTTGGTGGCGTTCCAAGCGATCTCTAGCATTGAGCCATAAGAGTCAGGCGTTGAACCTGAAATGGTACCTGAGCCCATCATGTCACCCACTTCTACTTTACAGCCAGTGATGGTGTGGTGGGTGAGCTGCTGAGCCATTGACCAGTACATGTATTTAAAGTTGGTTTCGCAAACCACCGTGGCGCTCTCAGCATTTTCAGGTAGTAGCTCTACCGATAGATTGATATCAAAGCTATTATCCGTGTCTTTTTCGTTCAGATAAGCAAGCGGTTTTGGCTCTTGGGTTGGACATGAGGTTTTGAAAGGGGCCAACGCATCCATGGTCACAATCCAAGGGGACACTTCTGAGGCAAACGTTTTGGCGTTAAATGGGCCTAAAGGCACGTATTCCCACTTTTGTATGTCACGGGCTGACCAATCGTTGAGCAAAACCATGCCAAAGATGTGCGCAAAAGCATCATCTACTGCAATCGGTTGACCAATATTATTGCCTTTACCGACGACAAAAGCGGTCTCAAGCTCAAAATCCAGACGCTTACAGGCTGAAAAAACAGGGCGCTCATCGGCATTTGGTTTTAGCTGACCCGATGGGCGTACAACATCTGTACCAGTCACGATAACTGTACTAGCACGGCCGTTATAGCCAACTGGCATCTCAGTCCAGTTAGGGAGGAGCGCATTGTTCGGGTCACGGAACATAGTACCCACATTGGTTGCGTGCTCTTTAGAAGAGTAAAAATCTGTAAAGCCTGGTACTTGCACAGGCAGGTGCATGGTGACGTCTGCTTGCTTAAACAGGGCTTTTTTCTGCAAGTCTGCGTTGTCACGTAAGGTGTCATTGTCACTAGATAGCAGTGATTGAATGGTGTGACGGGCCTGGGTCCAGTTATTTCGACCAGAGTCAATAAAAGCATTTAGGGTGGGTTGATCAAAATAGGAACCACCCTCTAAATTTAACAAACCTTCTGCTTCGATGACAGACAGATCCAATACTTGCTCGCCAATGGCCACACCAGCGCGGCGTTTGCCATCGGTAGTGTCGCTAAAAATGCCATAAGGCAGATTATGAATAGAGAAATCAGAATCGCTCGCGATGTCGATAAACGAGGTGAGGGCGGTGTCAGTCGTTGACATGAGGGGCTCCTTGCTAAGAATGAATAATAAATTACGTTATAGTTAACCACTTATGAATAATGTAATTTATAGAGGCGTATATTGCAAGGATTTTTATGCAGAGTTTTTATCACTCGTGTTACGCAGGGCGGATGTGGTGGGTTGCTATTCACTTTTATTAGTTGAGAAAACACCGTGCATAAAAAACACCGCGCATAAAAAAGGCTGAGCAACTAAATTGCTCAGCCTTGTCTGTTATTATCTGTTTTTTCTAAGCCATGTCATTGGCTACAAAACCGAATCAGTCTTTTAAAACGTCTGCCATCGCATTGGCAACATAATCGATATTGCTGGTGTTTAAGCCAGCCACACACATGCGTGAGTTAGAGACCATATAAATACCAAACTCGCTTTGTAGACGTTCGACCTGCTCAGGTGTTAAGCCGGTAAAGCTGAACATCCCATTTTGACGGGTAATATAATCAAAGTCGCGGTTAGGAATTTTGGCTTCTAACACGGATTTGAGCTTGAAACGCATGGCTTTGATGCGATCACGCATCGCATACACTTCGCCAACCCACTGTTCGTGTAACGCTTCGTCATTCATCACGATATCGACGACGCGGCCACCGTGTGACGGTGGGCTTGAGTAGATACGGCGTACGGTAGCATTTAGTTGACCAAATACACGCTCGGTTTCGTCTACGGTTGGACAAACCACCGATAAACCACCAACACGCTCGCCATACAGCGATAAGTTTTTAGAGAAGGAATTGCTGACAAATAATGGCAAACCCATATCGACGGCTTTACGAATGGCATAAGCGTCGCTGTCCATGTCTTCGCCAAAGCCTTGGTAAGCAATATCCATAAATGGAATCAGTTCACGCGCTTGAATCACGTTTAGTACCGTATCCCATTGCTCACGGGTCAAATCCATACCCGTTGGGTTGTGGCAGCAAGGGTGGAGCAAGACCACATCATTTTTATTCAACGTCTCAAAGAACGCAATCATCTCATCAAACTTGACACTACTATTGGCTTTGTCGTAGTACGGATATTTGCCAACGACAACATCAGAGCCCTCAAAGATGGCAATGTGGTTGCCCCACGTAGGATCGCTCACGTAGCACTTAGCTTGCGGGAACCAGTCATGGATGAATTCAGCGCCGACTTTTAGGGCACCAGAACCACCGATCGTTGCGATAGTCGCCACCAAACCGTCTTTTAAGATTTGAGCGTCTTTACCAAAGAGCAGCTCCTGACAGCCTTTACGGTGTCCTGGCAAGCCTGCCATAGGGAGGTACGGGCGAGGAGCGATAGGGTCTGCAATGCGTTGTTCGGCAGTTTTTACACAGTCGAGTACAGGCAGTACGCCGTTTTCGTCATAGTAAATACCAATGCCTAAGTTGACTTTATTGGGGTTGTTATCCGCCAAAAATTTTTCCATCAGCCCTAAAATTGGATCACCAGCGTAATAGTCGATACGTTCAAACATGTTGCTTCCTTATAGAAATATAAATCGAACCGGCAAAAATCATAGAGCAAATTGACGGTTAACTCAATATGAGATTCAGTTATCTTGAATAATTAACCAAATAGTGGGCTAAAATTATTTTTTTTAGACGTATATAAGCGCGAGTCACGCTTGAGTGGACAACACTTAGACACGTTGTAAGTCATTAAAATGGCTAGAAAAATAGGTCTGCAAGAATGCCTTAAAGGCAATGGTGGCAGGGGACATCGCTCTAGAAGAGCGTTGGTATATAAAAAATTGACGCATTTTAAAAGGTTGCATCAATGGCCTCATTTGTAAGCCGTTGGCGCTGACCCAGTCAATGACCTCAGGCATATAGGGCAGACACAAGGTGATACCAAAGCCTTGGCGGGTCATCTCAAGGGCGGTGGACATAAAATTTACTTTGTAGCGAGCTTGCTGGATATGGGTCGCAACCCTGTCATCCAGCTCTGCCGTTACTTGCTCGATAAAGGGGCCTTGCAGCGTGATCAGCGGAATACCCAGTAAGTCCTGCCAAGTGATTTCAGATTTTTGCGCCAACGCATGGTTATCCGGTGTGACCACACAAAACGGTAGTTGGTACAACAAATCGGCGCTGATATCGTCCTCAGTCTCCATAAAACCAAGCTCAGTACCAACCCCTAAATCCACTTCAATATCTTGAATGTGTCTGAGCAAATTTTCTGCCGAACAATCCAATAACGACACACTAATCTCAGGATGCTTCTTGGCAAATTGGGCGATGACTGCTGGCATAGAGGAAGCTGCAAACTGTGAAACGGCAAGCCGTACTTGCCCTTGCGCTAAGCTTGTCAAGCTACTGGCCTCATTTTCAAACAGTTGCATCTCATTCAAGATGCGCCGAGCTTGCGGTAATAAATGCCGTCCTACGGCTGACAAAGACAGCTGGCGGGTCGTACGGTCAAATAACACGATACCGAGGCTGGATTCTAGCTCTTTAATCAAGCCACTGACGGCAGATTGGGTCAAATGCATCTGATCGCTGGCACGAGTAAAACTGCCGTTGTCAGCGACGTTGATAAAAGCGGTTAATTGGCGAATGCTGATATTCATAAGTAAACCTGATAAATAAATCATAAAAAACAATTAGTCTTATAAATAAAGCTAATCTAATATAAATACATCGTCAATAAGAATTATTGATTGAAAGTACTTTTTTATACTATTTTACTGTGTTTTATACCACCAATTGAAATTAAGGATGATGACAATGGCAGATTTATTTGACAACCCAATGGGCCTAAATGGGTTTGATTTTGTTGAATTCGCCTCCCCTAAACCCGACGCGGTCGACGCGTTATTTAAACAGCTTGGCTTTGTGCATGTGGCCAACCATCGTTCAAAAGACGTCGCTTTGTACCGTCAAGGTGACATCAATCTTATCCTAAACCGTGAGCCAAAAAGTCAAGCCAGCTACTTCGTTGAAGAGCACGGTGCGGGTGCTTGTAGTATGGGGTTTCGCGTACAAGATTCTCAAAAAGCCTACGAGCGTGCCATTGAGATGGGCGCTCAGCCAGTAGACGTGCCAACAGGCGTGATGGAGCTGAGACTACCTGCTATCAAAGGCATCGGCGGCTCGCTGATCTACTTAATTGACCGTTATAAAGATGGTGAGTCTATCTATGACGTCGACTTTGAGTTTTTTGCTGATATTGATAGAAACCCGATTGGGCATGGCTTTAAGGTTATCGATCATTTAACCCACAATGTGTACCGTGGTCGCATGGCTTATTGGGCAAACTTTTATGAGCGTATTTTTAATTTCCGTGAAATCCGCTATTTCGATATCAAAGGCGAATACACAGGTCTGACCAGTAAAGCCATGACCGCGCCTGATGGCAAAATCCGTATACCATTGAACGAAGAGTCAAAGCAGGGCGGTGGCCAAATCGAAGAGTATTTAATGCATTTCAATGGTGAAGGTATCCAGCATATTGCCTTAGCCTGTGATGATTTGTTTGCTAGTATCGATAAGTTAAAAGCCGCTGGTATTCCGCTGATGACGGCGCCAAATGATAGTTACTATCAGATGCTTGATGAGCGCCTACCAGGCCACGGCGAGAATGTTTCTGAGTTACAAATGCGCGGTATCTTGCTAGATGGTACGACTGAAAGCGGCACACCACGTCTATTGCTACAGATTTTCTCTGAAACCATCTTGGGTAGCCCCGTGTTTTTCGAATTTATCCAACGTAAAGGCGATTACGAAGAAGGCTTTGGTGAAGGTAATTTCAAAGCGCTGTTTGAATCCATCGAGCGCGATCAAGTACGCCGCGGCACGGTTGGTCAACAAGAAACGGAAACGCCGTAGTTTTCAGTCAGGCTTTAACTCAGTAAATCTTTTAAACATGATAAATGGGCAGGGCAAAAGGAGTTTGTCTTGTCCCTATCAACCTTTTACTTACCAATAAGGTAACTGAAATAAGTGAGTGATAAGTCAGTGATTGATATGTAGGTCGCTGGTCGTAACGTTACTCATATCAAAAACTTACTAATCGCAAAGTAAAAGATTGATCGCAATAAAAGGAGTATAGGCATGGAACGCCAACAACATACCACTGCTCACAACACAGTCAGTGTGAATGACACACTCATCTCTAAAGTCGAGGCTATAGGCACTGATGCGTCTACTCATGACGACGCCACTCATAAAAAGCCACCTTACATCTCACATCAACCAGATAGCCATGGTTATATTCATTACCGTGATGATGACAATGCCATGTGGCAAGCACTGCTTGCGCGTCAAGCCGATCAAATCCCCAATCGTGCTTGCTCAGCCTACATAGAAGGTTTAACGAAGTTAAATCTCCCCACCACGCACATACCGCAGCTAAGTGACATTGATGAAGTACTACAAGCGACCACAGGCTGGAGGACAGCGGCTGTTCCTGCATTAATCAGCTTTGGCAAATTCTTTAAACTGCTGGCTGATAAGCGATTTCCTGTGGCGACTTTTATCCGTCGATTTGAAGACATGGATTATATCGAAGAGCCTGACATTTTTCATGAAATCGTCGGACATTGCCCGCTGCTGACCCATCCTGCGTTTGCAACGTTTAATGAGACTTATGGCAAGCTTGGTCTTAATGCGACTAAAGAAGAAAGGTGGTTTTTGGCACGGCTCTATTGGTTTACCATTGAGTTTGGTTTGGTTGGGCGCCGCCGTGAAGATCGCAGAATCTATGGCGGCGGCATTCTAAGCTCACCTTCTGAGACGATCTACGCGCTGAGTGATGAGCCAAAAAACGGCCCAGAGTATCGAGCCTTTGATTTATTGGATGTATTACGTACGCCGTATCGTATCGATCAAATTCAGCCAATTTACTACATCATCGACGATTTAGATACGCTATTTGACATCGTCGATAGTGACATCATGGGCGTAATCAAGCAAGCCCGCACACTCGGATTGTTCCAGCCTACATATTCAGTTAAAACCAGTTAGTGGCCTAAAAAATAGTTTTGGCGTGTTAAATATTTAGAGAAGGGTAAACCGACATCGACACAGGTATATGTGTATTAAAAAAACAATCGTTAAAATAAGGATATTATGATGACTGAGTTATCACAAGGCAGCTGCGAAGCGTGCCGTATTGGCGCACCGACAGTCGATGAGACTGAGGCACGCGTGCTGTTACAACAAATACCAGATTGGTCATTGATTGAAGTCGATGGCATCAAACAGTTACAACGACAATATAAATTTAAAAACTTCGTTAAGGCGATGGCATTTGCCAATCAACTGGCAGAAATAGCCGAAGCAGAAGGGCATCACCCAGGCATCCTAGTCGAGTGGGGCAAAGCGACCGTAACGTGGTGGTCGCACAGTATTAAAGGTTTGCACCGTAATGACTTTGTCATGGCGGCTAAGACCGATGGCTTATTTGATCAATAATCCGATTGGTAATCGCCAAACAAACTCATTAAACTTGCCTCCACTTAAATTCAATATTTAAATTCAATCTAACGCCAGATTACGCTGGCGCTCTAAGGATGTGTGATGCCTCCAAAAATATTAACCCAAATTTCACCTCAACTGGCATTTATGATTTCTGCCATTGTCATTGCCATTATGGGCGTTACCATGATTGGTTTTGGCTGGGTGCCTCATTTATCGCTCATACTCGCTATCTGCGTTCTACTGGCTATTGGTCTGTTTAAAGGCTTGAGCTTTGATGAAATGCAACTGCAAATGGCATCAGGGGTTATGCGGGGTATTGGTGCGATATATTTATTCTTCTTCATCGGTCTGATGGTCGCCGCCTTGATGATGTCAGGTGCCATTCCAACGCTGATGTATTTCGGCTTTCAGTTGATATCCCCTGAATATTATTATATTTCCGCTTTTGTATTAACGTCTATTATCGGTATTGCGTTGGGCAGTAGTTTGACGACAGCGGCAACGTTAGGCGTGGCGTTTATTGGTATGAGTAACGCCTTTGATGCCAATGTTGCGATTGCGGCTGGTGCGGTCGTCTCGGGTGCGTTTTTTGGAGACAAGATGTCGCCGTTATCTGATACTTGTACGATAGCCTCCTCTGTGGTGGGCATCGATTTGTTTGAGCACATTCGTAATATGATGTACACCACCGTACCAGCGTGGATACTGACAGTCATTATTTTTTGGTTTTTCTCAGGGCAGACGGCAGGTTCTGATCTCAGTCAAGTGACCGTATTGCAAGGCCAGCTGATTGAAAGTGGCTTGGTGCACGGATATGCGGTGTTGCCCTTTGTGGTACTGGTTGGGTTAGCGGTTTTTCGCGTCAATGCCATCTACACGATTATTTGTACCATCGCTGCCGCTCTTATCATTACTTACTTGCATAGCTCGCCAAGCTTTGGGCAATTGGGTGGCTATCTATTTGCAGGCTATGCGCCCGCCGCTTCATTAGAGCTTGGAGAGGTTGGGGGTATGCTGTCGCGCGGCGGTGTGCAAAGTATGTTCTTTACTCAAGCGATTGTGATACTGGCATTAAGTCTTGGTGGGCTTTTGACCGCATTAGGTATTTTGCCAGCCCTATTATCAGGTATAAAACACACATTAACCACGTCAGGACGTGCCATATTTGCCGCTGCGATGTCAGCACTCAGTATCAACGTGCTGATTGGTGAGCAGTATTTAAGTATCTTGTTGTCTGGTACTGCTTTTCGTCCCACATTCGAGCGCTTAAATCTACATCCCAAAAATCTGTCTCGCACCATTGAGGATGCAGGTACAGTCATCAATCCACTCGTGCCTTGGAGTGTCTGCGGTGTGTTTATCAGCCAAGCGTTAGGCGTGCCTGTGCTTGACTATTTGCCTTACGCGTTCTTCTGTTATTTGTCGCTACTACTGACGATACTGTTTGGTTTTACAGGACTAACGATTAGTCGGGTAAAACGTCATGAGCCAGTTAAAGCAGTGTAAGAGATTTTTACATCAATAAAGTCTTTATCTCAAACAACTAGGGCGTGTCTTCAATGAGGGCGCGCCCAAGTTTTTTAAAAGCTTTGCAGCATGACAGTATCGTTGTTTAACGCCACTTGATAAGCAGCCAGCGTTACATTTCCATCGTCTAAGCACTGTCCTGTGGCAAGGTTAAAGCGCTGTTTATAAATAGGCGAGGCGACATAAAGCACTTCTTCGTCTGTGCCCGTCTCATTCACAATCATTGTGCCACCAATCAAACCGCGAGACAGCACGTTGGCTTGACTGAATGGGTCATAATTATCAAGGGCGAAGAGGTCGTTTTTTTTGGTGCGAAAGATGGCAATTTGTTTGCCCTCTATCAGTGCGCAAACGCCTGTGTCAGGAATGATGTCGTTCAGGCGGCAAATAGTGTGCTGTTTCATGGAGCGTTATCCTTGAGTATGGTCGCGTTAGTAAAGTGTTCTGCTGGTCTCTAATTAAGCCAATTCCACCACTTGAATGGCCGATTTTTCAGCATCCGTGGCGGGGCGGATTTGATCGCGTTCGGTCACAAACACGACGTTGTCATCGCCTTGCTCACTGTTTACAAAGTGACGGAAGCGTTTGAGCTTTTCGGTATCGTTAATCGTCTCAGCCCACTCACAGACGTAATTTTCGATGAGCAGCGCCATCTGTGCTTCAAGCTCCTCGGCAATCCCTAAGCTGTCCTCAATAATAACCGCTTGTAAGTACTCAAGCCCGCCGTCTAGACTTTCGCGCCATTTTGAAGTGCGCTGGAGCTTGTCGGCTGTTTTGATATAAAACATAATGATGCGGTCGATGTATCTGACTAGGGTTTCGGTATCGAGGTCGGTTGCGAACAGCTCGGCGTGGCGCGGCGTGATACCGCCATTACCGCAGACGAATAAGTTCCAGCCGTTTTCGGTCGCAATCATGCCAAAGTCTTTGCTTTGCGCTTCAGCACACTCTCTCATACAACCTGACACCCCCATCTTAATCTTGTGCGGTGAACGCACGCCTTTATAGCGATCCTCTAATCTTAACGCCAGACCAATGCTGTCATCGACGCCATACCGGCACCAGTTGTTACCGATGCAAGACTTCACGGTGCGTAGCGATTTACCATAGGCATGACCAGTCTCAAAGCCTGCTTGCACCAATTGTGTCCAGATATCAGGCAGCTGCTCCATACGTGCACCAAATAAGTCCACACGTTGTCCGCCTGTGATTTTGGTGTATAAATTAAATTCTTTTGCGACTTGCCCCAGCACGATGAGCTTGTCCGCTGTGATCTCACCACCCGGTACGCGCGGCACGACTGAATAAGTGCCGTCTTTTTGGATATTGCCCAAGTAGTAATCGTTGCTGTCCTGTAGCGGGGTTAGTTCAGGCTTGAGCACATAATCATTCCAGCACGACGCCAAAATAGAGGCAACGGTCGGTTTGCAAATCTCACAACCATGACCGCGACCATGCTCCTTCAGCAGCTCATCAAAAGTTCTGATACCATGAACGCGAATCAAGCTGTACAAGTCTTGACGAGAATAAGCAAAGTGCTCGCATAAGTCGTTGTTGACCTCAAAACCAAGCGTTTTGAGTTGGTAACTCACGGTGTCTTTTACCATTGGCGCACAACCGCCGCAGCCTGTGCCGGCACTCGTTACGGTTTTTATGTCAGAAATCGAGTACGCGCCGTTTTCGACTGCGCAGCAAATCGCCCCCTTCGATACGTTGTAACAAGAGCAAATCGTGGCGGTATCGGGCAAATTGTCGATGCCCATCATAGGTTTTTCGACGTTGGGTAGTATCAGGCTTTCGGGATGCGCTGGCAGATCAATGTCATTGAGATACAACTGCAGCAAGTTATTATAATCTTCGGTATCACCGACCAACACGGCACCAAGCAAACGTTTATTGTTCGCTGTGGTGACAAGCTTCTTATAAATACCTTCGGCAGGGTTTTGGTACAGGTAGCTTAGACTGTTGTCAGCAGCACCATGCGCGTCGCCAATACTACCGACATCAACGCCCATCAGTTTTAATTTGGTGCTCATATCAGCGCCCGTAAATCTTTGTTCCTGATTGCCGGCAATTTGGGCGGCACAAATGCTCGCCATGCTATAACCGGGTGCGACCAAGCCAAAGACTTGATTGTTCCACACCGCGCATTCGCCAATGGCATAGACATGCTCGGCATTGGTGCGACATTGCTCATCGATCAAAATACCACCTCGTGCTCCCATGGTAATCCCGCATTCAGGGTTGTTTTTTATTATGCCATCTTGCGGCCTGATACCCGCACTAAACACAATCATATCGGTATCTAATGAGCTGCCATCGGTAAATTGCATGGTGAGATAATTGGCATCACTGTCTGCACTATCTGTATTAGAAACAATGTCTTGGGTGTTTTTGCCTGTTAGGACTGTGACGCCCAGCGCCTCGATTTTACGCTTTAAAATCTCGCCACCTGCCGCATCAAGCTGAACCCCCATCAACTGCGGGGCAAACTCGACCACATACGTATCAAGGCCAAGGGTAACCAGCGCTTTTGCCGCTTCTAGTCCGAGTAGTCCGCCACCAACCACCACGCCTTTTTTGACTTTGGGTAATTCAGCAATGGCCAAAATCTCGTCCAAATCTGCAATTGTACGATACACATGACAGTGCGGATGCTCACGACCGGGAATCGGTGGTACAAAAGGATACGATCCTGTTGCTAGTACCAGCTCACTGTACTCAATTTTCTCGCCAGCTTGCGTGGTTATAGATTGATTGATCGAGTCGATCTCCACAACTCGCTGGTTTAAATGCAGTTGTATTTTTGATGAATCATAAGTGGTTAAATCGACTAGGTTTAGCTTGCTGGCATCTTTGTGCTCAAAATAACTGGACAAATACACACGGTCATAAGCAGGGCGGTCCTCTTCTGCAAATACATGAATCTCAAATTGTTCATGCAAGCCTTGCTCAATGGCTCTCTCAACAAAATGATGACCGACCATGCCGTTGCCAATCACGACTAAGTTGCCTTTACTTTCTGTGTTTGTGTTTTTTGTGCCTATTGTAGTGCTACTCATGCGTCTGTCCTCTATATAGCTGATAAATGACATTTAGATGCCTACTCATACAGAGCATTCAATAATTGTGCCAAGCAACTTTATTCTTGTGTATTTCTTGAGGCACGCCGTTATAAGCGGTTGAGTAAAAGACAAGGGCAAACAGTATGCTTATTAAGGTTTCTGAGAAATTTAACAGAGGCAAAAGAAAAAAAGATGCCTCTGTCTGTGTTGCTGATCATAATGTCGATTATAAGTTTTCTATCAATGCCTCCATAAGATACAAATGCACCAACATAGAGATTACGTTGCCCCAATTTGGGTTCTCTCGTTGTGGGTAGGTCAAAACACTGCTTTTGTTTTTCTCCTCTTTTTTTGGTTCTTATAAAAAGGGTCATAAAGTTTTAGTGCCGTGGTAAAAGCGTCGTAAAAGCTTAGCAAGCAGGCGTTGTAGCTCTGCCTTAAAACCCTTGCTCATTTTAAAAACGCAATTTATTACCACAACTGGCATAGCCATTGCACCGCCTTAACTGTCTTAATGGATTTTTTTTGAACATTTGACGCTTTGCAATAACCGAGAAGTTAACCATTTAAGGAAGCCGCTGCCTATGTCATCGTCATCATCGACCCCTGTTGCCTCTACCCCAGACAAGCTAAACGTCTTATCTTTTTCAGGTAAAAATAAAATTCTTCACTTAGGTTGGATGGCGTTTTTTCTGACCTTTTTTGTGTGGTTTAACCACGCTCCGTTTTTATCCGCGATTGGTGAGACATTGAGTCTCACAAAAGACCAAGTCAAAACGCTTCTGATATTGAACGTGGCGTTGACCATCCCAGCCCGTGTCATTATCGGTATGTTGACCGATCGTTTCGGCCCGCGTCTTGTCTATACGGCGATTTTGGCTATCGGTGCGATTCCTTGCTTTACGTTTGCGTTCGCGCAAGATTACAACACCTTGGCGTTGTCCCGTTTTTTATTGGGGTTTGTTGGCGCAGGTTTTGTGGTTGGTATTCGTTTGATGAGTGATTGGTTCCCAACCAATGAGCTGGGCACGGCGGAAGGGATTTATGGGGGTTGGGGCAATTTTGGTTCAGCCGCAGCGGCATTACTACTACCCACCGTGGCGATTATAGCGGCAGCGATCTTTGGGGGCGATGAAGGCTGGCGTTATGCCACCGCCGTGTCAGGTGTGGTGATGGCGCTTTATAGTGTGATTTTTTATAAGATGGCGCGAAACACGCCTAAGGGTGCGACTTACTTTAAACCCAAAAAGTCGGGCGCTATGATGGTGACCTCATCGGGCGACTTTTGGCTGATGATGGTGTTTAAATTACCCATGTATTTGGCACTAGCTTTGTTGGCATGGAAGCTATCACCTGCGGGCGTGAGCCTGCTCAGCCAGTCTAGTGTCACGCTGATTTATATTGGTCTTGCTGTCCTGTATATCTACGAGTTCATCAGCAGTTATCGCTTTAATAAAGAGGTCTTTACCACGCCTGTGCCTGACGCGCATCGGTATGACTTTAAGCAGGTCGGTATTTTAAATATTCTGTACTTTGCAACTTTTGGTTCAGAGCTTGCTGTCGTATCGATGTTGCCATTGTTTTATCAAGAGACCTTTAATCTCTCGATCGTTATGGCGGGCGTGTTGGCGTCGAGTTATGCTTTTATGAATCTGATGTCACGTCCTGGTGGGGGTTGGCTCAGTGATAAGTTTGGTCGAAAAATCACCTTGCTGATTTTGACAGCAGGTTTGGCTGTTGGGTATTTGTT
Organism: Psychrobacter sp. CCUG 69069; assembly: GCF_021023115.1. Classification (NCBI taxonomy): domain Bacteria; kingdom Pseudomonadati; phylum Pseudomonadota; class Gammaproteobacteria; order Moraxellales; family Moraxellaceae; genus Psychrobacter; species Psychrobacter sp. CCUG 69069. The sequence continues at coordinate 154,569 of NZ_QQAI01000004.1, forward strand.
AATGGGCATTCTTGATTCAACATGGCCACTTGCGCTCGCGTTGTTAATCACCATGTTTTGCTCGTTTTTTGTGCAGGCAGGAGAAGGGGCGGTCTTTGCGGTGATTCCATTGATCAAGCGTAGTATGACGGGGCAGTTCGCTGGTATGACGGGTGCGTACGGTAACGTTGGTTCGGTGGTCTATCTCACGGTACTGAGTCTGGTGTCTTATCAAGTGTTTTTCTTCGTCATCGCTGCGACGGCAGTGGTGGGTTTCTTTGCGCTGTTTTTACTCAAAGAACCTGAAGGGGTCATTATTGAAGAGATGCCAGATGGGTCATTTGCTGAGATTCAAGTCAGTCATAGCTAGCACGAGAAAATAAATAAGGATGATTTTGAATACCATTCAAAAAGACATACAAAAAAACAGTCAACAAGGTGCTCATATGAGTGTCGATCAGGCAAGTAGTGCTGCAAGTGTGGCAATGAGTAGGGCTAGTGAATCCAGTCACCACAGCGTAGACTCTGCGTTGTGGTGGCTTGACTTTTTTACGATGAAAGGTCGTAAAGCCGAAAACCAAGACAGTCTCCTGATCACGACCTGCCTGCCGCGTTATCTTTTGGGTACCGCGTTGACCGAGTCTGACGACGTAAATCAAGACAACGCTTCTAAACCATCAGCACCACTGTTGGTGCTGATGGCAGATGGGGTAAGTGCTTGCCAGTTTCCCAAGCAGGCAAGCCAGCTGGTCGTCAATACGGTCGCGGAAAAAATAACGTTAGCCTTATCAAAGTTGCCGCACGTACAACAGCCGTCACAAGATCAGCTTCCAGCCATGCCTTTATGTTTGGATGATGATCATGTTGCTAGCATCATTAGGACGGCGGTAAATAAAGCCAATGATATGTTGTATTTTCCGCAAGCGTACCAGCGGGTGCCGCCTTTGTTGTCTACGCTGTCAGGGTTGTTGTGCATTGGTGATAGTATCCATCTGTTTCATACAGGCGATTCTCGTATTTACCGTGTTGGATTAGACAATCTGACGGTTCTTAGTGCAGACCACCGCATTCATCGGGGGGAAGACAAAGGGGCGCTGTCGGCGGCTATCGGCGCAGATGGACAGCTTGATCTACAACAGTCGGTGTTTACGCTGCATCAAAACGAGTGCTTGGCAATCATGACGGATGGGATTTATGAGCACATCGATGAGGTTGAGTTAGCGTTTGAGCTGTGTACAGCGGCGACAAACATGTGTCAGGCGCTGTCGGCCACGCACAGCTTGCCAGCAGGATTTCATGCCAGTCAAACCTTGTGCGAGCACGCTTTTACAGAAGGCAGTCATGACAACTTAAGTATGATCATGCTAAGTATGAATGCGATGCCAAAACCATCCAATTTAACAGAGAATTCTGGCGCTCGTTTTGAGTGTGATGGCTCTCATCTTGAGCATAATACCAGCGCGACCCACGATACTCCTCGCTATCAGCTGCCGCCAGCTTTAGAAATAGGGGGTAGCATTGATGGTTTTACCGTGCTGAGCATCATTGCGCGCACTGCCCGCAGTCACGTGTATTGGGTACAAGATAAAGACTGTAATGACTTTGTGCTGAAGTCGCCGAGCCTTGATACCATAGCGGATGGTCATTATTTGCGTGATTTTTTACAAGAGCGCAAAATTGGCCTGAGCTTGTCAAAGCACCGCCGCGCGGGCGAGTCTGCTTATAATCAAGCTGACCCCAATCGCTTGCAAGCGATGGATTCAAACAAAGCCCACGTTCATGGAATGGGCTCTGGGCTGAGCGGCTCAGGGCTACTGCGTTACTATCCAGTACCCGCCAGCACCACCTATCTATATCACCTAACTGAGTATATCGAAGGCGAGAGTTTACGTGACTTCATTGAACGACATGCGCCATGTGATGTTTGGCAGACCTATGATTTGCTGACCAAAATAGGTATGGCGGCGCGAGTGATGCACCGCAATTATCTCTTGCACCAAGATATCAAGCCCGAAAACGTGCTGTTGACCAAATCAGGCGCGGTGAAACTGATTGACTTTGGCTCTGCCAGCTCATCAATCTTAAAAGGTAGTACACGTCCTCCCAATGGCGATCTGCACTACGCTGCACCAGAGTACTACAGTGATGCACCAAAAGGGGTGCACTCTGATCTGTTCTCAATCGCTGTGATTGGTTATGAGCTATTGACAGGACAGCTGCCTTTTGGTTCGCAAGAGTTGATGAATCCGAAGCAGACCTTAGTCATGCCAACGCAGCCACTGCGACAACAAAACATACCGCCTGTTAGCCAACAAGCGCTTGTACGGGCGCTACATCCCAATACCAATGTTCGTTATCAAGCCATCGGTGAGTTTTTACAAGATTTCAACCCTGATAACCGCGCACGCAGCCGCGATCCTGAGCCACTTATTAAACGCAATCCTTTACTGGTGTGGCATGGCATTTGCTTCGTACAGACTGTCATCATTGTCTTGTTGCTATGGGTACATCTGTCATAGGTTGCCCATTTTCAAAGACGTGTCATCACTTGTTTAACGCTGCACTATGCTGCTAAGGAACTTCGTTTTATGTTGCTCCATACATCAAAAAATGCCGCCAAATCTGCGATTGATACAGATTCCCCTGACATACCTATCCATCAAGTTGTAACCGACCATACTTGTGAATGTAGTAATGATAAATATGGTAATGATAAATATAGCGCTGACGAATACAGCACTGATGCTCACAAAACCAACTGTTGCCACGATAAAATGGGTAGCGAGGGTGTTATCATCATCGGTGCGGGTATGGCAGGTAGCCGTTTCGCCATTGAGCTTGCACGGGTGCAGCAGCAAAGTATACAAGCGAAAAATGAGCGCTTAGACAACCTGCATTTAAAAAGCCCTGACATACCACTACCCATTACTCTGATTGGTAAAGAACCACAAGTAGGCTACAACCGCATTATGTTGTCGCCTGTACTCTCAGGAGATGCAGCGTTTGAGGACACCTATTTATACGATAAAGCGGATTACGAGGCGCTGGGTATCACCGTCTTGGCTGGGTTGAGTGTCGATACGATTGATACTGAGCAGCAGTCTATTGAGCTTGACAATGGACAAGTGCTCCGTTATGCCAAACTGGTCATTGCCACTGGTTCAACTGCCCGCGTTATTCCATTTCCCAATCATACGGCAAAAGGCGTTCATGTGTTTCGAGACGTGGCTGATGTCACAGCTTTGATTGAGTATGCTCGTCAAGGCAAAACAGGATTGGTGATTGGCGGCGGCGTACTAGGGTTAGAAGCCGCCTGTGCAATGGCCATGCAAGGGGCAAGCATGACCGTCATTCACGTGGATGACTATGTGCTCAATCGCCAGCTGGATTTGCCAGCCGCCCAGCTTTTACAAGCTGAGTTAAGTCGCCGCGGTGTTGGTCTTGAGGTATCTGCAAAGACAGAAGCCATCGCCATCAATGATAGGGACGAGGTGTGCGGGTTGGTCTTAGAGTCTGGCCGTATCTTACCGGCTGATTTTATCGTGATGGCAGTGGGCGTGATACCCAATACCTCCTTGGCCAAAGACAGCGGGCTTGATGTCAATCGCGGTATTGTCGTTGATAACTGCATGCACACCAGCTGTCCTCATGTGTATGCGATTGGTGAGTGTGTCGAGCTAGATGGGGAGCTGTTCGGCATGATCGCCCCGGTAAATCAGCAAGTTGATACGCTCGTCACGGTTTTAAAAGAAGCGGTAATATCAAGCTCCGTCATAGCAGCAGATAATACCAAATCCTTACAAACGCACTGGAAACCCTTCGTCAGTAAACCCTTGTCATTAAAATTAAAAGTATCTGGCGTGGCAGCCTATTCGGCCGGTCAAATTGCCTTTGACGATGGCGACGCTGAGACCATCGAAACCCTCGTCTATCGCCAGCCTACCTTAAACCATTATCACTGTCTCTACCTGAAAAATAATCGGCTCGTTGGCGCCGTACTCTATGGTGATGTCAATGATGGCAGTTTCTACAGTCAGCTTATTACGGATAACGTCGATGTATCGGGCATAAAAGATCATTTAATCTTTGGTAGCGCTTATTGTGATTTAGACGTACTGGCTATGAGCAATGTCAGCACTGATAGCACAAGTGACGACGTAGACATGACTGAATTAGTGGAGGAGGCGTCATGAGTGACATGGCTATTCATAAAATCTCAGCGACCAATACAATCACAGATGCCAGTCATACCAAGCAAACGGCTGCGTCAAGTCATTTGGCTCACCCCGCTAAAACAGCGATGAGCCAGACGATAGCGACTCATACCATCAGCACTGCTGAAGATGTCCATGAAGCATCATCGCTGACCCCAGCTGATGGCGCGAGCAAAATGATACGTACCACTTGTCCTTATTGCGGCGTCGGTTGCGGTGTCCTAGCGAGTGTTAATGATAGGGGAGTAATCAGTGTCAAAGGAGACCCCGAGCATCCTGCTAACTTTGGCAAATTATGCTCAAAAGGCAGCGCGCTTGTCCAGACGCTTGGCACCGAGCGCCGATTGATTCAGCCTTACTATCAAAACAAGCGGGCATCCATGCAGCAACAGCAGCCTCTGCCATTGAATATCGCTTCTCACTTGAATCCTATCAAAACGTCTGATAGGCAGCCACTTATTGAGAACACCGATTGGGACACTGTGTTAGGGGATATTGCTAAGCGTTTAAATGATACGATCGATAAGTATGGGCGCGACAGTATTATGTTTTATGTCTCAGGCCAGCTATTGACTGAAGACTATTATGTTGCCAATAAATTCATCAAAGGCTTTATCGGTAACAATAATATCGACTCCAATTCTCGGCTGTGTATGTCATCAGCGGTAGCGGGACATAAGCGCGCGTTTGGTGCAGATCTGGTGCCGGGTAATTATGAGGATTTTGAAACCTGTGACTTATTGGTACTGGTTGGCTCAAACATGGCATGGTGTCACCCCATCCTGTTTGGGCGTTTCTTGACGGCCAAAAAATTGAACCCAAATAAAAAACTGATCGTGATTGATCCGCGGCGTACGGACGCTTGTGAGTTTGCCGATTTGCATTTGCCCATTGCGGCTGGTACTGACACGCATTTATATAATGGTTTATTGCGTTATCTTGAGCAGCACGGTTGCCAAGACAAGCAATATACTAGGCAATGTGTGGGTGTTGATGAGGCTTTGTATGCAGCCAAAATGTGGACGATTGACAAGGTGGCGAGCGCCTGTCAAGTGTCACCCGATAGTGTCCGTCAGTTTTATGAGTGGATTGCTGCCAATGACAAGACCGTGACTGCATTTAGTATGGGGGTGAATCAATCCAAAAGTGGCACAGACAAGGTCAATACCATTATCAACACCCACCTATTTACGGGGCGCGTGGGTCAAGTAGGGGCGAGCCCATTTTCATTGACTGGTCAGCCCAATGCGATGGGTGGGCGAGAAGTTGGCGCGCTTGCCAATTTATTGGCGGCCCATTTGGACTTAGACAATAGGGAGCATCGTCAGCTGGTGGTGGATTTTTGGGCGTCCCCTCAGTCTATCGCTGCAAATGTTGGTGTCAAAGCTTGCGATGCTGCCGATGCAATTTTGGATGGGCGCATCAAGGCCATTTGGATTATGGCAACCAATCCTGTGGTGAGTTTGCCAGAGGCGGACAGATTTCGCCAAGCGCTGGCTGAATGCGACTTGGTAATCGTGTCGGACTGCTCAGTAGACAGTGATACGGTAAAATGTGCTGATATTGTCCTGCCGGCCCAAGGTTGGAGCGAAAAATCAGGCACGGTGACCAATTCTGAACGGCGCATCTCGCGTCAGCGATCTTTACTGCCTGCGACAGGTATGGCAAAGCCTGACTGGTGGATACTGTCGCAAGTCGCCAAGCGTATGGGGTTTTCAGGGTTTGATTACCAGCACCCCAGCGAGATATTCAATGAGCACGTGGCATTGACAGCCTATGGCAATGATAAAAATCAAACTGTCTCAACCAAAAACCAGCCGCGTTATCTCAATCTTGCCAAAGACCTGTCTGTTTTGATGGCAGAGGCAACGCATAGCAATCACTCTATCCACCATCGGCGCATGCCAAACGCGCTTAGCAATGAAGACTACGACATGATGCGGCCATTTCAGTGGGGCGGCGCGCGTATTTCAATGACTGAGGCGGCAAATGAGCGGTCAGATGATTTATTAGGTGATATGACTATTCAGACGGCCTCTTGCATCAAAGCACAGCTGATAGCCATCACGCCTGCTGATAATGCCAGTGTGCCCAATCGGCACCGACACAAGCAAAGACACAAACGGCGATACAACAATATATCGTCAAAACTGAATGCGCCAACCCTTGATTTGCGTCTCATCACAGGTAGATTGCGCGATCAATGGCATACCATGACTCGAACGGGCCTCGCCCCGCAGTTAAATCAACACCAGTCAAAGCCAGTGCTGACGCTACATCCTGATGATGCCGCGCAGCTTGGTGTGGAAACTGATGATTTTGTACAACTGCATCGTCAGTATGAAGAAGGTGTGATAGCTGAGCAAGAGGCAAGTCAGGTGCTGGTACAAGTGGCAATGAGCGATGTGATGCGAGTTGGTGATGCATTTATGTCGATGCACTGGAGCAATGCTTTTGCCAGCTTTGCCCGTATGGGTACGCTTATTCCAACGGTCGTTGATCCGCACTCAGGACAGCCCGAGCTTAAAAATTCAGCCATCCGTCTTACCGCAGTGCCCATGCACACGTTTGGTAAGATTTTGGTGCATCCTGACTGGCAAGACACCGTTATAGTGCAATTGCGTACGATCTTGGACAATTTTGAGAAAAAGAGGGTGCAAGAAGATGTATTCGAAAAAAAGAGTCACACAGGGACAAATGCTGCTTTGGCAAACCAATTGCCCGCCCTTACTTGGAACTTAAGCCGTCAAATGAATAGTGTACTGATTAATTTTGCCAGCCCAAATATCAGTGTGAGTCATACTTTAAACACCTCTGACTTTTGGCAGCAGCTTGCAGAAGCGATACAACCTTTAGGGCAGTTGGCATCACAAACGCACACGACCAATACGGCGTTTACCGTCAGTAAACAGCGTGATCAATTGCGCTTCATTATGACCCAGTCCATTCGTGCAGCGGTAAACAGCAGCGTGTCAGCCAGCACTGATCATACAGACAGTATCGCAACAGAGGGTGAGGGGGCTAATGAGAAACTCATCATGGCTGTCTATCTTGCACCAACGCCCAAGGCCTTACCCAGTGTCCAATGGCTCGATAGCTGCTTTGCCGATGCCAATCAAATGCCTGTCAATCAGCGTTATAAATGGTTACTGGCTGGCCGTCCTGCCAGTGGCTATGTCGATCCTGGGCCACTCGTCTGTTCGTGCATGTCCGTTGGCGAAAACCGTATTATTGAGGCGATCACTAAGCAGGGCTGTACCAGTGCGACAGCTGTTGGAGAGCAGTGCCGAGCGGGTACCAATTGTGGCTCTTGTGTCGGTCAGATTAATGACTTAATCACAAAATATACTCAATTAGAGTCAGCTTAATGGCTTGGTGGCATGTCGCTTGCAACGGATAATGTGCGACTAAAAATTGGCTGAGCCTGAGTAGAAGTTTACTAAATCGCCTTATTTTTAGTACGCTACTTTACTGTACTTATACTGTCATCAGGAGCGACCATCATGCCCAATTCACCTGCCTTTATTGCAAACAGCGCACCCTACGGTTTAACGAGTCAAAGTCGCATGGAGAGTGGGGTGCAAGACACCCAATTGAGTCAGAAACAAGGCGCGGTCTATCTGGTAGGCGCAGGATCTGGTGACCCCGAATTGTTGACGCTAAAAGCGCTGAGGGTGATGCAGCGCGCAGATGTGGTGCTGTACGACAGTTTGGTCTCTGAAGATATTTTGGACATGTGTGCGCTGACTGCCGAAAAGATATTCGTCGGTAAACGTCGTGCCAATCATGCGCTACCACAAGAGGGAATCAATGAGCTGCTCGTCAAGCACGCCCTTGCTAATAAAACAGTGGTTAGACTAAAAGGCGGTGATCCTTTTATTTTTGGACGGGGCGGTGAAGAGATCCAAGAGGTAGTACGGTATGGTATTTTTTTTGAATCTATTCCTGGTATCACTGCAGCCAGTGCCGCGGCGAGTCGCGCGGGTATCCCATTGACACACCGCGATCACGCCCAATCGGTGCAGTTTGTCACAGCTTGTAAAAAACTGGGCGCACCCAATGAGGACTATAGTGAATTACTGGACAGTACTCAGACGGTCGTTTTTTATATGGGATTGCATCGTTTGGATGAGATGACAAAAGGGTTGATAGAGGCAGGGCGAGACGGTGCGACGCCGTTTGCGATCATCAGTCACGCAAGCCTACCCACGCAGCAAGTACTCATCGGCACGTTAAAGGATATCGCCGAGCAGCAAGCATCCGCCAGCCTGCCCACACCAGCACTGCTGATTATGGGCGATGTGGTCAATTTGTATGGTGAGTTTGCAAACTATAACCTTGCGTCACTTAGTCAAACCTTGGAAGTCAGTTGTGTGTAAGCAGGATATCAGACAGGCTCATAAGTAGCCTCAGTCTTTGCGCCAATATACCTTAATAACGGAATCACTACGCTCTAATCCTAGCCTTTGTTGAATCAGCCCTCGAAGTGCTTTTGCTGTACCCGCCTCTAAAGCGCCCCAAACCTTCTCAATTTGTAGAGGGTGGTTAGTCAGATAGTTGGCCAATGTCTGATCAATTAAGACAGCCAACTCTTTTCCTGAATGGATCTTACCTGCCACCAAAGGCAACAGCATAAAGTTGTTGTCTGTTTGACACTCAGTACTTTGTCTTGTCTTGTCACCGTTTTTTTTATCAGTGCCTATTTTAACTGCATCAAAGTACGCTTGATCGGCTAGCTCTTGGGTGACACAAAGCACCAAAGGCGGTATCGGATTGTCCCAAAGCTCCAGTAAGCGTGCCACGGTGGGCATCGAGGTTTCATCAGCAATCAGTAATGCTTGTCCATCCTGCAAATGGGCCGTTTTTTCAGGGAACTCACGTTTACTCATGACGGTATCGCCTATTTGTAATGAGCTTGCCCAATGACCACCGGGCGTATCCCCATGCAAAAAAACATCAACCCATGCGCGTACGCCATCTGACGTCTGCCATGCTTTTCTTAATGTGTAATAGCAATGAGCACGCGTAGGCGAGGCCTTATCGCCCACGTTTTGTGAAGCGCTGGCATTATGCGCCAAATCAAACAAGTACGCATAACCTGCTTCATCAACGGGGACAGAGTTTTTATTGGAGACATCCAACGTAGACCCCGTCAATTCAAGTCGCAGCATATTTGGACTGACCTTATAGCTGTCCTGTACTAAAAAAGTCTGTTTGGTCAGTTTGATGGTTTTTTTGCCGAGTTTTTTATCCGCTTGTTGTTTGAGCAAAATATATTGCGTATTTAAGTCACTAAACTGGGTGATGGGCGCTGTAAAGGCTATAAAAAATGTCGGGTTGTGTGCCTGAGCAGACGTTTTTTTTGTGCCTTTATATTGTATTTGTAAAGCGATTGCCTCGGCATAGATATCAACCAGCTGTACGCTTGCCTCATCCATGTCTTCTGACGACAGAGAAGTAAAAGCGGTCAAAAACCCGAGCAATTCATCGTAATGCTCTTCATTGATGTGAGTGATGGCGCTGGCAAGTTCAGGAAAGTTTAAGGGGGTATAGGCGTTTGCTTGGGCATAAGAAGTGGGATTAGCAGAGGAGGTAGAATGGGTCATTTATATACTCACGAACAATAGTGGAGGAAGATAAAAAATATATTAAGTTAATGATAATTGTTTTTATTATCATTTACGAGTAAAATCAATTTTTATTGGCTTTTTTAGACAAATATCACGACTTTAATGAACGACGGGTAACTATATGTTATGTGCAGATCAACTGACCATCAGCCGCCAAGGCAACACGTTACTAGACAATGTGAGCTGTGAGATGGATACCAATGAGCTGGTCGCCTTAGTGGGGCATAACGGCTCAGGCAAATCCACTTTGATTAAAGCGTTGGCAGGTGAGATGACAATTAATGGTGGCAGTATCCGCTTAGATGAGCGCCACATTAGCGACTACAGCAGTAAGGAGCTGGCCAAGCAAATGGCCTATCTACCGCAGCAATTGCCGGATGCGGCTGGATTTACGGTGCGCGAGCTGGTCATGCTAGGACGATATCCACACCAAAAATGGCTACAAAAGCCCAACCAAATTGACAAGGATAAAGTTGCACAAGCGATGCGTATTACTCAAGTAGAGGCGTTCGCTGACCGTACGACTACCACGCTGTCAGGCGGTGAGCGAGCACGAGTTTGGCTTGCCATGTGTCTGGCGCAAGACACCCGTTATCTATTGCTCGATGAACCATTAGCAGCACTGGATATGCATTATCAATTAGAAGTGATTCAGCTTATTCGTCGTTTGGTCGATGAGCAGGGCTTGTGTGTGATTATTATTGTGCATGATATTAATCTGGCCGCGCAGTATGCGGATCGAATTATCGCCCTAAAAAACGGCCGAGTTTGTCACAAGGGTGATATCAAAAGCACCATGCAGCCCAACATACTGCGCAGTATCTTTAATGTGGATATGCAGCTGCTCCGTCATCCTATAACGGGACAACCTGTCGCCATCGCTTGATGTCTGATTTATCTTCTTTTTTTATTCATTGATTCTTCTTACTCGCCTAAAAAGATAGACCGTTATGTTTTCTGTTCTGTATAAATACAAATTCTTTCGTCTGATAATCAAACCTTTAATATCTGATTGTTTCAATTTTGCGCTGCTTAAGCGAAAGGGATGGTCTGTCATCACGGCATTGGTATTCACCACTGCACTTACTGCATGTCAGCAACCAACAACGGGGCAAAAAGATGCTCGGATAGATCAGTCTGATAACGTTACAATCAATATTGCTTCTCCTGATTGGGGCAATGCGGCGACGTTGACGGCCATGGGCTATCCTCCGATTGCGACAGGCGATATCAGAGTGTGGGACAGATGGGTCGGTACGCCTAAACTGCCGACCTCGACGGTTGATGTCGGTATCCGTTATCAGCCCAATGCCGAGTTAATCGCTCAGCTGCCAGTGGATATGGTCGTGGATAACTTTTTTTATGAGCATGCTCGCAATCTTTATGGCGACGTCCCCGCAGAGTCGATTATGTTTGCTGCTAAAGGGGAGCGTGCGACTTGGGCGGATTATACTGAGCCAACTCGTCAGCTGGGCAAACTGATCGATGTGCCTAAACTGGCTGAAGACTATGTTATCAAAAGCCATAAAGATATCAATCTTGCTGGTGCGCGCCTGCAACAGCGCTATCCACAAATCAAGAAATTTGCCGTCGTACAGTTTGCGGATGCTAATAATATGCGTATGTATGTTGCTAATAGTTTGTTCCAGCCCGCGCTTTCACAGATGCAAAAAGAGCTTGTGGTACTGGGCATAGGCAATAGTTACGGCTTCGTTCCGATACGAATGGGCGATTTGGCGCAGTTAGCTGAAGACGTGTGCTTATTAATTATAGATCCCCTTAGTCCAATCACTAGGGCTGAGATTAAAGACAGTTTGGTGTGGCAACGCTTAAGCTATGGGAACCAGCGTTGTATGGGCGAGCTGCCACCCGTATGGATTTATGGCGGCATGTCATCATTGGTAGGGTTGGCACATAACTTATCCACTGTTGAATTAAAAGGCGGAGCTGCGTCATGAACACCCATATTGACAATCACCCTCAACACCTTAATGCCAATAATACTAATAATAATGCCAATCCTATGACGTCACTTTCCACTTCTCAGTCGGTTGAATTATCAAAGCAGTCCCCAAAAATGAGACAACAATCATACGTCCCCCCGCCAACTCCGCCGCAACAACAAAACGTCTCCTTGTTCATTAATTCTTGGCGACTGTGGGTTATGGTTACCACCCTCATCCTGTTGTCATTATGGAGCAGTTGGGCATTGATTGCTCAGGAGTGGACGCGCCCACTAAGCGAGTTATTTCTTCCAAGCTCGCAATTGGATATCGCCAGTATGGCAACACAGCTACATCTAGTGGCGACCAGTATCGTGGCGCTGTTGGCAGGAGGGCTGCTTGGGGTGGTCAGTATCTTGCTACAGCAACTGGTCAAAAACCCGCTCGCTTCAGACACCACCTTGGGTGTCGGCGTAGGAGCACAATTGGCGATGCTGATCGTGACGCTGTTTTTACCAAGCTTGGCGATTTATGGTGGTGTTTATGTCGCCTTTGTCGGGGCAGTTATCAGTATGGGGCTGGTTTTTGCTTTATCGGCACCCAGTCGATTTAACCCTTTGATTTTAATATTGGCAGGCTTGGTGGTAAATATTTTGCTCGCTGCCGTCGCCAACGTATTGGTGTTATTTTTTGCTGAACGTAGTAACGGGATGCTGTCGTGGGCCGCGGGTTTTTTGGCGCAAAACAGCTGGTCTACCAGTGTGATGCTTGCGATTACCACGATCGCGATGACGGCTGTGTGCTTGCCTTTATTGAAGCCACTGACCTTGATGAGTTTGGATGACATGCAAGCCAAGCGTTTGGGGGTGCCGATTAACGGTATACGTGCCACCGTGGTACTTATCGTGGCTATCGTGACGGCTTTGGTGGTCAGTGAAGTCGGTCTGATAGGCTTTATTGGTCTTGGTGCTGCAAGCTTAGTCAATGCCCTTGGTGTTTCTTCAATCAACAAGCGTTTGGTCGCTGCTTTTGGCCTAGGTGCCCTGCTGTTATGGCTAACCAGCAACGTGGCGTTATTACTTGAGCCGATACTGAGTATGCAAATTCCTGCAGGGGCTATGACGGGAATTCTTGGGGCACCACTCATTATTTGGCTGATTTTACGTCAGCGACGTGAGCGTATAGAGACAGTGATTCCAACGCTGACGGGTAAGAACATGCCTGTCGCATATTGGCGCTGGGGTCTTGGTGTGGTCGTGATGATCGTACTGGCTTGCCTTTTTGTGCAGGATGTCAACGGCTGGGGCCTGAGTACGGACTGGGCAATCACCGAGCAGTATAGACTACCACGCAGCTTGAGTGCGGCGGCAACGGGTCTGATGCTGGCTGTTGCAGGTGTATTGTTACAAACACTCACGCGTAATCCGATGGCAAGTCCAGAGGTATTGGGGGTCAGCTCAGGAGCCGCGCTTGGGGTTATTTTAGGGTTTTTATTGCTACCAAGTTTAGGAATTACCGCTGGCGCAGGTACTTTGCTGATGTCAGGATTGTCTGGTGCGATAGCCGTATTGCTATTGATTATTTGGCTGGCACGCAGGGTAAGCTCAGGCTATCTGTTATTGGTTGGTATCGGTATTGCTGCCATGATGGATGGAGTGATGCACATGGTCAAGCTGTCTGGTGATCCGCGCCTAGAGGCGATGCTCAGCTGGTTATCAGGGACGACTTATAGCGCTCAGCCTAGTACGGTATGGTATCTCATCGGCATTGCGCTTGTCTTATTTGCCTTAAGCTTATTATTCATCAAACCCTTACGGGTTCTTGGTTTGGGTACGGGCGTCGCTCGCACGCTAGGGGTGGCCGTAACCCCAGTGACGATAGCGCTATTAGCACTAGTGGCAGCGCTTAGTACAGCCAGTACGCTTGCGGTAGGACCGCTCAGTTTTATTGGTTTGATGGTGCCACATTTGGCGACCTCCCTTGGTGCGGTAAGACTTGAGCGACAACTGCCTTTGGCGGCACTATTGGGCGCAGGGGTGATGGTGTTGGCAGATTGGGTAGGACGCTACGTCATCTTTCCGTATGAGCTACCGGCGGGCACTATTGCTGCCATCATTGGTGGCGCTTATTTCTTATGGCTGATTCGTAAAGTGCCCGTGGCCGTGAGTCGATAGTTTCCCAGAAAAAAGACAGGTTGATGACAATGCTGATGAGTTTACACTTGTGAGTATTTGTCGTTTGTCTGCGACTGAGCGTTAACAAACCTTGTTTTTGTACCAATTCTTGAGTTAATCGTTCAAAAATAAATAAAGTGGGTTGACAGCTGCGCAAAGGTCATCAATAATACGTTCCACAAATGATAATGATTATCACTTTTATTATCATTTAATATTTTGATCGAGGTTGTAGTGGATTTACACTATGTTTTTTAAATAAAGCTGACTGCACTAGTAATCATCACGTTTTTAATAACTGTGTTTTTAAGAGCCATATTTTAATAACTGAGCTTTTAACCCCTATTGTGTTCAATGATGGTATCTACAAACAGTCTGCAAACATTAAAACTTGTATTCGAGTTTTAGTGCATAAGCCGAATAAGGTTCGATGCTATGTCTACGTCTTTCTCAAAAGAAAAAAACAATAATAAACGCTATTTACATCGCCAAGCGCAGTTTGAATCCAAGGTGCGCAGTTATCCTCGCAAACTGCCTTTTGCGATCCAATCAGCTACAGGCGCTTGGATTACTGATGTGGAAGGCAATAAGTACATAGACTGTCTATCGGGCGCAGGGACACTGGCACTTGGGCACAATCATCCTGTGGTCACTGAGAGCATCAAACAGCTTTTGGACAGCAATCTGCCGATGCACACCTTAGACATTACCACGCCATTAAAAGACAAATTCAGCGAATTTATGTACACGCTTTTGGCGACCGAGAGTGACGAGTATTGCTTGCAGTTTTGTGGACCAACGGGCGCTGATGCGGTAGAAGCCGCGATGAAATTGGCAAAACAAGTCACTGGTCGCTCAGGCATCGTCAGCTTTAGTGGTGGCTATCATGGGATGACGCATGGCGCGCTTGCTGTCACTGGCAATCTGGCACCCAAGCAAGGCATTGAAGGCCTGATGAGTCCGGTACAGTTTTTACCGTATCCCAATGCTTACCGTTGCGCTTTTGGTTTGTCTGCTGAGCAAAGTGTCAGCGCTCATATCACTTATTTTGAAAATTTTTTAAAAGATGTAGAAAGCGGCGTGGTCAAACCCGCGGCCGTCATTTTAGAAGTCATTCAGGGAGAAGGCGGGGTCAATCCGGCACCAATTGAGTGGCTCAAGCAGGTACGCCGAGTGACCAGAGAGCTTGATATTCTATTGATCATTGATGAGGTGCAAACGGGATTTTGCCGTACGGGAAGCTGGTTTGCGTATCAATACGCAGACATCGATCCTGACATGATTGTCATGTCAAAAGCTATTGGCGGCGGTCTGCCACTTGCGATACTCGGTGTTAAGAAGCAATACGATGCCTGGCAAGCGGGCAATCACTCGGGCACCTTCCGTGGCAATCAGTTGGCGATGGCAACAGGACTTGCCACCCTCGAATATCTAAAAGACAACGATATGGCAGCTTATGTGGCTGAGAGCGGCGCTTGGTTTATGTCAGAGTTAAAAGGACTACAAAAACGCTATCCGAGAATTGGGCATGTCAGAGGTCGAGGCCTGATGATCGGTGTGGAGATTATAGATCCGGCTCTGCCTAGACACAGTGATGGCAGTTATCCTGCCGATAGTGCGGCGGCGGCAAGCATTCAGCAGGCGTGTTTTAGACACGGTTTGGTCATTGAAAAAGGGGGACGCGGCGGCACCGTCCTGCGCTTCTTGCCACCGCTTAATGTGACAAAAGACGAGCTACACCAAGTATTAGACAAGCTAGAGCAGGCGCTACAAGAAAATCAGTAGCGCATCGTAACACTCGTATAATTTTAGCTTAAAAAACGCATAACAATAATCGCATCTCTCATTTTAATAGAGGCGCAAGACAAACTGGTGAGGATATTTTGCATTTATTAAACGAGAAAACCAGTGAGCAATACCTCACACATATGCATAAAACGAGTGCCATCATTAAACAGTGGCTCAATGACAACAACGTCTATTCAGGTGGGACCCCGCAGCAAGTGCAAGCAGCGAATTCGGTCAGTATTCAGTCACAAGGACGAGATATCGAAGCCATACTGGCGGATATACAAGACAAGTTTTTGCCCAGCTCTGTATCCACGGCACACCGTCGTTGTCTAGCGCACTTGCATCCACCGACCTTAGTGATTGGTCAAATTGCCGAGATGATCATTGCGGCGACCAATCAAAGTATGGACTCTTGGAACCAAAGCCCTGCCGCCACTTATATCGAAAAAGATTTGATCGAGTGGCTGTGCCAGCTGTGCCATTTTGAAACCAGTGATGATGTTCAAATACACACTCAAACAGACGCTGATGCTGATAACCAAGCAAGACACAAGGCAGGTGGCGTGTTTACCAGTGGCGGTACCCAAAGCAATTTGATGGGATTGCTCTTGGCGCGCAATAAGTTCTATGCAGCCAAAGGCATCAATGTACACAAAGACGGCATGATGGGTCAGCCGCGCGGCATCATTCTTTGCTCAGACCAAGCGCACTTTTCTATCGAAAAAAATGCAGCATTGTTAGGGCTTGGCATTCGGTGCGTTGAAAAGGTAGGTACCGATGCGAGTGGCGCGATGCTTGTCTCTCATCTACAGCAAAAAATAGAGGAGATAGGCGCGGATAATGTGATGGCAGTGATTGCCACGGCTGGCACCACAGATTTGGGTGCGATTGACCCTTTAGCTGACATTGCCAAGATGTGCCGTGAGCATAAGATATGGCTACATGTGGATGCGGCTTGGGGCGGGGCTTTGCTCCTGTCTCAGCGTTATCGTCACCTCATTGACGGCATACAAGCAGCGGATTCCATTACTTTAGACTTTCACAAGCATTTCTTTTTGCCGATCAGCTGCGGTGCTTTTTTATTACGGGATCAACAAGACTTTGAGAGCATTCGTCATCATAGTGAGTATCTCAATTCCTCCGATGATGAAAAAGACAATATCCCAAATCTGGTCACGTATTCTCTCCAAACCACGCGTCGATTTGACGCCTTAAAGCTTTGGATGGCGCTTGACTTATTAGGGACGGATGATTATGGCGCATTGATTGACAACTGTCTTAGGACAGCGAGACAAGCGGCAGAGCTGGTTGAAGACCACGCTGATTTTGTGTTAGTGCATCAGCCGATTATCAGCAGTGTCTTATTTTACTTTAAACCAAAAGATACCGCGTTGTCCGATCAGCAGCTGTCTCAGTTAAATCGCCAAATAGCGCAGGACTTGTTAATCAATAATATTGCCAACGTGGCCACCACTCAATACGAGCAGCACCTTTGCCTAAAATTCACTATTTTAAATCCTAATACGCAAGCCTGTGACATCAATACCATTATAGAACAGATGACTATCGCTGGTTTTAATCGACTCCAAAATTATGAGGGACAGCCCTATGATGCAACAAAAAACGCTTGATCGTTTGACACTACAAAATTTAGTGAATGCCTACTGTTACGAGACAGGGCGCGGCAAAATCATGCCAGTCAAGGGGCAGGACTTACTATATAAACAGATCTCGCAAGACAAGCCTGTTTTGGTATTAAATCTGGCACAGCACAACACTATTATGGCGGTGCCCGTGGACAGAGTCAGCCAGTTGGGTCAGCACCGTTTTGCTGACACGCCTTCTGTATTAAATGCAGCTTCATTAAACGACGCTCAATCAGAACCTCAATGGCTAAAACCGTCTGCTGTGAGCCTTGCGTCTTTTATTATCGAAGACATCGTGCATCAGCACAAAGATGATGTAAAACTCGATGGTAATGGTGTACTAAAGCGCTGGCTTGAAAGCTATGAAGGGCTGCAAACTATTTTAGCGCATCGCAGTGATGAGCTTGATGACATTATCGATGACACACAAGATTTTATTCAAACCGAGCAAAGTCTGATTTATGGACATGCCATGCATCCGACCCCAAAGGGTCGTGCAGGTTTTTATGGTGCTGAGTGGGCAAAGTATGCCCCCGAAACCAATAGCAAAACGCAGCTGAACTATTGGCTGGTGCATCCGGACTATATTGTCGAAGAGTTTGTCGATGGCGATAGTATTACCGCTGAGCTAAAGACCAAGCTACTCGCGGATATGAGCGACTATCAACGACAGCTTATCAACCAATATCCCAACCATAAATTATTGCCACTACATCCTTGGCAAGCGACGTTTTTGCAGCAACAAGTCTGGTATCAGGCGTTAACTGAAAAAGGTCAGCTGTTTGATTTGGGCGGGCTTGGCTGGCATCTGCATCCGACGACATCAGTGCGTACGCTCGCGGCATTTGAGGCACCGTGGATGTTTAAGTTATCGCTATCGGTAGCGATTACCAATTCTGTGCGTATCAATTTGCCCAAAGAGTGTAAGCGCGGTATGCACGCCTGCCGGATATGGCGTAGCGATTATGGTAAGCAGTTGGGCGCTGAGTATGACACGATTGCGGTATTGAACGATCCTGCGTGGATTGCGTTGTCTATAGACGGCAAAATCATCGATGAGACCATCTGTATCTTGCGTGACAATCCTTTTACTCAGTCCATGCAAGTCACCAATCTTGCAAGCTTGAGCCAAGATCATCCCACTCGTCTCACCAATCGCTTTGCCACTTTATTTGCGTCTATCCATCAGCGTACCGGTAAGCAGTTGGACGAGATTGCAACTGAATGGTTTGACACTTATCTAAAAGTCGGTTTTATACCGCTCATCCACATGTACTATCAGCATGGCATTGGTTTTGAGGTGCATCAGCAAAACAGTCTGATAGAGCTAAAAGAGGGCTATCCTGCAAAGTTTTGGGCGAGAGACAATCAAGGGTTTGGCTATATTGCTGAGTATGCGATGCCGCTGATTGATGCTTATCCTGAGCTGATTAGTGAAGGTGAGTGCGTCATTCCAGAAGATTTTGCCGATTCGCGCGTGGCCTATTATTTAGTTGGCAATACTGTTTTTGGTCTTATCACCGCGATTGCTCGTACTCAGCTTGTCAGTGAAGCCACTTTATTGGCCACGTTTCGAGATTGCTTAGAGATGCTGGACCGTCAGTACCCGCATCGCTCGTTATTTGATCTATTACTGCGTAGTCCGACGCTACCATTCAAAGGTAATCTGCTGACCAGACTTCATGCGCTAGATGAGCTGACGGCACCTGTTGAAACCCAGTCTATCTATGTCGATATTCCCAATCCTATGAGCGCTTAGGGTCGGTATCGTCGATACTCAATGAAACAGATATGGGTCGTTGTAGTCAGTTGAAAATAAAATCGATACATTAATATCCCATTCCCTGTGTAACGATTTTAAACAGGATGGACGATAGCATGTAGAACTGGTACAAGTTTTCCTCGCTTGCTGTACCGATAATGACAGAGGCTTTGGAGCATTTATCTCAGTTTTGCTGACAGACTTTTATGTTGACTTAACGATAGCTCAGTATCAATCAATATGTAAATAATCGGTATAAATCAGTAAGGAATCAACGTGTTAGATCTTCTCGGTATCGGTTTGGGGCCATTTAATCTTAGTCTAGCGGCGTTGCTCGACAAAACAGACGTCAATGCCAAATTCTTTGAGCAAAAGGCGGGGTTTAATTGGCACAAAGGTATGATTTTACCGCACACCACACTACAAGTGCCCTTTATGGCGGATTTGGTGACATTGATAGATCCGACCAGCCCGCATTCATTTTTAAACTATCTGCATACGCAGCATCGACTGCTCAAGTTCTATTTTTTAGAGGATTTTAAGATTTATCGTAAAGAATACAATCACTATTGCCAATGGACTGCAGGGCAGCTAGGTAGCTTGGTGTTTGATGCGCAAGTGATAGAGGTGGCGTTTAATCAAGACTGTGATGAGAGTTCCAACGCTAAGGAACATAATGGATTTGTCGTGACGGTTCAGGAACAAGGCGAGCAAAAAACGTATTACGCCAAAAACCTAGTCATAGGCACGGGCACGCAGCCGACGCTACCGACTGCACTGCAAAAACTGGCCAATCAAGCACCTGAGCGCTGTATGCATACCGCGCATTTTGCCAATAACTTCGATCTTGAAGCCATTCAGGCAAAAAGTAGCAAACACAATGACAATAAGTCAGACGATAGATTAACCAAAATCGTGGTGTTGGGATCTGGTCAGTCGTCAGCTGAGGTATACCGCGAATTGTTTGACCAGCAACTTGATAGCAATGATGAGCCAAAATTCCAATTGGACTGGATAACCCGCTCGTCTGGTTTTTTTCCGATGGAATACTCGCCATTGGGGTTAGAGCACTTTAGTCCCGCCTATACCGATTACTTTTATCAGTTGGACGGCGCGACCAAAGCACAAGTCGCGCCCAAGCAGGACTTGCTCTATAAAGGCATGGGGTTTGACACCATACGCGATATTTATCATAAGCTCTATGAGCGCAGCATTGGCAATCAAGCGCCATATACGACACTACTGTCCAATTGTGCCGTGATCGAGGCAACCTTTGACGATACTTTATTTGATGACACCTTAAAAGTAACGTTTGAGCAGTGTGAGCAGCAGCAGTTTTTTACGGCGGATTACGACTGCCTCATCGCTGGCACCGGTTATCGTCATGCGCTGCCTACCTGCCTAAACCCATTGCTACCATCCATTGATTATGATGAATTTGGCCAACCAAAGATTGATCGGCACTACGCGTTGATGTATCAAAATCGTGATAGTAATAGCGGCAAAGTCTTTGTACAAAATCAAGAAATTCATACTCATGGCGTAGGTACTCCTGACTTGGGGCTGGGTGCCTATCGAGCCGGGCAAATCATCAATCAATTACTAGGTAAGGCCATTTACGACACCGATGCATTAGAGGTGTTCCAAAAATTTGGCGCATCCTCCTAATGCCATGGTCATCATATCAATGAGCAGTATCGCGATTTATTTTAAAAGGCGTACGTTTTTACTAAGAGAAATTTTGCAAAGCCTCTAAACCACACAATAAGGAACCATCCATGCCGACCATCACACAAAATCTGCCAGCCACCTTTGCCGTAGAGGCTTATGGTAAGGCGTTTGGGCTACGAGCGGTTAAATATCCTGAAGACATGCCAATGCTCTATAAATGGATGCACGCTGAGCACGTGGTCGATCAGTGGCAATTGCATCTGCCTATGCCGCAGCTGCGCGTACATTTTGAGAAAATGCTGGCCGATGACCACCAGCGTCTCTACATCATACTTTGCGAGGGCGTGCCTATTGGTTATACGGAGATTTATGAAACCGCTCGTGATCGACTGTCTTATTATTATAAAGCCAAAGACACTGATATGGGCTGGCATATTTTATTGGGTGATCCTGCTGTCGTGGGCAAAGGTTATTTGAAACCAACAGGGATGATGATCAGTAAGTTTATCTTTGAGCATACCGATGCCAAAAAAATAGTGGTCGAGCCGGATAGCAAGGTTGAGGTGTATAAATGGGTGGCCGATGGTTTTGCCTATCACGTACAACGACTGATCGACATGCCTGAAAAAAAGGCATCGCTTTACTTTTGTCATCGTGATGAGTTTTTTGAATCGAGAGGCTATCTTAACTTTTATGGTGCCGTTGCTTCATAAATGAAATTTTTACGCTCCCTAAGTCTATCACTTTTTACAACGCTTGGCAGTACGGCAGTGCTGGTCACGCCCTTACTGGTCAATGATATAAATGATGGCATCTCTTAACAGCAGTCAGGAACTGACAGGTAAGTCGCGTCAACAGGTGCTGCTGACACTATTGCTTGGCGGTACAGTCATCAGCTTTAGTAATAGTGCCCTCAATCCTGCTATTCCCATCTTTATGTCGGTGTTCGACGTCGATATTGTGATGGGCGGCTGGGTACTGAATGCTTATGTGCTGTCTATGAGCGTGGGGTTAATGCTCAGCGGCTATTTGCATAAAAAATTTGCGTTTAAGCCGGTTTATTTAACCGCAATCATTGGGTTTATGCTGGGTTCAGTGATTGGTATGTGTGCGCCCTCCATGACGATGGTGATTGTAGCGCGCGCTATACAAGGGCTGAGTGGGGGTCTGACGATTCCGCTGTCTATCGGCATGCTCTACCAGATTTATCCGCAGCATAGACACGGTAGAGTGATGGCGCTGTGGGGCATCGTTATTATGATGTCGCTGGCATTTGGTCCGTTAGTGGGTGCTTACTTGGTTGAGCAATTTACATGGTGGACGTTGTTTGCTGTGACGCTACCGCTAAGTGCGGTGGTCACTCTGATGGTTTGGCAGTTTTTACCAAATATCGGCTCGTCCAAGGTTGATAAGACTTTTGATGTGATAGGGTTTGTCAGCTTATTGGTTTGGCTGCTGGCTTTGATGACATGGCTGAGCACGCTCAAAACAGATTTTCATAACAGCCCTATAAGCGTGATTGAGACCAGCCTGATTGCTGCCATGTTCTTGATATCTTTTATGGTTTGGTGGGCGTATGAGCGCCGTCAGAGTCAGCCATTATTGAACGTACGCTTGTTTAGCAATACCGTGTATCTGCACAGTACGATTATCAGCGTGACGCAAACCTTGGGTCTGATGGTGGGTTTGTTGTTATTGCCTATTTTAGTTCAAGAGGTCATGGGCGAGAGTGCCTTATGGACTGGCGTGATTTTGATGACTGCGACGCTGATGTCTAGTATCACCACGCATTTTGCAGGCAAGCGAGTGGATAAGCACGGCGCTAGAGACATAGGGATGTTGGGCATCACCCTTAGTGCGTCGTCCATGCTGCTGCTGGCATGGTGCTTGTATCAGCCAACGCTTTGGTTATTGATATTCATCATGAGTTTACAAGGGGTGGGGGTGGGATTGGCCTATTTACCCACCACCACGGTTGGTTTTAGTAGCTTAGCCAAAGAGGTGGTGACAGAAGGTGCGGCGCTCAACAACATCAGTCGCCGAATCGTTTCTACTATTTTTATAACGTTGGTGACGGTCTACGTGGCAGGGCGCGGGGCCCAGTTGTTAGCGACGGGTAGTACACAAAGCGTTGGCACGGCTATTCAAGAAGTGTTTGTTATGCTGGCTGTGATTTTGTTTTTGACCATCTTTTCAGCGCGGCGATTACCCAAAGCTGTCTGAATGAATGATCGAACGCTCAACAAACCCTGCTCGACCAGTCCATCAAACAAACCAAACTAAGGCGTTTTTTTAAACAAAAAACGTAAATAATTATCATTCGCTTTAAAATTTATTAATCATATCTACTTAATTCAACCGCTTATTTTTTTAGTTTTAAGAGAGGGTAGTGAACTATGAAAAATCATCAAATAGACCATAAAAGTCATCGCCAAACTATTGACGTGACTGCGCCGTGGCAAGCGCCAATCGATCATAAGATCATGCAGCGCGTAGAACAACGCGTGATCAAACAACTCCTACAAGCACTGCTGTATGAAAACATCATTGAGTTTGAATATGAGAGTGCGGCATCGAGCAGTGACGCCGTCCTCTTAGACTTTACCATCAAGGCCGCTGATAATATCCATTATCAGGCTCAAGGTTATATCCATTATAGCTTTGAGATTATTCGTTTTAATGATTGCAACGTACAGCGCATCATCGCTGGCAAGGCTTACAATGCCACGCTTGAGAATGTCATTAGTGATATTTTGTTAAAAATAGAAGATGCTGCGTTAAAAGACAGTTTTATCAAAGAGCTGCGTCACACTTTAATCAATGAAACCCAAGTGCAGCGACTGTCGCTTAATTTATCAGTACCAAATATGGCAACTGCTGTTGATACGCTCACTTACGAGCAACTCGAAGGCTATTTGATGGCGGGGCATCCATATCATCCTTGTTTTAAGTCGCGTATCGGCTTTGATTTACAAGACAATTATGACTATGGGCCAGAGTTTGATCAAAATATCGAGGTGGTTTGGTTGGCGGTCAAAAAGGATCTGTTGGTCAGCAATACCGCTATTGATATTGATGTCGACGAGTGGATTAAAGACTATGTAGGCGCGGATAATTTTGCCGCGTTACATGACAAGTTAACCCATATCCTTGCGACCACGAGTGAGCAAAATGAAAACGAAGCCACTACGGCTACCGCTTATGGTTTGATACCCGCACATCCTTGGCAATGGCAAAACACCTTAATTTTAGCGCTACAACCACTCATTGAGACACAAGAAGTCATCTATCTGGGCGGTACGGGCAACCAATACCGCGCCCAGCAGTCGATTCGTTCCTTGTCTATGTTGCAAGCAGATAAAGCTTATTTAAAACTCAGTATGCATCTGATGAATACCTCAAGCACTCGTATCTTAGCCAAGCACACAGTGATGAACGCCGCGGTCGTGACCCAATGGCTGAATCAATTGGTGGCAGAAGATGGGGCAGCGCAGGCGCTACAAATCGCCTTTTTGGGTGAGACAGTGGGTGTCAGTCTAGATCATGAGATGCTACAACAACGTGGCTACCAGCACCCACATATCTATGGTGGACTGGGCGCGATTTGGCGTGAAAACGTGAGCCAATATCTATCGACCAGTCAAACGGCCTTTCCTTTAAATGGGGTCAGTTATATCCATACGGACGGCTCGATACTCATTGATCCTTGGATTAAAAAGTACGGCGCTGAGGCTTGGACTGCCCAGCTTATCAAAGTAACGGTGGCACCGGTACTGCACCTCTTGTTTGGTCATGGTGTCGCTTTGGAGTGTCATGCGCAAAATATCGTACTGGTCCATGAAGCGGGCTTCCCCGTAAAAATCTTATTAAAAGATTTGCATGACGGCGTTCGTTATTCTCCAAAACATCTGACCCGCCAAGATTTAATTCCCAATTTTTATAGCTTGCCTGCCGCTCATGCCGCGCTCAATCGTGGCTCCTTTATCGAAACAGATAACACCGATGGTATTCGAGACATGACGGTAGCTTGCTTGTTTTTTGTAGCATTTGCGGACATTGCTACCTTTATGCAAACCCATTATCACTATCCTGAGGCCGAGTTTTGGCAACAGGTGTCTGACTGCGTCACAGAGTACCAGTCTCGTCACCCAGAGCATAAAGCAAGGTTTGCGCTGTTTGATGTTTTCGCTCCGCAAACGCGCATTGAGTCTTTGGCGAAGCGTCGCTTGTTCGGCGATCAAGTATTTCCAATCAAATACATCAACAACCCATTAGCCAAAAGCCGAGTACAGATGCCATGTTAAACATGGAGACAGTGCCAACTTTATTTCCGGTTCAGACGGATCATCCAAATATCAAACCAGACGTGGCAAGGATACAAAGCGCGTTGATTACGTATCTGATCGAGTGCGTTTTACTTGAGCAATGGATAAAAGATCCACTGATTGAGGTGACGACGACGATTGACTATCTAGCCAGCCAAAAATGGCAGCAGTGTTTGGCATCATTACCAAGCGCTTATCAAACGTGTTTTGCTCAAAATAACCCGCTATTGGTGATTCAGACGAGTAAAGATGACCGCTTACTGTTACTGGTAGAGTCGGGGTATACGGCGGCATGGCGATTACATAAATCATGCTTGCCCGTTTTATACCGCCAACAAAATACGCCTCATCTCAACGACTCTGGGCTTAATAGCGATGGTTCCAACGATCATTCGTTTAAACCACTAGAGATCGTAGAAACCGTAGAGACGCTTCTGGATATTTTACTGTCTGCTATGGATCGCGCATCTTTGAGTGAGACCGGTATTATAAAGCTAAAAGAGAGCTTGCAAGCGTCCTTAGTTGCCAAGACCCAGTCTGCTCGTGCTGACATCACCACGACGGTTTATGGTCAACCGCATTGGTATCAAACGCTAATCGCCGCCGAGCAATGGGGCTCATTAATGGATCGGCCTTTTCATCCATTGGCAAAGGGCAAACTGGGTTTTACCGCCATAGAGTATGAGCGCTACATGGCAGAGTTTCATCAGCCCATTGCGTTGGCATGGGTAGCAGTTGCCAAAACTCACCTCATGGTGGCGGATCAGGTAGAGGACATCAACAGACAGAATCCAGCGGCGTATTTATTAGATAAAGCACAGCAGAGACGTCTGGCAGAGGAGATGGCGGAGCGTCATTTGAGCGATACGTATGTGGCGCTACCTGTACATCCGTGGCAGTTGACTCAGGTGATTGAGGATGCTTCTGGCAATGGTTCTTTTGGTCATTCTTCCTTTAATAATGATGCTGATGGTTACGCTGATAGCTATGCCAAGGATTTGGCAGATGGCACGATTGTCAAATTAATCTTTAATGCGCCAACCACTTATGCCAGCGCCTCCATGCGTAGTATGTTATTGAGTGCCGATACACCGCATAGTGTCAAGCTGCCGATAGGGGTGTATGCCTTAAACTCCAAACGCTATTTGCCAGCCCTAAAACTGATTAATGGTGAAAAAAACCAAGCCATTTTGATGCAGGCAAGACAGATAGATGGCACATTATCAGAGACACTGCGGCTGTGGGATGAGCGTGTTTGGTGGGGCTATATGTCGCCCATGCATCTACATAACAAGTGCTCGACCAATCATTATTTTTATCAAGAAAAACCCACGCATCTGGGCGCGATGCTCAGAAGTTTGCCTGCTGATTTGTGCAATGATCAAGTCCGCCTGATGCCTATGGCAAGCCTAGGTATGTTGGTCTATAAAGAAGGCGTCAGTCATCATCCCTTTGATGAGATGATTCAAGCAAAGTATTCAGGCTATCAATCAGCCTCCATGAAATTAGAGGATATAAAATCTGCGGCTATTGAGTGCTTCCAAAATCTGTGCGATGTGTTTTTGGGTACCATGCTGCGCTGCTTACGTTTGGGGCTTGCGCCAGAGATGCATGGACAGAATATAGTGATGGTCAGCAAAAACCATCGTTTCACCAGTTTATTGCTGCGCGATCACGATTCGTTACGCATTTACTTACCGTGGCTTGCGCGTCATCAGATCGCAGATCCTGAGTATGTAAGCCCGCCCAATTTTACAAACCGACTGTACCGAGAGACCTCGCAAGCGCTGATATTTTATTTACAGTCTTTGGGTATATTGGTCAATATCCGCGCCATCATTGAAGCGCTGTCTGAACATTATGATCTTAGTGAAAAAGTGTTGTGGCTTGAGGCAATGAGCAGTATTGAGAACGCGCTGGCATGTATTGACTTTGATGCCGATCAATCGCAGTTTATCCGTGAGCAGCTACTGACCAATCCATACTATCCGCATAAAACCTTGCTATTGCCCGTCATTGAGCGCGGTGACGATCCTCATGGCAGTATGCCAGCAGGGGAGAGCAGAACCATCAATCCTTTTTTTAGAGCAAAAAACATCGAAGCAAACCTTATGGTGGATTTAATACGACAGGATGGAGAGATAAAAAGCAATGGATGACATCGATATTATTGATACGCTTATAGAAAACTATACAGGAATAGCCACATCCACGATTGGTCATTTGACCGAGGTGGGGTATTTACCAGACATCAAAGCGCTATCTTCTTGTACGCACACGGTCGCTGGAAAAGTCGTGACAGTGATTTTGAACTCCGATAACACAGAAGTAATCAATCAAGCACTGATCCAAGCGCAGCCTAATGACGTCTTGTGTATTGATGCGCAAGTATTAGGTATCAAAGCGTGCTGGGGCGCGTTGCGTACTTGCGCTGCTATTTATGAAAAGCTTGCAGGCGTCATTGTCATTGGACAGGCAACCGATTCATTACAAATTCAGCAACTGGGTTTTCCTGTGTTTGCTCAAGGCGTGAGCGCGGTCACTACGTTCAAGAGTCATGAAGCAAAAGGCGTGTTGGGAGCTGACATCCGCTATCGTTTTGGCGCGCAAAGCTCCCTTATTCGCTCAGGCGACATTGCTATTATGGATAATGACGGGGTGTTTGTATTGCCGCTAGAAGTTGCTCAGCAGTTATTGCATGATTGCCAAGACAAGCATCAGCAAGATGAGACAAAATTCCGGCTATTTTTTGACGCTTATAAAAACAATCAGCTGGACTTATTGTTTTAGTCACAGGTAGGTAGGGCAGATGAGTATGTCAATAGAGCTGGTGATGCCTCTTTCTGACGCACTTATCTGTTATGTAGGACCCAGTAACCTTTGAATTTGTAAATAGGTATAGAAGTGTTAATAATTATCATTTACAATACCATTCACAAAATTAGTACGCTCTGCAAGAAAATTTAAACATAGCACCGATATTTCTCCATCTTTCAGTTACTCTTCAAATAAGTGAAATGACAATGAAAAGCCATCATCAAGTTGCTCTATCCGTTCTTACTTTATGTATTAGTCAGCAGTTATATGCGCAAACCAACGTCACTACCCCAATGACAGGCACGGCCGAAAACTCGGTAGCCAGTGAGGTACCAAACGTGACTTTAGATACTATTACGGTCACAGCCAAAGCCAAAACAGGGACAGCATTGGCACAAAAAATCAGTGAGATGCCAGCGGTTACCCAAGTGATTGGTGAAGAAGATATTCGAGAGCAGGCCACAGGCAACCGTACGACAGGCGATATATTGGCTCAGCTGATTCCGAGTTTGGGTGCCAGTAGTGGCTCAACCAGTAACTATGGTACGACCATGCGTGGCCGTCCAGTCCAGTATTTGCTGAACGGTGTGCCTTTATCAGGATCACGCAGCTTGTCGCGAGAGCTAAACAGTATTGACCCAGCCCAGCTTGAGCGAGTAGAGGTGTTGTCTGGTGCCACGAGTATTTATGGTGCAGGCGCGGCAGGCGGGCTGATCAATCTAGTGACTAAGTCAGCGGCAGGGATGGGTTTTACGGGTCAAACCCGCTTAGGGATTGATAGTAGTCGTGAATTTGAATCAGATTCCCTTGGTTATCATGTGGGACAGAGCTTGGGTTATGGCGGCGAGCGCGTCTATGGCCGTCTAGATGTGGACTATGACAATAAAGGCGGCAAGTTCGACAGCCACGGCGACCGTATCGGCCCAGATGTCTATCAGACCGATCAGCAAGATACAGAGTCATTAAGTGTCAATGCCAACTTGGGTATGGACATCGATGACAGCCAAAGCGTGAATCTGGCGGTGACTTATTATAACGATGAGCAAGATACCGACTATGGTCCAGATTATGGTAAAAATTTACAAGTATTGTTAGATCCTGATGCAGCACCTCCCTCATTAAAAGCGATCGATGGTGCGCATATCGAAAATCAGCCTTATACCACCAAGACCTCAGTAAACCTCAATTATAACAATGACGACGTTGCTGGTTCTAACCTAAGCATTACGGGTTACTACCGTGATGAAAAAGGCCGTTTTTATCCTTCTGGCAAAACTGCTGATAAACAAGCCTCTGAAGTCTGGCAGACAAACGGCCTAACCGATGAAGACACGTTAGGCAAGCTCCTAGGCGCTGCAACTTACGTGATGCAGTCAGAAGCCGATATCGAAGTAATGGGTTTACGTGCAGCGATGCAGACGGACACAGAGCTTGG
This sequence comes from Psychrobacter sp. CCUG 69069, assembly GCF_021023115.1. NCBI lineage: Bacteria > Pseudomonadati > Pseudomonadota > Gammaproteobacteria > Moraxellales > Moraxellaceae > Psychrobacter > Psychrobacter sp. CCUG 69069. The sequence continues at coordinate 183,956 of NZ_QQAI01000004.1, forward strand.
TGGCAAACACACACTGTTGAGCTATGGTGCGGATTTTGAGCGTGAAAACAGCGAACAAACCTACTATGGGCAAGACTTAAACCAGTTCATCGCCAGTAATGGTCTGACCGCTGTGTCTAACGGCAAGACTTACAATGCTGGGCCAGAGACCACCATCGATAAGATTGGCGCGTTTGTCAATGCGGATATAGATATGACGGATAAATGGCATGCTAGTGCTGGTGTGCGCTATCAAAAGCTCAAATCAAAAACGGATGCCTTTATCCCGATTTATGAGCAACTGTTAGACGAATACTTTAACGATCCTCGTATCATTGGTGTGAGCAAGCAGTATGGCATTGACTATCAGGCCGGTGAAGTAGCAAAGGGTGATACTGACCATGACAAAACCTTGTTTAATATCGGCAGCAGTTATCAGCTAACACCGAACGATCAGATATTTGCTAATTTCTCACAAGGCTTCACGACCGCTGACATACAGCGTGCCCTACGTGATGTGCGGGCAGGTTTTGTGGTGAACTCGGACAACGTGCAGCCAATCGCCATTAATAACTACGACTTAGGCTGGGAAGGTAAGCGCGGTGATACGTCAGCTAGAGTAACGGGTTTTTATAACACTTCAGATAAAACCGTTCAGTTTACCAACGACTATACCGTAGAAGTAGTCGATACCGATGAGCGTGTCTATGGCGTAGAAGGCTCGCTCACTCAGGATATCAGCGATAACTGGCAAGTAGGCGGTAGCGTGGCTTATACGCGTGGTCAGTATAAGAAAGACGGCGATTGGCTTGAGCTGGATGCGGTGCGCTTGACCCCACTCAAAGGCACGGCATTTGCACAATATAACTTTGATGAAGGCAGCAATATCCGCTTGCAAGCGTTGGCAATTGGCGGCGATGATAGAGCCTTTAAAGACCAACAAAAAGACCCTAATACAAGTGCGCAACCCGTCACAGGTTACATGACGTTAGATGTATTGGGTCAAGTAAAAATGCCTGTCGGCCGTGTCGGTTATGGCGTTTATAATGTACTCAATAAAGACTATCAAACGGTCTATCATCAAACCACGTTTGGCGATATGAACCGTCTACCCGCCACAGGTACCACGTATGGCCTGAGCTATACGGTGGATTACTAAGAGGTCGCAAATACTTATTGAGTAACTACTTATCGACTAACGTAGGAAGTTCGCCGCGTACGCTCCTAGCCCTAGATTAACTGCCGAGCTATAGCCCTAAGAGTATCGTTGTTAGCCGCTACCTGTTAGCGGCTTTAGCTTTGAGCACCCCCACGTTTGTCGCTACTATATTTTTATTACAAATGTAAATGTTAATAATTATCATTATTATTTGTATTATATTTATAATGTTGCTAGAGTGTACGTTCTTTAACACCAGACAGTGGATATTGCTTTGCGCAAGCTCTTGTCAGGTGGTGGGCTGTATTCATACTTTAGTCGTTTAGCTTGTGTCATTGAAAGGGTAAAAAGTCCGTTTAGTCTGCTAAAGCGCCAACTTTACTTATGTGCCATGTCTTAAGATTCATGCGCTTTGTTCATCTGTCCTCATACTGATGTAACAAATGGGCGTTATGGCATGTGAGCATCCTTTTATCAAACAAGCTAAAAGGTCTTGATAAAACTAAGTACTTTTAGGATTGTTATTTATGCCAATGTTTTCAAATGCTTCTACCGATAAAACGTGTGTTTATTCACGCAAGCCGCAACGCGGTTTAGCAACCAATCAGGCCTTGCTAAGCATCGCCATTGCGTCTATTTTTAGTACGACTGCGTTTGCTGCTGAGAGTAATGAGCGTCTTACACCGCAACAAATAGCAGCACAAGAGGTTGCCGAAGAACAATCCATGCCAAGCGTTGAGCTGGACACGATTGTCGTCCGTGCGGCGAGAGATGAGCTGGTGCAGGCTGCTGGTTTGTCCATTATCAGTGAAGAGGCGATCGAAAAATCATTACTGTCTAATGATGTCGCAGAAATCGTACGTAAAATGCCGGGTGCGAATCTTTCAGGAACGTCTACTTCAGGTCAGCGGGGCAACCAGCGTCAAATTGATCTGCGCGGGATGGGACCAAATAACACACTTATTTTAATCGATGGTCGTCCCGTCACATCCCGTAATGCTGTGCGTCCTGGTCGTGCCAGCGAGCAAGACACTCGTGGTGACTCACAGTGGGTACCACCAAGCGCCATTGAGCGCATCGAAGTGTTGCGTGGTCCGGCTGCAGCTCGTTATGGCTCTGGTAGTATGGGCGGGGTGGTGAATATCATCACCAAGTCTCCCAATAAAAAAGAGTTTTCTGTGACTGGACATTATGAAATGCCAGAAAGTGACCTTGAAGGCAAGGATTGGCGTACTAACATCAATATGGCCGGCCCGTTGACGGACAAGCTGTCTTTTCGTACGACGCTTGGATATCATGACAGTGAAGGGGATGACCCTTATATTAATGAGGAAGAGGCTCAGATTGTGGATGGTCGTGATGGACCAGCGGCCTCTGTTGCAGCAGGCCGTGAAGGTGTCGAAAATATAGACGCTCGTCAGCTTTTTGAATACGCCATGGATGCAATGAATACCGTCGGCTTTGAGGTACATTATAGTAATCAAAGTAACCGCTGGACAGGTGATTCGCAGTTTCAAACGGTGGATGAGGAATTGGTCAACACCTTGGCAGGCCAAGAAACCAATAAAATGGAGCGCTATGGAGCTGCATTCACTCACCGCGGTGAATATGATAACACCAGTAGTAACAGCTACCTAGAGTATACGCGTACCATTAATGAGCGTCTAAACGAAGGTGCTGCTGGTCGTTATGAAGGTCAAATTTTGCCATCTGAGGCAGGAGAGTATGTCTGGACAGAAGCCACTTATGACACGCTAAACGCTAAATCAGAGTGGGATATTTATTTTGATCGTCATACACTGACTGCTGGCACAGAGTTTCGTGGTGAAAGACTAGACAATCCGCTGGTTTCTGATTTCGTGTTTGAGGAAGGCTTTGAGTTTGGCGATACAGAGACTGATCCAGCTAAGCGTGATCCAGTTTCAGACGCTTATCTTGTTGGTGCTTATTTAGAAGACAATTACCAAGTTACGCCTGATTGGTACATCACGCCTGGTGTACGTCTTGATTATCACAGCCAAACAGGTACCAATTGGTCACCGAGTCTTAATACCACTTGGGACTTTAGTCCGAACTGGTCGGTAAAAGCGGGTGTCAGTCGCGCTTTTAAAGCACCAGCGCTGTATCAGCTCGATCCAAACTACATCTACTACACCAGAGGTAATGGCTGCCCATCTTGGATACCTACTGATCAACGAGGCTGTCAAGTACTGGGTAACGCTGAGCTTGAGAATGAGATTTCTTGGAATAAAGAGCTGTCTTTCATCTACGATGATGGTACTGGGCTTAACGCGGGCCTGACTTACTATCATAATGCTTATGACAATCGAATAGGTGCGGGGATAGAGCGCGTGGCTGTAGACAATGCGACCAATCGCTCGATTTTCCAGTGGGAAAACCAAGGGGAGGCTATCATTGAGGGACTTGAAGGGTTTGTAAAAGTCCCCGTTACTGATACGGTCTCGTGGACAACTAACTTGACGGGTAATATCCGCTCAGAGCGTAAAGACAATGGTGAGCCGTTATCCTTAATTCCTAAATTTACCATGAACTCAAATGTCAATTGGGACATCACTCCGCGCTGGAACACGGATGTTGGCGTCAGCTACTATGGCACCATTGAAGCCCCTGACGTTTCTGTGACTACGGGTGATGCGCTTGACACACTAAAACTTGACCGCAAACCCTACGCGATCGCTAACGTTAGCACGCGTTATAAACTGACGGATGACATCACTGTGGGGGCGGGTATCAAAAATCTATTTGACAAGCAAATTAAACGAGAAGGCACGGGTACAAATGCCGGTGCCCGTACTTTTAATGAACCTGGCCGTTATTATATCTTTGATATCAGCGTTGATTTTTAACGTCTCGTACTGCCAAGCTTTTTTAGGATAAAAGGTCTGGGTGAGGTTTGAGCAGGCCCAGACCTTTTTATGTATTGTTCTTTAGGTTCTTTTTTAATAAATGGTCAAATATAAATGGGCCAAATGGTAAGAAAGACCCAAGTACGCCTGCGGGTATGGTCCAGTAAGGCGTTTTTATTTTAACGGCCGTCACCATCAGTATGATGATGTAAGCGATGAACAATATACCGTGTGCCATACCGATGTATTGCACAGCTTCTGAGATGCCCATCATGTATTTTAGGGGCATGGCAATGCAGAGTAATAATAGAAAAGAAGTGCCTTCTAGGTAACCTATGATCGTGAGCGTTTTTAATGTGGAGTTTTGTTTTTTGCTCAGATTAAGGGCGGGTTCGATAGTGGGCGTAGCCTGCGACACTGTATGTTCCTCTTGTAATATCAGTAAATAACGTAGGGGTGAGCTGTCAATATTGGTATGATACTAGATATGCGAAGCGCATTTGAGCTTTATTATTAATCGCCCTATATCCCCACTCTAAAGTACAAGCTAAAGTGTAAGGATATAAGGCGATTTTGGTCAACTATGATGTGAATAAATATGCTGTTCTTTACGTTACCCCGTATTACGCAGACCAGCCGCCAACGCATTGATACTACGGATGAGTGGGTCTTCAACGGCAAGAGTACCGTCTTTATCTGTAGTCTCTTCTTGTCTGGCACGTTTTAACAACTCGATTTGTATATAATTAATGGGATCTAAATACGCGTTTCGCCATTGCAGTGACGCGGCAAGATTTTGTTGATTAGATAATAAGGAGCTTTGGTCCAGTAAAGCGTTCAGGCCTGAATAGGTGAGCTCATGTTCATCAATGACGGCTTCCATGATGTTTTCACGTAGCGTGTCGTCGTCGCACAATTGGCTATAGGCCTGAGCAATACTCATCTCAGATTTGGTAAAAGCCATCTCGATATTGCTGATAAACACGTTAAAAAATGGCCAGCAATCATTCATCTCCTTCATCAATGCTTCGTCTTCTTTGACGCTATGCAGCGCACTACCGACGCCATACCAAGCAGGTAACGTAAAACGGGCCAATGACCACCCAAATACCCAAGGGATCGCTCGCAAGGTCGTTTTACTGGGTAAGCCTTTTTTACGATGGGCTGGGCGTGAGCCGATATTTAATAAAGAAATTTCCTGTACTGGGGTCACCTGTGAGTAGAATTGATAAAACCCTTCCGTGTGATCCGTAAGTTTTCGATAACGCCGCTCACCTGCTTCTGCTAAACGCGCAAAGAGTGACTCATAAGTTGGCAACTCAGGTGGTTGGACGACAAATCTTGAGGAGCATGCTTTAAGCGTACCGGTAATACCCATGGTCAGCTCAAATACAGCGGTATCGGTGTTGGCGTATTTGGCATAAAGGACTTCGCCTTGTTCCGTGACTTTAATTTGTCCGTGTAGTGTACCCGCTGGTTGAGCTGCGATAGCATCATGGGTTGAGCCACCGCCACGACTGACAGAGCCACCGCGACCATGGAATAAGCGGGTTTTGATGCCATATTCATCCGCGATACGATTGATGGTTTGCTGCGCACTATAAAGTTGCCATGCCGAGGTGATGATACCGCCATCTTTTGAGGAGTCTGAATAACCCAACATGATTTCTTGGGTGTTATCTGAGTGCGCAAGCAGTCCTCGATACAGCGGGTTGTCCAAAACGGCAGGTAATATATGATCGATGTTTTTAAGGTCTTCGATGGTTTCAAACAAGGGTGCGACGGGTAAATCAGCGGACAGTTGCCCTTTGTCATCAACGCTGCATAAGCCTGCAAAACGCATGAGTAGCAACACCTCAAATAATTGACTGGCGTTGTTGGTCATCGAAATCACATAACTGCCAAAAGTATCTTGCCCGACCAGTTGACGTAAGGTCGCCACAGAGTTCATCAACGCCAATTGCTCGCGGGTTTTATCGCTCAAGTTGTCGCTATAGATGAGCGGTGTGCCGGGTCTTTCAAGCAAGCGCGTCAGCCACTCTTGCCGCTCCGTTTCATTAAGCGTTTGATAGTCTGGCAAATTAGACGCACTGGCAAAAATATCGGCAATGACTTCACTGTGATAAGACGACTCTTGACGAATATCGAGCGCCGCTAGATGAAAACCACAGGTTTTGACCAAACGAATCGTATCGAGCAATAAGCCTTCGCCATGCGCGGTATCGTGGGTATTCACACTTTGACGGATGATACGTAAGTCTTCTAGTAGTTCTTGTGGGTTGGCGTAGGCGTCTTTGTTAGCCTCACGATCATCACCTTTACTTTGAATCAGTTGATTGGTGGCTTTGACTTTATTAAGAATCAAAGAGAGTAACCGGCGATAAGGCTCGTTACTATAATCATCAAGATTGTAAGCAAATACCCGCTGATCAAGTTCGGCGTAATGGTTGATCTTGGCATACACCTCAGGGGCAATCGTAACGATTGTATCGCTATGAATCAGCTGGCGGCGCAGTTTTTTAATCAACACTTGATAGTGACGCAAGACAGTATCTGCATGCATCAATACGGCCATTTCTGTGGTGTCGTGAGTGACAAAAGGATTGCCATCTCTGTCGCCACCGATCCAAGACCCAAAGCTTATGAAAGCGGGTAATGGGTAGTCGGTAAGCTCTGGATAAACCTCAACAATGGCGTCTTTAATATTACGGTAAACCTTAGGAATGGCATTGAATAAACTGGCATTAAAATAGTGTAGACCATTATTGATCTCATCATAGACTAAGGGCTTACGCGTACGCACTTCATCCGAGGACCACAATAAATCAATCGTTTGTGCCGTTTTTTCTTTCGCTTGCTCGTAGGCAAAACTGTCTTCTGCAAGATTGTTTAAGGCGTCGCTATGCGTGAATAAACTCTGCAATAGATTCATCGTTGTCCGGCGACGCGCTTCAGTAGGATGCGCGGTAAAGACAGGAATGAATTTTAGCTGATCAATCAGCTCCTGCATTTGAGTGGGTTCAACATTGCGCGCGCGGCATTCAAGTAAGGTGCGACGAAACGAGCCTTCCCAGCTTTGATCGGACTGCATACGTAGTGCATGGCGCTCTTCACGCAAATAGTTTTCTTCACTTAAATTGGCTAAGAAAAAATAGATAGAAAAGCTACGGATGACGTTTTTTAGGGTCTTATTGTCTAATGAGGCAATAAAGTCAATGAGCTGCTGCTTGTTTGCTTCGTTAGGCGCGCGGCGCTGCTGGATAAAACCTTTTCGTAGGGTCTCAATCGTATCAAGCGTTTGTTCGCCAGTCTGACGAGAAATCGCATCTCCTAGAAATGACCCTAACAAGCTAATGCGTTCACGTAATACGTTGTTATCCATAATCGTCCTTAACTTTCTTATTAATAAATAAACGGGCTCTTAGTGCAGCAGAGTATTAATAAAGTAGAGAGTTTATCAAGCGCAGTCAAGTCACTTTGGAATGTGCGACTTATTTAACAAGCGTCACAGGCACTTGTTCTCAAAGCGCTGATAGATGAGGCGCTAAGAGATATGTGTTCATATAAAGATAAGTTGAGTCAGTTTTAAAATGTCTGTAAGGTTGTTTAGTCAATCTACGTTTTAGTCGTGGTATTATTATCCGCCTGCTGTTACCTGACCCAGATATCACTAGTATTCGTTAATTCAGAAAAACGGTTTTTTATGAAGAGTCATATACGTGATCAGTGCCATATCTTATTCAAAACACTAAACCAATTTTTTGACGTCACCTTTTCAATGAGTTGATCGGAGAAGTGCCGTTGTTGCATGCGCTCAATCAGCACTTCGAGGCGACTGATATCAGACAAATCATCAGGCAACAGGCAACCATCAAAATCAGAGCCAAAACCAACATGGTCTTCACCTAGATGGTCAATCAAATAGGCCAGATGATCGACAATCACATCAAGCGAGGTTTGCGTGTTACGCTGTCCATCCGCACGAAGAAAAGCAACGTCAAAATTTACCCCAACCATACCATCGCTTTGTTTGATGGCCGCCAGCTGGCGATCGGTCAGATTTCTTGCTTGCTGACACAAAGCGTGCGCATTGGAGTGGGTTGCGACAATAGGCTGATCAGCGATCTCTAGCGTATCCCAAAAAGCGCGCTCATTCATATGTGATACATCGATCAGCATACGCTTGTTACGACACGATAAAATAAGGTCTTTGCCTTGATTTGTGAGACCAGAGCCTGTATCTGGCGAGTGCGGAAAGGACGCATTTAAGCCATCACCAAAGAGACTTTTTCTATTCCAAAGCGGACCGATACTTCTGAGCCCAGACTCATAAAAAACATCCAACAATTCCGGCTTAATGGCTAAAAATTCAGCACCTTCAAGGTGAAGGACGATGGCCAATTGTTGATTTTTTTGACAGGCTCGAATTTGTGCAATAGACGTACAAATTTGAATCTGACCATCTGAGCGCGCCTGTAATTGCTGTGCAAGCGCTAACTGGGCACGGCAAATATCAATGATTTCTTGCGGAGTGAAGTCTGAGTGCGAAGGATTTACTAACTTGTCAGGATGGTTGTTTTTAACATAAGCGTAGGGCGGCAAGAAGATAGAAAACAATCCGCCCATCCATCCCGCTTTTTGGCAGCGCTTTAAATCTAAATGCCCCGGTAACGTGCCATAAATAAAATCATGCACAGGATCTTCTGCTGAGCTCAGCCACAAGCGGGTTAATAGATCATTGTGTCCATCAAAGATGACTGGCTGAGTATTCATATTTAATCCATTACCGTACGAGTAGGAATCAATTGCTCTTGGCTTAATAGTTTAGAATTTTTAGGGTTCCTAAAGCGCAACTCTTCAAAAGGGACGGGCGTTTCGCTGTTGGCCCGCGCTTCTTCAATCAAGTAGTGATAAGGCGATTTGCCACACACAGGATCAGCATTTTTGGCATCGCCCGTCAGCATAAAGGCTTGGCAACGACAACCGCCGTAATCGCGTTCTTTGTCTGGGCAGCTTTGGCACATGTCGGGCATCCAGTCGTCACCGCGAAACTGATTGAAGCTGGCAGAGTCATACCAAATGTCTTTTAGAGGCGTTTGTCTTACATTAGGAAAGTCTATAGGCATCTGTCTGGCGGCATGGCAAGGTAGGGCAGTGCCATCGGGTGCTACGGTTAAGAAAATCTTGCCCCAACCATCCATACAAGGTTTTGGGCGCTCTTCGTAGTAATCAGGCACTACAAAAATGAGCTTGCATTTGATCCCACGTTCTTCAATCTTTTTGCGATACTCATTGGTAATGAGTTCGGCTCTAACCACTTGCGCTTTGGTCGGCAATAGACCTTCGATATTTTCAAATGCCCAACCATAAAACTGACAGATAGCCAGCTCAACAGTGTCTGCTTCAAGCTCTAAACACAGATCAATTATCTGATCGATCTGATCAATGTTTTGCCGATGAATCACAAAGTTAAGCACCATTGGATAGTCGTATTGCTTGACCAAACGCGACATCTCATACTTTTGTTCAAAAGCATGTTTTGAGCCTGCCAAGGCATTATTGACTGTAGGATCGCTGGCTTGGAAACTGATCTGAATATGCTGAAGACCAGCTTCTTTTAGACTAGCGATTCTAGCCTCAGTCAGTCCCATACCTGAAGTGATCAAGTTGGTATAAAAACCTTGTTTATGGGCATAAGCGACCAGTTCTTCTAAGTCTTGACGAACGAGAGGCTCACCACCAGAAAACCCAAGCTGCACCGCGCCCATCTGCCGCGCCTGATCAAACACATCAAACCACTCCTCTGTCGTCAGCTCCTGCTTATACTGAGCATAATCAATGGGGTTTGAGCAATAAGGGCATTGCAATGGGCAACGATAGGTTAGCTCCGCAAGTAGCCATAATGGAAGCCCTACTGGCGCAGTCATTCTAACTCAATCCAATGTTCACGCTGGGCCACCAGCATATACTCGATAATGTCTTGCTCGATTTCAGGAATGTCACCAAACATGGCTTTCACCTTTTTAATAATATCAGCAATGGATGCTTCACCATCAATATGTTGACCAATGATGCTGGCACTGTCATTGAGTTTGATCATACCTTCAGGGTACAGTAAGACATAAGCGTTTTGCGCCGGCTCAAACTGAAAGCGATAACCATGCCGCCACACCGGTACGATAGATTGGTCTAGATCAGGTAAACTCATTTAAACAATCCTTTATGCCAGACATTATCAGTCGTGACGCTTTGGTAAGGGGCTTGGTTATGGACATAAGCCAAGCTCAAAGCATCCAAAATCGTCCATAAAATATCAAGTTTAAATTGTAGGATCTCAAGCATGCGTTCTTGTTGTTCAACCGTTTTGAATGAGTCTAATGTGATGGTTAGGCCGTGCTCAACATCACGGCGGGCTTGACTCAAGCGTGAGCGGAAGTAGGTGTACCCTTCTTCTTTAATCCAAGGATAATGCTTTGGCCAAGACTCCAAGCGAGATTGATGAATCTGCGGAGCAAAAAGCTCGGTCAGTGAGCTACTGGCCGCTTCTCGCCACGACGTACGGCGAGCAAAATTCACATACGCATCCACAGCAAAACGAACACCCGGTAGCACCAATTCTTCAGAAATCACTTGCTCACGAGTCAGACCAACCGCTTCTGCCAGACTTAACCACGCTTCACGGCCCCCGCCATCAGGATATACCCCATCTTGATCAATCATGCGCTGAATCCACTCTTGACGCACCCGCTGATCGGGGCAATTTGCCATAATAGCCGCATCTTTTAGCGGGATGTTGATTTGATAGTAAAATCGATTGGCGACCCACGCTTGGATTTGCTGCTGCGTCGCTTGACCTTCGTGCATCATGATATGAAAGGGATGGTAAATATGATAATACTGACCTTTCGCCAAAATCGCTTGTTCAAATGCTTCTGGGCTAAGTGCTGTTTTTTCTGCTTGCATCGTCTTCACCTTGCTGTCGCCTTACAATTCAATCTGCATGCCATCAAAAGCTACTTCAACCCCATGTTGTTTTAACTGGGCAGCTTGTTCAGATTTTTCATTGAGTATCGGATTGGTATTGTTGATGTGGATCAATATTTTGCGAGTATGGTCGAGTTGATCTAAATAATGGAGCGAGCCGTCTTCGCCGCTGATATGTAAATGCCCCATGTCTTGACCGGTTTTGGTGCCGACACCGCATTCTTGCATTTCGTTGTCAGTCCATAGAGTGCCATCAATCATCACGCAATCAGACGTTTTCATGATTTGCATAATGTCATCGTCAATTTTGCCCAATCCCGGCGCATAAAAGAGTTGTTTTTGTGTTTTTAAATCTTTCACAATCAGAGCAATATTATCGCCATCATGCGGATCATTGCGATGCGGCGAGTAGGGCGGTGCTGAGCTTCTAATTACCAAAGGGGTCAATTCTAAATTGCTGAAGCCTTCAATGTTAAATGTCTGTTTTGGATCAATTTGATTGTATTGTAGGCCGCCATTCCAATGCTTTAACATGTTAAAAATAGGGAATCCTGTCGTGAGATCTTGATAGACCATGTCGGTACACCACACAGGAATTGGACAACCTTCGCGCAGGGTCAATAGCCCTGTGGTATGGTCAAGCTGACTGTCCATCAAGACCACATTGGTGATCCCTGTGTCTCTCACTCCACGAGCTGGCTGAGCCGCCTTAAACTCAAATAATTGCTGGCGAATATCCGGTGACGCATTGAATAAAATCCAATCTGTGCCATTTTCTGATATGGCGATTGATGACTGGGTACGAGTCTGTGCTTCAATCGTCCCTTGACGAACGCCATGACAATTATAGCAATTGCAGTTCCACTGTGGAAAACCACCACCAGCCGCTGAGCCTAAAACATGAATATACATAAATCAATATTTCCAAAAAAATAAAAGCCCTAATCATCTAGGGCTTTTAATGGATTGAGGTCTAGTAAGTTTTAACGAGCTTCGAAATACATCGTGATTTCGAAACCGATACGAATGTCTTGAAAAGCAGGTTTAGTCCATTGCATGGGATTACTCCAAAAGGATATGATGGATTCATCGTTGAGATGACTGAAAGTAATTATCAATGGTAGTATAAGCTGACCCTTTATGTCAATTTGTTAGATGTTAACTTGGTAGGTTTTAGTAATGAAGCCTGAGGGCAAAATTCAAACTGTATCTGTCTTGGCGGTTTAGCTGTTTTCACCTGAGAATCTGTAAGAAGTTTGATAGGCATGGTCAAAATGACGGTATCCTGTTTGGTGGTATCGGTGAATACCGTAAACTACCATGGCTTATCGGCAAACAAAAAACCCTTGCAGCGCGTGGCATACAAGGGATTATCGGTAATTAAAATTATATTTGATGGCGCGCCCACCAAGACTCGAACTCGGATCGGTCGCTTAGGAGGCAACTGCTCTATCCTGTTGAGCTATAGGCGCATTATGGAGAGACATTGTAGGAAAAAGCTGTCATAAAAGCAATCAACAAAACCTAAATAGAGACAATTTATCAGGATTTGCCGTTACTAAGCGCATCAGCGACATCTACAGATGTATCATTTGATGCTTGTTTTGCCCGTGATGTTGGATTAAATAAGTCGTTTACGCTATTTTTATAACCTTCAATATTGTGATAATCATATTTTTTTAATATGTCTTGTCCTGTGCTTGAGAGTAAAAAGTTGCGGAAGTTAACAGCGGCAGTATTGTCTGTCAAAATAACACCTTCAAGCGTTTTCTCGTCTCTCAACGCATAGTTGTAAGAGTTTAGGGTGCGTGAATTTGTATCATCTATCTTAGCCGTGTCGGTTTTACTGATCGCTTCTTCTTGATTGTTTTGAGCGGCTTGTAGCTCTGCTTGTAATGGTGCAAGTCGTTCTGTGGGCAGGCTATCATTAGCGATAATCATATCTACACCTACCACAAACTCTGAGCGCTCATCGTCACTAGAAGTGGCATTCGATAGTGTCAGAAGAGTATGAGCGGGTACGTAGCTTGCCTGCACTTGTACGTGAGGATAGCGAGACTCAAAGCTGACGACGACATCTTCTAAGGCTGCTTGTAAATTTTCTTCCGCTTGTATGTATAAGGTGCTGTTGGAGACGGCATTTTCCTCTTCTTCAGGCACTACGATAGGTTCTTTTTTGTTGGCCATGACAGGTAGGGGGTCTATGTTCTTACGATTATGAATCCATAACCAAGTGAAGACAGCAATGAAGAGTATCAAAAGCAGTAAAATCAGCCCAGCCAGTAGCAGCTTGTAGTCTTTCATAGGTGACCGCTCTTCTTGTTAGTTGGTTTATGTTAAACGTCAAATAAGACAGTGTACGTGACGTATGGCTTGGTTTAAATCTGCTGATGCAGCACTTCGTCTGCTAAGTCGGCCAGCATTTCTGCAAAAACATCTGTATTTTCAGAGGGTTTTATTGCCTGTTCACTGCTTTTATGACCAGTACCAGTACCGTCACCGGAGCGCGCGGGTTGATAGTTTGAAGGGGAAGTGGAGTGGTTGTCAATCGCTTTTGTAAGCGTTGTCGCTTGATGCGCTGCTAGTGGTGATTGCCCTGTGGTAAGTTTGTCTTTAAGCCACCTAAAGCCGTGTGCTTCCCACCATGCTTCAAAGCGTGGTAACGTACTGCCGCGCACTGCGTTCGGCAAATTTAGTGTCCGCAATTTTTTTGCCAACACAGGGTCGCTAATAGCCTGATGAATACTGAGATAGAGGGCACTGCTATCATCAGTAAATGGGCGCCTATTTTGCCATGACGTGTTATCAATTTTCATACGCGGCAACTGCCATAATTCACCACGATAGTAAACCACGTATAAACGTTGTTGAGGGTGAACGAAAATGGCATCAATAGGACGCAAGGGCATAGTGTTAAATTGTCTCGTTGATAAAAAGTTAAATGTACACAAGGCACAGAAGTGGCACTAAAAAAATCGTCATTCTCTCTTCTGTTAAGCGTGAGCTGTTGTTAAACATGAGCAGCGTAACAAGGCGACACCAGCCGTCGCAAGGTATTATAATACTGGTATCTACACTAGTAAACGATAACCATCAATGGCACACTGACAGTCAGCGCAGTTTTAATGCTCATCGTCAATGTCTGAGAACAATGAGCGTTGTCACTTTTTGTTTATAATCATCATGCTAGCAGAAATGCAATACCGTAACGACTGCCAAACATGTATTGATGAGTATCGTTTGTGGCTTGATCTTTATTTTTATCAACATCTTTAATCTTAGATTTTTTATCTTATCTACTTTAATTCGTGTTTGTTCGTCTCATTATTCTACCATTTCATCTAGATTATCCTCTATGTTTACTATTATTCAATCGCACCGTACCGAAAATCTTGTGGATCAATTGCTCTTGCAATATCAGTCAAAGGAACAATCTGTTTTTGAGCCTTTTATTGTCATTGTGCCCTCAATGGTATTGGGCGACTGGTTGGATAAGACGATTGCCAGTCGTGCTGGCATCAGTACGTTGGTGCGTACTAAATTTTGGGGTCAGTATCAGTGGACGCTGATGCAGGATGTGCTCACCCGTCATAACGCCTATTTGTTAGAGAATAACCCTGAAACAGCAGTTTTGAATGTGCCTGAAGTTGCCGTATTATCGCCGACAGTGATGCAATGGCGCCTGTTTGGGTATCTGACTTACTATCAAGAGTCGATTGTTAAAAATGAAGCGCACCCAGTACACCCGCTATTGGCGTCTTTGATTGAGGGGCCACAAGAAAATGTTAAACAAGACGCTCTACGACTAGACACGGCACAACAAGATAAGGCGCAGCAAGATGCGCGTATTTGGCAGCTGGCAAGTGATTTGACCCGAGTGTTTAACCGCTACTTAACCCACCGTGAGGATTGGTTAGCATTATGGTCAAATAATGAGCCACTTGATGTAGATGCACTGATAGCGGATAAAGACGCGTTATCACTGCGCTTTGACAAGTATGCACGCGGAACGCCTGAGTGGTTAATGGAGCATTATGTAGAGCTGGAAGTTGCGCAACGATTCTTATGGTCGCATCTGTTTGCCGATGTTCATCAGCACCGCGTGACCATTGAAGACAATTTCTGGTCAGCCTTAAAGCATAATAAGGCAAATGAGCGTGATCAATTGCCCAAGGTGCTGCGCATTTTTACCATTCAGCAACTGCCTCAGACCGAGCTTGATTTTTTACAGCGCTTATCGCAATACATGGACATCACATTATTACACTACAACCCCTCAAAGCTGTTTTGGGCAGATATTGTCGATAAGTCGTGGTTACAGCGTCAACAGATCATCAATCCTGAAAGTGTGTTTTTACGTGATTATGGGCATAGTTTGTTGTCGCGTTTGGGAAAACAGTCTCGCGATACCTTTGCCATGCTGGCGAATTTGTCAGGTAATGAGCAATATCAAGAGGCGCTTGTCGAATGGCAGGATAATTTTGATACTAGTTTTGATGAAACGGGTAATACTATTGATGGCAGCGTCTATGATGTTGATAGCGCTGATAGCTTTCAAGAGGCACAAAACACCTCAAGCTTATTGCGACGTTTGCAAAACGATGTGTTGATGCTGGATGAGCAATCGACCCAGCAGGCGACAGCGGCAAAAGTGTCAGAGGCCGTCAGTCAGCAAATAGAGTTGGGCTTTGAGCAAGAAGCGTCAGACACGCCATGGTACGACGATGACGTGCTAGAAAATAAGCGCTTTGAAAAGGATCGTTTTTGGGCCATATCATCGCAAGATAATAGCCTAAGCATTCATTCGTGTCACAATTTACAACGCCAGCTTGAAGTACTGCGTATTATGATTGGTCGCTGGCTAAATGAACCTATCCAAACGGGTGAGAAAAAACGCCACATATCCGATATTGTGGTGTTGCTACCGGATGTTGAGCGACATCATGCGCTCATTGGTTCTATTTTCGTCAGTGGTAAAGGTCAAGATGGTTTGACCTTGCCCGCAAAGGTAACGGGTGTTGTCGATACTGACATTCGTCAGCTATGGGAAGCGATTATTGGGTTTTACAAATTGTTGGGCAGTCATAGCGCCCGTTTTGAAGCAGCTGAGGTCTTAGACTGGCTGATGTTGCCTCCTTTGTTTGAAAGCTTTGGGCTGACTCATGAGCAAATGAGCCGTGGTTGTGATTTATTGGTAGAAGCGGGCTTTATCCGCGGCTTTGATGAGCGGCATCTTAAGCAAACCTTAGACGCTAATGACTACGATTATCGCTTTAGTTTTGCCCAAGCGTTAGACCGATTGGCCTTGGGGCTTGTGATGCCAGAGGCCAGTTTGAGTAATTGCTTATACCCTTTGCGTGAGGGTGAGTGGGCAAGTACGGCAATGCCTGAGATGAGTTTGCCATTGCCACAAGTGAGCCTAAATGATGCGATGATTGTGGAAGCGCTTAGCCGTATCTATGTAGGTTTGGTGGAACGACGTGACGATCATACCCAAAGAATGAAAGCGGAAGATTGGCTGGATCAGATTGAGACGCAAGTGATCCATCGCTACTTTGGCGATGTCGATCAAACGCGGACGATGCGTGCCATATATAATGCCATGAATGGCTTTAAATCAAGTTTGCGCGCCAATCGTCATTATAAACAGTACGCGAGCGGTGATAGCGCCAATAAGGAAGTGGAACAAAGGCTGGCAGGCGTTGAGCAGCTACCATTAAAGCTAAGTTTTATGCTAGATAGTATCGAAGACGAGTTAGAAAGTCAGCAAGTCAGTGCTGAGCCCACTGGCGTAATTACATTTGGTCGATTTGGTGCCCTTAGGAATGTGCCTTTTGAATTGGTGGTGATGCTTAATATGGATCTTTCTGAGTTTCCTGCGCGTGACCGTGATAACCGATATGACTTGATCAAAGCCACTAACGCTCGTCGCGGTGATAGAGTCAGCGAGGATGATGACAATGGGGCATTTTTAGATGCGATGCTGTGTGCACGTAGTGCGTGCTGGATATTCTACAATGGTCAAAGCCTGACGGATACGCATGAGCACTTACCAGCCAATCCAGTCAGTGAGTTGCTACAGTTCTTACAAGGTGAAGTACAGTGGCAAGTGAATTCACTTGACACCCTGCCTGAAAATATTGACCCAACGACCGAGAGTCTCAAACGCTATTTACCTAAGCTGATCAAACAATGGTTAGTGACTGAGCATCCCGCATTGCCTTTCCATCGCAGTTTATTTGAGACAGACATTGAAGGTACGGATGCTTCTGAGCAACAGACCAACATCAATGCCAATGAGCGTCAGTCCAATGATGATGCTCAGGATAGTGGCTCTATTAGTGTAGCGGATGAGCTGGGTATTTTATTAAATAAAGCCATGCGTAAAACCAAGCTGGCGCAGAAAAAACAATTTCCACCCGCGCCGCTATGGCAAGCTGTGTTTGATACCTTAAATGGTAGGATCGCGAGCGAGCACACGCAACTAGTTGGTCTGCCAACCAAAACACAGTACGGAGCAATCGCTACGATGCTTGGTCAAGGCTTGGGTCAACTGGGACAAGTAAATAATCAAACCTTATCTGTCTTGGCTGAGATGTTAGCGCTAGATGATACTTCTGATATCAGTGAGGCGACTAAAGCGATTATCCAATTTGTATTTAACATCGGGGAGATAGATATTGAAGGCAGCCTAGTTTATCAAGTACGTCACCCGGCCAAAGCATTTTTACGTACTCAAAAAGTGCATGTGGTGCAAGGCGAAGAAGCGTTGGCGCATCAAGAGCCACTGTTTTTAGACAGTTTGACGACTTATCAGATTAAAGCGCATTTGCTTAAGTCACTGGCGGCTAATGCAACCGAACAAAGTGATGGCAATGCAGCGATTGAAAATGCTAACGCCACTATGATGTACCAAAAAATGATGCCAGCAGGGGTGGCGCGCCAAACCACGCTACCCAATCAGCAACGAAAACTACAGCAGCAATGTGTGGAGTTCAAAGAGCAGTTAATTGCTAATGGTTTTGATGAGGGCAAAGAAGCGGCCACAGGTTTGCAGCTACTGACTGCAACGAGCGAGCATTCTGTGCAGCTAGAGCTAAAGTCGGTGATCAATAGGGTTAAGACTATTGATACTAATGAGTCAAGCTGTCAGACGGATATTGAAGCAATGCTGACACTGTTGCCAAAGGCTATTAAGATTAAAGGTCTGGTGCCGATAGATGCTCATAAGCAGGCAGGCGTATCTTATACTGAGCACTCACCAAAGCAGTGGTTAAATATTTTGCCAAATTCTGCGAGTCCCAGACACTTACTCAAGTTTTGGTTATCACATTTATACTGGCAAGTTGCCAGACGCACCACAGCTGAGCAAGTGGCATTAAACGATGGCACAAGTATTTGGCGCTTTAATAAAGCCAGCTCGCAAGTAGATAGCTATAAAAATACTATCGCATTCAAGCTAAGTCCTATTGCCTATGAATATGCGGTGATTGAGCTGATTAAGTGGGCGATTTTTGGCAACCTGTCAGGTCAAGTTCCTATTACGCTACTGCCTGAGTATGCACTCAACTACCTTGGCAAGCGTTCAAACGTTAAAGAAAACGAGGGCACAAATGGCGGCTATTGGCCAAAACGTGCAGATTTTTCCGACTGGTTAAGACCCAGTTATCATTCAGACACGGTATACGATAACTGCTCACAGCACGCCATTTGGCAATACCTATTGCGCGATCAAGACGCATTTAAAGCGCTAACAGCGGCCTTAACTACCTTGGCACAGCCGCTGTACGAGCCAATGTTTGTCGCACTAAACGGTTTAGATAATTAGCTAGGATGGCTACCGCCCAGTTTATTTCGCTGTTTATTTTGACCTGATAGATTTTGATTTCATAGATAATCATTAAAAGTACCCCACTCTCAACTTCGAAAGTGATTGAAAAAAGAAGAGCACCTCACTAATCTATTGTTTTCGACCAAGAATACAATGGAGTTGTGAGATGCCCATAGACGAATTTATCATCAATATCTATTTAAT
>NZ_QQAI01000005.1:0-195631 GCF_021023115.1 Psychrobacter sp. CCUG 69069
AAAGTCATACCCTCGTCTAAGCTTTTTAGTACTTGTTTGCGAAAATCTAGGGAGTAAGTCATGGTCTTTATGATAGCAATTAGGTTTGATAATTAGTTTATAACACTTTTAAGTGGGATTGACTATAGCAAAAATTGATAGAAATGTAAAAAATAGCCAAATATTCAAAGCCTATCAATACTTCATAAGGGTATTAGAAGATTGGTTTGTAGATCATGGTAACAATATTGAAGACTGTTTAGATGCTTTGTGGCAGATAATGCGGGAGCATTTGCAGATTGTAGTTATTGATTTACACACACAAGATGAGGCACAAGTAATTTTTGAGACACTTAATGCGCGTGGTACTCAGTTACTGCCAGCAGATTTAATTAAGAATTTTTTATTTAGAAAGATTGAAGGCTCAGAAAAGGAAGTCGAACGATTATATAATGAATATTGGTTAGCTTTTGATAGTGAGTTTTGGCGAGAAGAGGTTAGTCAAGGACGTACTAAACGTCCAAGAATAGATTGGTTCTTACAGAACTACCTGAGTTTAATGCTTCAGGATGATATAAAAGTATCACATTTATTTGATTCTTTTAAAGCTCATGTTCGTGATACAGAAGACAATTACAGTAAGTTTGACAATAGGTTTTTTCGACATCCAACAAATACAACTGAACATTTAGTTGCCTTGAAAGAATTTGCTAAATTGTACCAAGGCATTACCCAACCTCAGGATGAGAGAATAGCCCTATTTTTATATAGACTAGAAGCTATTGATACAGCAACTGTATATCCCTTGCTATTGTTGGCAATGATACTATGGCAAAAACAGCCAAATGAGCTACATCAATTTCTAA
The DNA here is from genome assembly GCF_021023115.1 of Psychrobacter sp. CCUG 69069. Taxonomy (NCBI): domain Bacteria; kingdom Pseudomonadati; phylum Pseudomonadota; class Gammaproteobacteria; order Moraxellales; family Moraxellaceae; genus Psychrobacter; species Psychrobacter sp. CCUG 69069. The sequence continues at coordinate 846 of NZ_QQAI01000005.1, forward strand.
GTGTATTAGAGTCGTACTTAGTTAGAAGAATGGTTTGCGGAATGACTACTAAGAATTACAACCGCCACTTCATTGATATCATCAAAGAACTGTATCGTACTAAAAAACAAACGGATTTAACTATCAAGGCAGATAGTATTCACACTATATTGTCTAAGAGCGATAGTGACAGCTCAAGAATGCCTAATAATCTTGAGCTAAAAGAAAATCTATTACAGCGACCATTATATGGGCGTATTGCACAGTATAAAATTAGAATGATATTGGAAGCTATCGATGATGCTAGTCAGCATTCTAAAGCTGAATCAATGCCAATCCAGCAAAATTTAACTATTGAACACATATTGCCTGAAAAGTGGGAAAAGCATTGGTCATTGTCGAAGGAAGGCAGATCAGCAGAAGAAATACTCGAGCAAGAGGCTAGAAGAAACACATTAAAAAATACCATTGGTAATTTAACCCTTATTACTAACAGTCTGAATCCAGCTATTTCAAATAGTTCGTGGGACGTTAAACGCCCAGAGATACTAAAATATAGTAAATCTAACTTAAATCGTTATTTTCAACTAGAGACTGAAGATAAGCTTAGCGAGTGGAATGAAGAAAAGATTCTTAAGCGTACTGCTGTTTTAGCGGATTTATTTATTCAAATATGGGAAGCGCCTGTAGAAAAACAGAAAGATTTTTATAATGATAATGAGGACGGTGTTTACTTTGCCATAGACGCTTAACATTTAGTAGATTCTTTTGATTAATATGAGTGGCAAATAGATTTGTCACTTGCTTTTGTTCTTTTAAATCTTTTTTATTCTAACTAACTTACGCAAATGCCGAAAAAAATACCATCAGTACGGGCGAGACAATATTAATCAGGAAACCAAAACTAATCGCTAATGGCACGACTTTTAGACCACCTGATTGCTGAATAATAGGCAAAGTAAAGTCTAAACTGGTCGCGCCGCCAAGCCCAACTGCTGCTGATGGATATTTGCGCATAAAGACAGGAATAAACAGTAATGCAAAAAACTCACGTGCTAAGTCATTGAACAACGCCACACTGCCCCAAACGGCTCCATAAGCATCGGTCATAACAATCGCGGATAGTGAGTACCAACCAAACCCTGAAGCCAGCGCCAAGCCCTTGGTCCACGATACCTCCGTAAATAACAGCGCAAAAATAAGCCCGCCCACCAGTACCGACAGCGTAAAGATGACACTCATCTCGACACCGCGCTTGTTTAATAGCACTTCTTTTAGAGTAATGCCTGAGCCTTTTAGTCCAATACCGACCAGCAAAATTAATATCATTAGCATAACGGTCATGGTGTTTTCAGGGGGCATGTAATTTTCAGGTAAGAAGTAGCCGATTACCATACCAATCGCCACGCATACTACTTGCGCGAGGCTACCGCGGATACTGACGCGGTGCTCTTTTGATTTTACGCTGGGTTTTTTGGCATGCCATGGACGCAGACGATCAAAGAGCATGAGTGCAAACAACCCCGTGCCTACGGTCAATATTGATAGTACAGTGACATAAAGCGTGATTTCGCCCAGCTGATTGCTAAGACCTTCAACTTGCGATAGCTCAATACCGATTAGCGCTAAGATGATAAATATCAAATACGACAGGCCTTTATCCGCAACCTTCGTCATGGTGGGATTAGAGGGGATGGCAAAGCCAATAAACATTGGCATTAATACCAAAACAAGAGTAATTAGGCTTTGCATATCGGCGGGCTCATCAGTTTTTAACAAGCCGACGATTGTATCATATTAGGCCGTAGATACTGGTGTGACTAGATGAAAATCCCCTTGTTTTTGCAAGTTTATAAGGCGCTCATGGCTGTTGGTATGCGCTTAGTTGGTTGAGTCTTGTCTTGATTGACCGCCTCAAATGTGTGATTTTCATAAGGCCTGCAAGGCCGACTGATCGATAAAGGAGTAATGACACTTATTTTGGGCTGACAAGCCATGTCAGGATAATCTTGCCTATAATGGCCGCCGCGACTCTCAATGCGCTGATAAGCAGACTGAATAATCAAGGTCGCTAATTGTAACTGTCTTTTTAATTGTAAGTGGGCAAGCCTATCAGTAGCACTATTTGAGTCACAGGCATCAGACTGACTGAACGTAGCGTGTTTAAGCCACTGCTGCCAATTTTGTATTTGTATCAGCGCTTGTTCTAATGACTCAGCATGACGCGTAATTCCCATGTTAGTGGTCATCAGTTGCTTTAATGCGGTGGTTATTTTGGTCACATCAGTGTCAGAGTGGCTACTGTCATCAGCCGCGTTATAAACAGACGAGTCAAATATCAATGAAGTAGAAGTTGGCAAAATAACAGGTTGTGTGTTTTTAAGGATTGGCGGCATCCAAATCGAAAAAGTTTTTTTGGCTGCCTTGTCCTCATATAGAGCGGTATTTGACGCTGTAAATTCTCTTAAATAACGCGGCAAATCAGCGGCGATGTTACGGCCAACGACCACGCACTCTAGTAAAGAGTTGCTTGCCAAGCGATTGGCGCCATGCAGCCCAGTGTAAGCAACTTCACCAGCGGCATATAGCCCTGCCACATCGGTCAAACCATTGGCAGATGTGACCACGCCGCCGCAGCTATAGTGCGCTGTGGGCGCAACCGGAATCGGCTCTGTCGTCATATCAATACCAAGCGCTAGCAACGTCTGGTCAATCTGCGGAAAATGCGCTTGTAAAAATGTCGCTGGCAAGTGACTGACGTCAAGATGGACATAACCAAGACCGTTTGTGTGAATTTGCTCAGCGATGGCACGAGCGACGATATCTCGGGGGGCCAGTTCGGCTCGTGCATCGACATCTAGCATAAAGCGCGCCCCTGTCTGCGGACAATACAGATGGCCGCCTTCACCTCGTAGTGCTTCGGATATCAAAAAGCTGCTCTCGGCAAATGCAAGGCCTGTCGGATGAAACTGGATAAACTCGAGATTTGCTAAGCGGCAGCCTGCTCGCCACGCCATCATTACCCCATCTCCGACACAGACATTGGGGGCGCTGGCGCGTTTAAACAATTGCCCTAAGCCGCCACTGGCCAGTACGACGGCACGACTATAAAAGATACGCTGACGCTGATTGATATGGTCGAAAACAAGCGCGCCTTGGCAATACTTAGCATCACCGTCTAGAGAGACGCTCTCATTAAGTGGCGATGTGAGTAAGTCCAGCGCTTCATGGTGGGGTAGGATGGTGATATTGTCCGCAGCGTATGCTTTGGTGGTCAAGGCATCCATAATATGCCGACCAGTGGCGTCATCGGCATGTGCCACGCGGCGGCATCCATGACCCCCTTCTTTGGTTAAATGTAAGTCACTAATGTGCAATCCATTTAAAGACTTGTGTGAATTATCCTGCTGAGCAATCTGCGTAAAAGGCACACCTTGATCGCAAAGCCATTGAATCGCTTGCTGTCCGGCGCTGAGAATGCTGGCGGTGTGATCAGCCTCACACAACCCAGCACCAGCGACTAGCGTATCAGCAATATGGTCAGTGACAGAGTCATTTTTATCTAAGCTTGCGGCGATACCGCCTTGTGCATAGTGGCTTGAGCAGACATCTAGTGCGGCTTTACTTAATACCGTGACTTTTAACGACTGTGGCAAAGATAAGGCGGTGCTTAAACCGGCAAGCCCAGCCCCGATGATGAGGACGTCTGTTTGTCTGCTATCGTTCTCCGTATCAACTGTGCATGCCTCGCTCATCTTAGGCGGCTCCCACATTGGCAAACAGCTCGCGGTCTTTAACGATGTCCCCACTAGCGGCCACTCGCTGTTTTTGCGACTCGGCAAAATCGAGCATGCGTTGTAATGGTTTTTTGGCTGCTGTGGCCAGCTCAGGCGTCATCAATACTTCACCGCTCTGATCAGTTAGACACTTCTCGATACCTTGCAAGCCATTCATCGCCATCCAAGGGCAAAACGCACAGCTTTTGCAACTCGCGCTCTCACCAGCCGTCGGCGCGGCCAAAAAGCGTTTGGTTGGTGAGCGCTTTTGCATCTCGTGTAAGATGCCCAAGTCGGTGGCGACGATGAAGGTATCGGCATCCATCTCATAAGTCGATTGCAATAGCTTACTGGTCGAGCCAACCACATCTGCAAGCTCAACGACGCTATCAGGTGACTCAGGGTGTACCAGCACTTTTGCGTTTGGATGCTCGTCTTTTAATTGCATCAGCTCAGTGGCTTTAAACTCGTTATGCACCAAGCATGAGCCTTGCCAAAGCAGCATATCTGCGCCAGTTTCACGAGCGATATATTTCCCTAAATGCCGGTCAGGTCCCCAAATAATAGGCTCGCCTTGCGCATGTAAATGACGAATGATATCGATACCAACGGACGAGGTCACCACCCAGTCAGCCCGTGCTTTGACAGCAGCGCTGGTATTGGCATAGACAACGACCGTACGCTCGGGATGAGCATCACAGAATGCGGAAAACTCGTCAGCAGGGCAGCCCAAATCAAGCGAACACTCCGCCTCCAAATCTGGCATCAGCACGGTTTTTTCCATACTTAATATCTTGGCCGACTCTCCCATAAAGCGTACACCAGCGACCACTAACGTCTGCGCACTATGCGCTTGACCAAAGCGTGCCATTTCAAGCGAATCACCAACGCAGCCGCCAGTTGCTAACGCCAAATCTTGAATAAAAGGATCGACATAATAATGAGCGACCAGCACGGCATTATTATTCTTTAATAATTGTTTGATGTTTTCTTCAACCGCCAGGCGCTCGGTACGTGGCAAGTCGGTTGGTATCTTGGCTTTGGCGTAGTCGATATTCATTTGAGTGGCAATGCGACTGTCCGTGCTCATGATGGGCGCGTCATACGGATAAGTTTTCATAAGGGCAACCTTTGGGGCAATAACGACAAACTACATGCCGCTAAAAGTGAATCAATTAAACACAGCTCAGAATAACTGTCTTAATTATGCTCATTTTGAGCATAAAAACAAGTGTTTTTTATCGCCTCTCTGACAGTTGCTACTGATTTATACAAAATCGCCCTTCGTGATTGTTTTCCTTTTATCGTATCCAGCCGCTTATATTTACAAGGGCAAGCTATGATAATTAACGATTCACGCTATACTAAGCCAGGTGTTAACGATTCATTTCATTGTTTTTAGTTGCATTACTTTTAGTTACATTGTTTTCTTCTTACATTTTTAAAGTTAAAGGATAATTCCTAAAGTCATGACGTTGTCTTATTCACACGCACATCAGCAAGGTAGTGGCACGACAGAAGTGGTCGCGGTATTGGTTGCCATTACAGAACACACGGCTCGGGTTTTAACAGTCGATCAAGGCAAATTACTGCCCAACGGTCCACTGATGCCGTTGCATCGCTCGCTGCAAGCTGGCGTGCGGCAATGGGTTGAGGAACAAACGCAGCAGCCGCTTGGTTATTTAGAGCAGTTATATACCTTTGTCGATACCAATAGGCGCAATATCGATGGTCACGCACTGGTCTATGTCAGCTACTTAGGGCTGGTGCAAGAGACGCAGACACAGCAACTACAAAGCCAAGCGTTATGGCGAGATTGGTACGACTATTTCCCTTGGGAAAATCACTTAGATGGTATACCAGATATCATCATGGATTTTATTGTGCCTGCGTTGTTGGCTTGGGCAAATAGGGCAGAAGAGGAAGTCGTCCAGCAGCGACGGCGACAGCGTATCGGCCTCTGCTGGGGAATAAGTGAGTCATCTTTGGTGACTAGAGACCCTCAAAATATAGATACTGACAATGGGATCACGAGCGATACAGCGTATGGCAGTGGGGAGTGGGTGGCCGAGCATGTGTTACTGCGCTATGAGATGCTTTATGAGGCAGGACTCATACCTGAAGCACCGACTTATCCACCCAGTTATCAAACTGGTGTCTCGCCTACGGATTGGTCACAGCTGATGGGCGTACCCATGTATTATGATCATCGCCGCGTGATTGCTACAGCTATCTCACGCCTACGCGCTAAAATTGAGTACCGTCCGCTCATCTTTGGTTTGATGCCAGATGTGTTTACCTTATCGCAATTACAGCAAAGCGTGGAAGCCTTGTCGGGCGTACGTTTGCACAAACAGAATTTTCGCCGCCTGCTCGAATCACAAAACCTTGTGACGGAAACAGGACAGAGTAGTAGCGCGCAGCGTGGTCGCCCTGCCAAGCTTTACCGCTTTCGTCATGATATTGAACTGCAAAGCTTACTAATGGACAGCAAACTGCCTAAACGCAAATAGTCCGACGATACGGTTATAGACAACTCTAAATAAACAAGCAAGAAAAATTTATACCAGCCGAGTTGTTTCCCTTTTGTAGCGACCCAACTGTTTATAGCGACTTAACGATATCTTAGGGCTGATAAATATGGTTTAGCCTCATAAAGTAGTGGACGGCACTTGCGAGGCTCATCACTTTACGCTATATTTATGCTCATTTTGAGTTTAATTAAATAACGTTTATATAACTAATGGGCTGATATAAGGGTAAAAGATGACAGTTAAAAAAGAGCCAGCACTGGATGAGGTATTGCTTAGACCGTTGGTTGAAGCTGCGTTAATTGAAGACTTGGGCAGGCGCGGTGATGTTACCTCGCAAGCGACCATTCCAGCCGATATGCAAGCGCAATTGCAGATTAAGGCGCGGCAAGCAGGTGTGATATGCGGTATGGATTTAGCGCGTTTATCTTTTGCTTTGATTGATGCACAAATTGAATTTAGGGCGCAAGTCCATGATGGTGAAACCGTGGCAGCAGGTGCCGTCTTGGCCACGGTTCGCGGTAATGCCCGCCATTTATTGACAGCAGAGCGTACGGCACTCAACTTTATGACGCATCTTAGCGGCATTGCGACAGATACGAGACAGATTGTTGACAGCATCGCCGCATTTCCGGCACAAATTACCTGTACGCGAAAAACCATTCCAGGCCTACGTATCGTACAAAAATACGCGGTACGCTGTGGCGGCGGTCGCAATCATCGCTTGGGCTTGGATGATGCGATTTTAATCAAAGACAACCATATCGCCATCGCCGGTGATATAAAAACTGCCATTCAGCAAGCGCAAGACTTTGCTGGTCATTTAATTCCCGTAGAAGTGGAAGTTGATACGTTAGAACAACTAGAGCAGGCGCTAGACGCTGGCGTGAGCTTGGTATTACTGGATAATATGGCACCCGAGGTGTTGTCGAAGGCGGTTGCAATGTGCAAAGGTCGCGCTAAGACGGAAGCATCAGGTGGTATCACGCCCGAAACGGTACAAGCGGTTGCAAAGACAGGCGTTGATTTTATTGCGATGGGATATTTGACGCACAGTAGCACCGCATTAGATATTGGTTTGGATTTTAGTGCATAAGGTGTGAAGCGTTGAGTACGCTTTAATTGGTAGGATTTCTACTACGAAATTTACTATTAATTTTGTGAGTGAACCACTTGTCAGAAACTTCTATGGCGCTGAGTTATTGGCAAGGATGTATATAGGCGCAATTCGGCAAAGTTAATGATTTTATTAGCTTATCTGCCTATGTTACAATGCCATTTTTAACCGGCTGTTGGGTCATCGTTGCACGCGCACGATGACCTTATCTTTTTGCATAAGTGGTATTAATAGACAAGCGAGCGCTCAGTGAATACTGAAATTATCAAAATAATCTTAGCCTTTATGGTATTGATTAATCCATTTAGCGCCTTAACGCTATTTTTGGATTTGACCCGTGGTTATTCAATGAATAACCGCCGCAAAGTTGCGCGCGTTGCTTGTCTGACGATTTTTATTACCATTAGCTTTTTTACCGTGGCCGGTGAGACGCTGCTAAAAACCCTCGGTATTTCCATCGGCTCGTTTCAGTTAGCGGGTGGTATCTTGGTGTTTTTGATTGCTCTTAACATGATGAATGGCGAGGGTAATCCTGTTAAGCCTGATCAAGAAAATTTTGATGTTGATCACGTACAAGACTCGCCACCAACGATGGCAGCGGCAGTGGTTCCACTTGCTATTCCGATGATGATTGGCCCAGGTGGTATCTCAACGGTTATTATCTACTCTTCACAAGTCTCTGGTATTTTGCAGGTGTCGGCCATATTGATTGCTGGGTTATTTATCAGCTTTTTTTGTTATTTAGCATTGATGGCAGCAGGTCGTATCAGTCGTTTATTGGGTGATACTGGGCTGAATATTATGAGCCGAATCATGGGTATGCTACTTGCGGCCGTCTCTATTGAAATTATCGTGAATGGCTTGCGCACCCTATTTCCGGATTTGGTGTAAGTGTTTTTTTGATTTCTTTTATTCACAACTTACTGTGATATTCTCAATTCTAATTTTCATAATTCTTTAGGCTGTATAAGCAGATACAGTCTATCATCGATTGTTAAACACCATAAATATTCAAAACACCCCTCAAATATTATCAAACAAGATAACGATTCTTTCCTACATGCCATGCGGTTACAAGACTCGCACCCCCTCTTTAGAGGGTAGTTATGACTGAGTTAACTCTCATTGGTTATCAATCCTCTCGCCCAAAAATGTGATTTGTGAAACTATGTTATAGTATAGTGACATTCATATTACAGGAGTTGGTTTTGAGTAACAAAAGAATTGCTATTTTAGGGGCAGGTCCAAGTGGTTTAGCACAATTACGCGCTTTTGAAGCGGCTCGTTTGGCTGGCGCAAAAAACTTACCTGAGATAGTTTGCTACGAGAAACAAAACGCTATCGGTGGTATGTGGAACTACAGCTGGCGCACTGGTTTAGACAGAAACGGTGAACCCGTTCACGGTAGTATGTATCGTTATTTGTGGTCAAATGGTCCTAAAGAATGTTTAGAGTTTGCTGATTACTCTTTTGATGAGCATTTTGGTGATCCTATTCCTTCGTACCCTCCGCGTGAAGTTTTAAAAGACTACATCATGGGTCGTATCGATAAACAAGATATTCAAAAGTACATTCGTTTTGAATGCCCAGTACGCTGGGTCGCTTTCGATGATGAGACGCAAAAGTTCACCGTCACGGTGATGAATCATAAAACCAATGAGCAGGAAGTTGAAGAATTTGATTATGTCGTGGTAGCGACGGGGCATTTTTCAACGCCAAACATGCCATATTTTGAAGGCTTAGAAGCTTTCCCAGGCCGTATTCTCCATGCGCACGACTTCCGTGATGCTTTAGAGTTTAAGGACGAAGATATCCTACTCATCGGTAGTAGTTATTCTGCTGAAGATATTGGCACCCAATGCTACAAGTATGGCACCAAGTCGGTGACCATCAGCTATCGCTCGCAGCCTCTTGGCTATGAGTGGCCAGAAGGCATCAAAGAAGTGCCGCTGGTAACGCATTTTGAAGGCGATGTGGCGCATTTTGCCGACGGTACAAGCCAAAGCTTTGATGCTGTCATTATGTGTACCGGCTACTTATTCCACTTCCCATTCATGCCTGATGAGCTACGTTTGCAAACACACAACTGTTTGTATCCCGCCAACCTGTATAAAGGTGTTTTTTGGCAGCCAAATCCAAAACTGATGTATTTGGGAATGCAGGATCAATACTTCACCTTTAATATGTTTGATGCGCAAGCGTGGTATGCGCGTGATGTCATGATGGGTGATATTGAGCTACCTGGTTTAGCGACCCGCGAAGCTGACGAGCAAAAATGGCTGGCGACTTATGCTAAGTGTGTCACCGTTGGTGATTCGATTGACTTTCAAGCCGCTTATATTCGTGACTTGACAGATCCAACTGATTACCCAGAGTTTGCGGTAGAAAAGCAAGGCGACATTTTAAAGCAGTGGCAAAAAGATAAAACTGAAAACATCATGACCTTTAGAGAAAAGGCCTATCGTTCTACGCTTACAGGTACGCTAGCGCCTGAGCTACCAGAGCCTTGGCTCGATGTGCTGGATGATTCGCTTGAGCACTTTTTAAACTTGGCATTTGTACAACCAAAAAAGCGCAAGAAAGCCTCATAAATAGTCGCCAGTTAGCAGTCACGAAAAACCAAACACTTAACGGTGTTTGGTTTTTTTATTTTTCTAAGCAGTGTTATTGGTTAGCTAGCAGTTTTTAGGATGGCTGATGCTATCAACTCTGGTACAAATGCCAAGCCAAATATAGCATCAACACACCTACCAACGCGTCGAGTATATTCCACGCTTTTGGCTTGGCAAACAGTGGCCTGAGCAAACGCGCACCATATCCCAAAGCAAAAAAGAAAAAGAATGAGGCGCTAATCGCGCCAACTGCAAAAGTCAGTTTACTACTTGCACCGGTTGAAACCATGCCGACGAGCACCAATGTATCTAGGTAGACATGAGGGTTTAGCCAAGTAAAGCCAAAGCACAATAACAGTGCTTTTTTTAAGCTGGTGACAACTTGGCCCTCGACAGTGAGCGCGTGTGACACGCTTACACTTGCGTACAGACTTTGCAATCCGTAGCCTAGCAAAAACACAACACCAGCGAACTTTGCGATGTCTACAACTTGCGGATAGCGTGCCGTTACTGCGCCAAAACTGCCGACGCCAGCTGTGATCAAAAATGCGTCACTCACGGCGCAAAACAAGCACACAAAAAATGTGTGTTCGCGCTTGAGCCCTTGTTTGAGCACAAAAGCGTTTTGTGAGCCAATCGCAATGATAAGCGACAGCCCAAGTAAGAATCCAGACAGATAATCGGACGCGTTCATAATTGGGTGTTTGACATTTTGAAGGGGAGAGGAGTTGACATTTTGCTTACTGGCACAGTCGTAAAAAGCTGTTAAGATACGCTATTGAACGAATGTGTGCAATACAAGCATGAAGTGAGAGCGTGAATACATTGGACGAGAGTAAGGTAGGTTATGGTGGTCAGTCTGACAAGAATACTACAGTCATTTGGGCAAGCTCAAGATGACCTGCCAACGTTAGCCGCTAAAAAGGCTCAGGCAGTGAGTGTCAGTCATAACGCAGATGTTGATGACGTTAGTGACAATAATCATCAAGCAAATAGTGGTCATTCTGCGCTTACGCCGCCTGAGCGTGCAGACCGTATTTGTGATGCTTTAGCGCAAGTAAATGATATTCGCTCACCTACGCCTTTGACGGATCGCTATTTGGCCAATCGTGCCGACAGGCGCCCGAGCAATAGACCTCCTTTTGACCCAGATACCTTATGGTATCTTAAACATGGATGCTGTCCGATTATGACTGAGCTTGTTGATGTGGTTGATGCCGCCACCCTAAATGCCATGCCGATTGAGGCTGTGGCGATACTTGACCGCATTAATGGTAAGTTGAAGCGCTACCGTGAGTGGAGCCATGAGCTGAATGAGCAGCAACAACAGCAGCACAATGAGCGCCAATTTGTGATCGATAAGCTTGTAGGCGAGAGTATACCTGAAGCCTTACATCATTATGAGCAACTGCAACGCTTTAGTCCGCACCGCACCAAAAATAGTACGGTGCAGGGCAAAATGACCGCAGGCGATATGCTGACCGATTTGTTTTTAGAGATTGATTATGAGCTTGATGAACTCTTAGATGAATTGCATCAAACCGTTATGAACCGTTTGGCTTCGACGCATCGTTATGTCAAAAGCCGTACGCAAAGCTAATGTCTCTACACTTAACTAAGTACAAGCGATTAAAAATGGTTTATCAAAAACGCTTCCTTTAATATAAAGATATTGAAGAGAGGATAATAATAATAAGAGGACAATCTGATGACCCAAGTCACTGCGATGTTTGTGATGTTGATTTTATATGGGGTGCTACCAGCAGCCGGATTGTACCTCGGGTATCGTAGCATTAAAAAAGTCACTGCGCCTAAGATGCTTGAATATGAAGCAATGCCGCAGTTGGGCTACATTCCTGAAAAAAGCTTACCCGCAGAGGTCAAAGAAGCCCTTGCCCAAATCAACCAAAAAGGCGAAAAACTGCGGGTCATTTATGGGGATACCAACAATGATGGGAAAATTGATGATAAAGATACTGTCAATGAGACTTATATCATGATCCAAAATTTAATGGATACACACATACCTCAGGCAGTAGCGGACTATCGCCGCTTACATGACCTAGAGGGTGCTCGTGCTGATACGACTAAAATTAAGCACTCTGATGTCACGGGCAAAGAAGCGTTACTAGAGGTACTTGGGACGATTAATGCACAGTTTGATGACTTGCTGAGCGCTTCTTACCATCAAGACGGGCAAAAACTGCTGGTGACTAACAGGTACCTACAAAAGCGTTTTGACAATCCAGAAACCGATGTAGATGTCCCATCCCTAAATCATAGTAGAGAAACGAGTAAGGGGTCAGAAGACGCTCGCGATAAAAATTCTGCAACTGAGAATATTAAACTGTGAACGATAGATGATATGTATAGTTAACACACTTTAAAATAGGTACAGTGCTACTGGTGTTTATTTCCCTTGCGTGCTGTGCCTACGCCGACAGAGGCTGCGCGAAATCAATACCAGTAGCACGTGGCACAGCGTGCCAATTTTATTTAGGATTGACTATATTAAACGATAAGGCGCATGACTGAACGAGCCATAGTGAGCGTATATGAGTATATTAATAGGTATTGGCGTCGTGACGATGGTTACCACTGTTTATTTGGGTAAAAAGGGCTGGCAAGCGTTGCACAAAGCGGTTGGCATCACCCCAGGTGTACTCACGTATCGAGATGATAATGCGCCATTGACGTTATCTATTGTCAGCTGGCAACAGCTACATTTGAATAAAAAACACCTGAAACATTTACCCGAGCAGCAACTGCGTCAACTACAACGTATTGATGAAAAAACCCATAACTATCAAACGTATCAAAAAGAATTAGAGACGCAGAATAAACAACCTGTCGTCACTGAGCAACAGTTCGTCTTGCATAAGATGTTGCACACTCGGCTGCCTGAAATGCTGGCCAGTTATCATCAATTAGCCAATATCCATACAAGCGCTCAACATATGAGTAATGAAAAAAAAGCGGAAGCCAGTGAGCTGTTACAGAAGGTATTGAATAATATTGAGCAGCTTCTGGATCGTCTACTAGAGCAAATAGAGACGCAGCAATTACAAGCGTTACAAATCATGAATCATTACATTGATAGCCACGATGACTAAAACATACTAAGACCAAAAATTTTGATGGATGATGTAAAAATAACTCCCTTTAGATGAGGGTCGATCTCCATTTACTTTATTGGTTAACCAACCTGATTTTAATGTTGTTACGTTTGCCCTACCTCAATAATTCAGCACAAAAAAGCTGCCACTGATAAATAGTCAGTGGCAGCTTTTTTATGGTTTACTTAGATATATAACAGACTTAAGGCAAGGGCCCATTAACGCTTGTCGTTGCGGTCACGCGTATTGCGTGTGCCGCGGCTGGCAGGGCTCGCACTACTTTTAGGTTTTGCACTGTTACTACGGCTATCGCTACGATTGTCAGTGCGACGCGCTTTGAGTGGTTTGTTTTTGATACGTTCTTGCTTTTCTTTCGCTGCGCCGTGTAGGCCAGTTCCATAGCGTGGGCGTAGGCTCACTAAGTCCGTTAACGTATTGATGTCTTTTTTATCCAGCTCTAAGAAGCGGCCAGTACGTAACTCTTTTGGTAGGGCAATTGTTCCATAGCGCGTACGCAGTAGCCGGCTGACTTTTAGTCCTTGCGACTCAAATAAACGACGTACTTCACGATTACGACCTTCTTTTAGTTTGACGTGATACCATTTATTGACGCCTTCACCGCCGCCTTCTTTGATGTCTTCAAACTGTGCCATGCCATCTTCTAACATCACCCCAGCAGTCAGCGTACGAGCGATGTCGGGAGTGACTTCACCCAACACGCGTACGGCATATTCGCGGGTCACTTCGCTTGATGGATGCATCAAACGATGCGCCATTTCCCCGTCATTGGTAAACAGTAATAGGCCAGTTGAGTTAATATCTAGACGTCCGACCATGACCCAGCGATCATGAGTCAGTTTTGGTAAGCGTTCAAACACGGTTGGACGACCTTCTGGATCCTTGGCAGAGCAAACTTCACCTTCCGGCTTATAGTAAGCGATCACGCGGCGACGCTTCTCGTTTTCAGCGGTGTATTTAATCTGACGACCATCAACGCGAATTTCATCACCTTGCTCAACGCGATCACCAATGGTTGCTGGACCGTTATTAACCGTTACGCGGCCTGCTTTAATGACTTCTTCCATTTGGCGGCGTGAACCAAGTCCCATACGGGCGAGGGCTTTTTGGAGTTTTTCGTCTTTCATTACGATATCCTTGAATCGGGTTGGTTTTTACATTTCTCAATGTAGGAAATTAAGGTAACCATTCTACGCTATTTATCAAGATTCTGCTTATCATAAAGACTGTGTATTAGATAAATTTTTTAAGCACAGTCTTACTATAGAGATATGGCTTTTACTAAGTAGTTCTGATCTATGTTCAGGCCTCTATATTGTGTAAACAGTAAATATAAATTGATTGTTACACTTACGTAATTTTTACTATAAATAGGCCATTAGTATTTAATATTTAACCGCCTATGTTATTATGGCTTTGTTTTTTTGTGGTTAATGTAACTATTTAGTATAGTTGCCTTAGTTGAAGTTATTGCCATACGCTACTTATATCTATGATTTATAAAGGTCTTTATATGTTTCTCAATTCATCAAAGTTATTAAGTGCAGCGTGTCTGCTGATAATGAGTCTAGTGTCTGGTTGTAGTAGTATCAACTCAGGCCTACAGTCTGGTGAATTGCCACCTAGTGGAACATTTGTCGCCTCAAGTGGCATACAGTTTAATGTTCAGCCCTTAAGCCTAGCAACATTACCGCCAAAACAAGTTAGTGCGCCTAGTAGTGACTTAGTACGCTTGATAAAAACCTCGGGCCGAGAAGAGTATCGTATTACTAAAGGAGATATTCTAGGTATTACTCTGGTAGGTTATCCTGAAATTGCACCTCCCTTAACCAATAGTAGTAATACAGCTAATCCTTATGCCTTAGGTTTTCCCGTTGATCAGCAGGGTTTCATTCAGTTTCCTCTGATTGGACGTATTAAGGCAAGTGGTATAAGTGTGCCACAGTTTACTGCGAACTTGCAGAGTCAACTTCAACGCTATCTTAAGTATTCAGACCCGCAAGTTAAAATTGTTAATTACCGTGGTAACAAGTTCTTTATAGATGGTGAAGTTAAACAGCCTGGTGAATTCCCTATCGCGGATGTGCCAGTTTCGCTATATGGTGCGATTTCTATGGCGGGTGGTGCCACACCTACGGGTGATTCAAATAATGTCGTGCTGAACCGTAATGGCACAAGTTACAATATCGGATTACAGTCACTACGAGAAATGGGTACTTCTGCTAATCAAATCTATTTGCAAGATGGTGATTCTATTCATGTTAATAGCCAAGACCGTAATAAAGTATATGTATTAGGGGAGTTTGGACAAGTAGAGCCTGTACCTATTTTGGAACAGGGTATCAGTTTAGCGCAGGTTTTGGGTGAGTCTAAAGGGCTTAATTCTACTACCGCCAACGCTGCTAAAATATATGTTGTCCGTGATAATCTGAGTATGAAAGCAACGGATATCTATTATGTAGATATGCAGACCATTACCAGCTTTGCGCTTGCCAATCGTTTTGAGATGCACCCCAATGATATTGTCTACGTTGACCCAACTGGCTTGACGCGTTGGAATCGTGTTATTAGCGCTATTCTACCTTCTACAACAGCAATCAGAAGCTTTTCAAGTTTATAGGGAGTCATCAGCATGGCGTTTGATAATATTTTAGTGGTATGCGTGGGTAATATTTGCCGTAGTCCCATGGCAGAAGCATTATTAAAACAACGTTATCCTTATAAGAATATCGACTCTGCAGGTGTGGGCGCTTTAGTCGGCCATCCTGCAGACCCTGCTGCGCTAGAAATCATGGCCGAACAACAGCTTGATATCACCAAGCATGTGGCAAAACAGATTGATGAGCGTTTGGCAAAAAAAGCGGATCTGATTTTTACCATGTCAGACAGTCAGACAAAGTGGATTGAGGAACGTTGGCCATTTTGCCGTGGCAAAACCTTTAAGCTTGGACATTGGCAAGACAAAGATATTGCTGACCCTTATAAACATGATATGAGTGCTTTTGAAACAGCATATCAAGATATTGTTGATAGTCTCGCGCAATGGGATGATAAAGTTAGCTAAATAACGGCCACTAAACGATTAACCTTAAGTGATGAACATACAGTTATGAATACAGATTCAAAGAATTTATCAAACTCTGCTTCTAAAGAAGATAATGACGAAATTGATCTTATGGCGCTGCTGTTTGCCATTTTGCGTGGCTGGAAAATCATCGTATTTTTTGCTGTATTAGGTCTGGTAGTTGGAGTGTTATATAGCAGATATGTCAATCCCACCTTTAAGTCGGATGCACTGATTCAAATTGAAGAGGACTCTAAAGGGGTGGCAGCATTAGGAGCTGATATCTCTGAGCTAGTCGGGTCGGAAGCTAGTAAAGCCCAAGCAGAAGCAGAACTGATAAGATCGCGTATGATCTTAGAACCTGTTGTTAATTTATTACATCTACGTATCCGCCTATCTGATCCTAATATTGGGGCTTTAGATAGAATAAAAAATAATAGTACTGCTACTCAAATAAATAAACCTGAAGGTGTGTCACTTAAAACTAACGATGGTGAAGTAGAAATCAGCCAGTTTAACGTGTCGCAAGCGTATTTAAATCAACCATTTACTTTAACACGTTCAGCGACTGGATTTGTGTTAAGCAATGGTTTTGAGGAGTTTAAAGGTCAGTTTAACAAGTCGCATTTATTTAAAGGTGCAGACGGGCAGATTCAAATCACCGTTAATGACCTTCCTGCTGATGGATACCCGGTTAATATTACTAAGCAATCGCTTCAAACCACCACGGAGCAGATAAATAATGCATTGTCTGTGGTTGAAAAAGGCAAGCAGACGGGCATTATTCAGCTGTCTATGACTGGTGCCAATCAGCAGCAGACTAGTTTGATATTAAAACAAATCGTTTTATCTTATATTGATCAAAACCAGTCTCGTGGTTCTGAAGAAACCACCAAAACGATCAGTTTTATGGAAACTCAGATTCCAACCCTGAAGAAAAAACTGGAAGATTCTGAAGCTATATTTAATGATTTCCGTGAAAAATACGGTACTATCGACGTGGCAAAAGAAGCCGAACTGTTATTGACAGAAAGCTCGCAAATTGATGCGCAGCTTAACGAGCTTAAATTAAAAAAAGCGGATCTAACGACTTACTATACGGAAGAGCATCCATTGGTGGTCCAGATCAATGAGCAGCTTGCGGTGCTTAATGCTAGAAGACAAGAAATAGATGATACTATTGCGGGTCTACCTGAGATTCAAAGAGAGTTTTTACAGTTATCAGCTGACACGACGATCAATAGAGAGATATATCTCACGCTACTCAAAAACTATGAGCAGTTAAAGATCGTTAAAGCGGGTCAAATTGGTTTTGCGCGTATCATTGATTTGCCTATCAGTACTTATCGAGCGATTGCACCAAAGACGCTGCAAATTATCATATTGGCCATGCTGTTGGGGGCTATGCTTGGGACAATGCTAGTACTGCTCAACAATATGCTGAGAAACGTGGTCAAAGATCCTGAGCGTATTGAAGCTAAAACGGGCGTGCCTGTGGTAGCAACAGTCCCACGCTCTCCACTGCTGACGAGACTGCGTAAGAATAAGAAAGCGCCTAATCGTTTATTAGCCTATATCGATAACAATAGCTTAAGCTACGAAGCCATCAAAAGCTTAAGAACGAATCTGATGTTTGGCATGCCAGTGCAAGGGCGAGCAGGACAGCGAGCGAAAGTTATCCTTATCACCGGTGAAAGGCCTGGTGTCGGGAAGTCCTTTATCTCTGCTAACCTAACGGAAGTATTTGCTCAATTAAATAAAAAAGTTCTAATTATGGATGCTGACATGCGTTTGGGTGAACTGCATAGAATGTTTAGCATGAGTCAAGATAATGGTTTAGCTGACTATTTATCGCAAGATACGTTATCACAAAGCACGACTCATTTTGCGCAAGAAAATACTCAAGTTCTAGAAGCTGTTAACATTCAAGATAGTAGCAATCTAGCAAGCTTTATCCATCCGACCGGTATAGATAATGTTGATTTTATGCCACGTGGTGAGCACCCGCGCAACCCGGCGTCTTTATTGGCTAACGGTCGCTTCAACACTTTAATGGCAGAACTAAATCTGCACTACGATTACATTGTGATCGACTCGCCGCCAGTATTAGCAGCTTCTGACGCTATGATATTAGCACAGCACGCTGATAAGGTATTGATGGTTACCAGATATGATGTTTCGATAGAAGGGCAGGTGGTTTATGCTGTCAATCAGATGAATAAAGCCAACATACAGGTCGACGGCATCATTCTCAACGATGTACAACAAGGAATGACAAGTAAATATAGTTATCACTATAGTTACGCTTATGGTAATAACCAGTAATTAGTTTCTTAGTAGTTTTACCTGTATTAATACCCTTTGAGTAGTTGAGTGTTATGTTTAAAAAGTCAAATGCTAAAAGTGCGTACCAGTCACTGAATGGTAAAAGTGGCTGGTTACAACGTATAGCCGAATACTTGTTGTCATTACCTCGTAGCGTTAAGCGCGTTATTTTGCTTAGTACAGACTTGATATTGTCATTAACTTGTCTGTTTTTAGCCTTATCTTTACGCTATGGCTATCTTGGCAATCATATTGATCTAGCGGCACTATGTTTTTACGCCATTATCCCTATCGTGGGCTTGTACGCGATAGGGTTTTATAGAGGTGTGGCTAGGGGTTTCTTTGATGCCGTCATGGCAAACGTTTCGCAACTCTTTCTTTTGCTGATTGTCTTTTATGAAATCATTATCTCGTTTGATATCTTTCCTTATATGCCGCGTTCAGCTCCTATCATATTTCTGTTTCTATTCTTTATTTGGTTATGGAATAGTAGGCTGACTATCCGTGAGTTCTTAACGCGTCTACAAGGAAAAAACCAACAAGGTGCTAGAGTCGAAGGTGGTTACGATAATGTCATTATTTATGGTGCAGGAGAGGCAGGTCGTGACTTATTAGAAGGCTTAAGAAACTCACATAAGTATAATGTTGTGGCTTATATCGATGATGACCCACAGCTTACAGGAGCTTACTTACTTGGTAAAAAGATTTATCCGGCTCATGAGTTGATAAGCTTGGTCGAGAAGCTTGATATTGCACAGGTTTTCTTGGCTATTCCGTCTATTAGTCGTGCCCAAAAAAGAGACATTATAGATAAGCTGTCAAGCATTGCTGTAAAAATAAAAGAATTACCAAGTCTAGAAGAAATTGCTGATGAAAAAGTGACGGTCAGTAGTATGCGCAAGGTGGACATCTTAGATGTACTAGATCGTCAAACTGTTGAGCCGGATGCACGGTTGTTACAAAAGAATATCAGCGGTAAATGCGTACTGGTTACTGGCGCTGGTGGCTCTATTGGTAGTGAGCTGTGCCGTCAAGTGATGAAAAACCAGCCTAAATGTCTTGTGCTCTATGAGCTGTCTGAGTTTGCACTTTATAGTATCCATCAAGAGTTAACCATAAAACAGGCCAACACCCCTGCTTATCAAAACATTGAAATAGTCGCCGTCATCGGTAACGTCACTAATGAATCGAACTTGCTTAGAGTACTTAATCTCCATAATGTACAGACGGTTTATCATGCTGCCGCCTATAAACATGTACCTATGGTAGAGCATAACCCCTTTGAAGGCGTTATTAATAATACCAAAGGCACTTATCACTGTGCGCGAGCAGCCATCAAAGCCAATGTTGAAACGTTTGTCTTAATATCTACAGATAAGGCAGTAAGGCCTACTAACGTGATGGGGGCTTCTAAGCGCTTGGCAGAGCTAGTATGTCAAGGCTTAAGTCAGACAGATAGTCAGACCTGTATTAGTATGGTGCGTTTTGGTAATGTCCTAGGATCGTCAGGCTCTGTCGTACCGCTATTTACTAAGCAGATAGAACAAGGTAAACCGATTACGGTTACCCATCCTGATGTGACGCGCTATTTTATGACGATTCCAGAGGCAGCAAATTTAGTGATCCAAGCGGGTGCGATGGCGTCGGGTGGTGAGGTGTTTGTCCTCGATATGGGAGAGCCGGTCAAGATCGTTGATTTGGCGCACCGAATGATTCACTTAAGTGGTTTTGATATTAAAGATGCTACCCATCCTGAGGGTGATATTGAAGTGATATTTACGGGGCTCAGAGCAGGCGAAAAGCTCTATGAGGAGTTGATCATTGGTGAAGATAATATTGAAACGACTTATCATCCATTAATTATGCAAGCAATGGAGCATAGCTTTCCATTAGATGAGCTTGAGTTGATACTGTTTGAACTTACCGAAAAGCAAAAAGAGTTTGATGTCCCTTGGCTAAAGCAGCAGTTTCAGCAGTTTGTAGCAGGTTATCAAGAAGGAATTAAAGCTTAATAGCTTTAAATTAACACCCTAGATACCGTATTTTTAAATAAAATGGGTTAGATTAATAAAGGAATATCATGTTAGATATTAATAATATAAAAATAGCAGTTATTGGGCTTGGCTATGTAGGTCTGCCTTTAGCCGTTGAGTTTGGTAAGCATCTGCCAGTAGTGGGCTTCGATATTAATGCTGAACGTATTTCAGCTCTGACTGCGGGAACGGACCACACGCTGGAAGTGAGCGATGAAGAGTTAGCGCAAGCTACGCATTTGAGTTATAGCTCAGATATTCAGACGCTTAGAGACTGTAATTTCTTTATAGTGACTGTACCTACGCCTATCGATGATTATAAACAGCCCGATCTTACGCCTTTAATTAAAGCCTCAGAAGCTATCGGCAGTCTACTTAAAAAAGACGACATTGTGGTTTATGAATCGACCGTTTACCCTGGGGCCACAGAAGAAGTTTGTATTCCGGTGTTGGAGAAAGTTTCTGGATTAACCTTCAATCAAGACTTTTATGCCGGTTATAGTCCTGAACGTATTAACCCGGGTGATAAAGAGCACCGTGTTACCAATATTTTAAAAGTAACGGCAGGCTCAACACCTGAAGTCGCTGATTTTGTGGATGAAGTATACAATTTAATTATTACTGCCGGCACTCATAAAGCAGCAAGTATCAAAGTAGCAGAAGCAGCAAAGGTGATTGAAAACACCCAAAGAGATGTCAATATTGCCTTAATTAATGAGTTAGCCGTCATTTTTAACAAAATGGGTATTGATACTCAAGCAGTCTTAGAAGCGGCTGGCACCAAGTGGAATTTCTTACCTTTCCGTCCAGGCCTTGTCGGTGGTCACTGCATCGGTGTAGACCCTTATTACTTGACTCATAAAGCCCAAGCGATTGGTTATAATCCAGAGATTATATTGGCTGGTCGTCGCTTGAATGATAGCATGGGTGAGTATGTGGTCACGCAGTTGGTCAAAACCATGATTAAAAAGCGTATTCAAGTTGAAGGTGCCAAAGTTCTGGTTTTAGGGCTGAGTTTCAAAGAAAACTGCCCTGATGTGCGTAATACCAAGGTCATCGATATCGTCCATGAGCTAGAAGAATATAATATCGACGTTGATGTCTATGACCCTTGGGTAAATAAAGCAGAAGCTGAGCGTGAATATAGTGTGACGCCTATCAGCAAGCCCGCTGTAAATAACTATGATGGTATCATCTTAGCGGTCGCTCATAATGAGTTCGTCGATATGGGTGTAGAGCAAATTAGAGCGTTTGGCAAGAATGAACACGTGCTTTATGATTTAAAATATGTTTTCACTAAAGAAGACACTGATATCCGCTTATAAATCTATAAAAAATACGGAAAGTAATGGTTATGACGTCAACTGCATATGAAAAAGTTCAAAAAGTACTAATTAACGAGCCAAAAACCTGGTTAATTACTGGGGTAGCGGGATTCATTGGTTCTAACTTACTAGAAGAGCTATTGTTACTAAATCAAAGAGTGGTAGGCCTAGATAATTTTGCGACGGGTTTTCAGCATAATCTAGATGAAGTACAAGGTTTGTTAAATGAAGATCAGTGGCAGAACTTTACCTTTATAGAAGGTGATATTCGTAATCTAGATGACTGTCAGGCAGCATGTATAGGCGTAGACTACGTACTGCATCAAGCAGCACTAGGTTCGGTGCCACGCTCTATCGCTGATCCTATCAATACCAATGATACCAATATCTCAGGCTATTTAAATATGCTGGTAGCCGCTCGAGATGCTAAGGTAGCTAGCTTTACCTATGCGGCGAGTAGCTCAACGTATGGCGATCATCCAGCACTGCCAAAAGTCGAGGATGCTATTGGTAATCCGTTATCACCCTATGCGGTGACTAAATATGTCAATGAGCTATATGCCGATGTATTCTCACGTACTTATAGCTTTAAGACGATTGGTTTGCGTTATTTCAATATCTTTGGTAAACGCCAGACGCCAGATGGTGCCTACGCAGCAGTAATACCGAAATGGACGGCTGCTATGATCGCAGGTGATGAAGTATTTATTAATGGCGATGGTGATACCAGTCGCGACTTTAACTTTATTGAAAATGCGGTACAGGCCAATATCCTAGCAGCGACTGCTACTGAAGAAGCTAAGAATCAAGTCTATAATGTAGCAGTCGGTGGTCGTACTACCCTTAATACGCTGTTTTCAGCACTGAAAGAGCATTTAAGTACTAATGGAGTTAGCTACACCCAAGAACCCGTCTATCGAGATTTTAGAGCAGGGGATGTGCTTCATAGTCAGGCTGATATTAGCAAAATACAAAATGCGTTAGGCTATGCGCCGCAGTTCGATATTATTCAAGGTATTGAGAAAGCAATGCCTTGGTATGTTAAGTCTTTAACTTAATACAATAAGCAGGTTTTTATGAAGATATTAGTTACTGGTGGCGCAGGCTTTATTGGCTCTGCTGTTATCCGCCATATTATCCATAATACGGACGATGAAGTCTTAAATATCGATAAGTTAACCTACGCGGGTAACTTAGAATCACTCAAAGATATTGCTAAAAGCCCTAGATACGAGTTTCAACAGATTGATATCTGTGATAAAGAGGCGTTAGAGGAAGCGTTTAATAGTTTTCAGCCTAATCTTGTCATGCATTTAGCAGCAGAGTCACATGTAGATCGCTCTATCGATGGACCTGCCGAATTTATTAATACTAATATTGTCGGTACGTATCATTTATTAGAAGTCGCGCGTCAATACTGGCAAACGCTTGATGACATAAGCAAGCAACAGTTTAAATTCCATCATATCTCTACCGATGAAGTGTATGGTGATTTAGAAGGTACAACGGATTTATTTACTGAAACCACCTCTTATGCGCCAAGCTCACCTTACTCTGCGTCTAAGGCGAGCTCTGATCATCTGGTTCGTGCCTGGCATCGTACCTATGGTTTCCCTATTTTAGTCACTAATTGCTCTAATAATTATGGTCCTTACCATTTCCCTGAAAAGCTTATTCCGTTGGTTATCTTAAATGCTCTAGATGGCAAAGCTTTGCCTATTTATGGTAAAGGCAATCAAATACGTGATTGGTTATTTGTAGAAGATCATGCGCACGCATTATACAAAGTGGTCACTGAAGGCAAAGTTGGTGAGACTTATAATATCGGTGGACATAACGAAAAGCAAAATATCGAAGTAGTGAAAACAATTTGTCAAATTTTAGATGAGTTACAGCCTCATGCCGACGGGATTCAATATGAGTCGTTAATCACGTTCGTAAGAGACCGTCCAGGACATGACTTGCGCTATGCTATTGATGCCAGCAAAATTGCCAATGAATTAAATTGGACGCCGACAGAGACGTTTGATAGTGGTATTAGAAAAACGGTCGAATGGTATTTGAATAATATGGACTGGTGCAGCCGCGTTCAAGATGGCAGCTATCAACGTGAAAGACTAGGAGCAGGTGAATAAATGAATACAAAAGGTATTATTTTAGCAGGCGGTTCAGGTACGCGTCTTTATCCCATTACTAAGGGTGTTTCTAAGCAGCTGCTCCCTATCTATGATAAACCGATGATTTATTATCCGTTATCTGTATTGATGCTCGCAGGTATCCGTGAGGTGCTTATTATCAGTACACCAGATGATATAGAGGGTTTTAAGCGTCTGCTCGGAGATGGTCAAGAGCTTGGCATCGATATCAGCTATGCGGTGCAGCCGAGTCCGGACGGCTTAGCGCAAGCATTTATTATTGGCGAAGAGTTCATCGGTGATAGCAATGTGTGCTTGGTGCTTGGTGATAATATCTTTTATGGTCAAGGGTTTACTCCATTGCTCCGTCAAGCAGTCAATCGTCAAAAAGGCGCAACTGTCTTTGGCTATCAAGTAAAAGATCCAGAGCGTTTTGGCGTAGTAGCATTTGATGAAAATAAGCGCGCTATTTCGATAGAAGAAAAGCCTGTCAAGCCTAAATCTAATTATGCGGTAACTGGTTTATATTTCTATGATAACGATGTCATAGAGATTGCTAAAAAGGTTAAGCCTTCTGATCGAGGTGAAGTTGAGATTACCACTGTCAATCAGATGTATATGGAACGTGGTGATCTAAATGTAGAGCTACTAGGTCGTGGTTTTGCGTGGTTAGATACGGGTACACATGACAGCTTGCTAGAAGCTGGGCAGTTTGTGGAGACTATTGAAAAGCGTCAAGGTTATAAAGTTGCTTGCTTAGAAGAAATAGCTCTCAATAACGGCTGGCTGAGCAAACAACAAGTGATTGAGATTGGTCATTCGATGAGCAAAAATGCGTATGGTCAGTATTTATTAGATTTAGCGAAGTAAATAATGACTAAAAAAATAGTACATATTACTGGCTGTGATAAATTCATTCCTCCTTTTATTAGATTTGTTAATGAAAAATTTAATTCTAAAGAACATCAGTTTTTAATAACAAATGGAATGTCTCAAAAAGACCTTATAAATTATGAAAACATAGAGCTATCGGGGGTATCAAAATCTAAGGAAATTATACATTATGTTAAAGTGTTAATTAAGATGCATAAAGCAGAGAAAATTATTTTGCATGGATTATTTAACATTAAGTTAGTTCAAATTTTATTTTTTATGCCTTGGCTTCTCAAAAAATGTTATTGGGTTATGTGGGGCGGTGATTTATATACTTATCAGATAGGAGAAAGAACCTGGAAATGGCAAGTAAAAGAGCTATTTAGACGACCTGTCATTAAAAATATTAGTCATCTAGTGACCTATATTCCAGGAGACGTGGATTTAGCTAGAAGATGGTATGGCGCTAAGGGCGAGTATCATGAATGTTTGATGTACTTGAGCAATACTTATAAAGCTTTAGATGCTCCAAGTATTCAAAGTGATACAGTAAACATTCAGATTGGTAATTCAGCAGACTCTTCCAATAGTCACTTTGAGATATTAGATAAGCTGCTACCTTTCAAAAATCAAAACATAAAGATATACGCACCACTATCATATGGTGATCAGGCGCATGCTAAGAAGGTTATAGCTAAAGGTAAAGAGTTATTTGGCGAAAAATTTATAGCTCTGACAGAGTTTATGCCATTTGAGCAGTACCTACAGTTTTTAGGTAGCATTGATATTGCTATCTTTAACCATGAAAGACAACAAGCCATGGGGAATACTATTACCCTACTTGGCTTAGGAAAAACTGTATTCATACGAAGTGATACCACACAATGGAAATTTTTTAAAGATAAAAACATTGAAGTTTATGACTTCTTAAAATTAGATTCTCTGAATAAAAAAGAACATTTACATAATACTCGAGAAGTTAAACAGTATTTTTCTCAAGACAACTTAAAAGAACAGCTTTCTTTATTATTTAACTTTAATTGCTAGTTTTATCTTACTTATCTATAAGCAGACGTAGTTTATTAGCGTAATGTTATTAATACAATAATCACATAATAGGATTTTATATGGCTAAGATTTTATTTCTCGTCTCTGGTGGTGGTGGGAATATGAAATTTATTCACCTAGCAAAAAAGGTTGGTCTTATCAACTTTGAGCAACTAGCAGTAATTGCTGATAGAGAATGTAAAGCACTGACATATGCCAAACAAGAAGGCTTATATAATAAACTAGTCTCTTACTCGGCTAGTAATTCGAAAGAATTAGTTAGTTCGATAAATAAACTCTCTCCAGATATTATTATAACTAATTGGCATAAAATTCTAGGAGAGGATGTAGTTGCACTATATCAAGATAGACTAATAAATTTACATTACTCTCTTTTGCCAGCTTTTGGTGGATTGATAGGCATCAAACCTATTCAACAAGCTATGGAACGAGGTTGTAAATATATTGGTCCTACTTGTCATATAGTTGATGAGGGCGTAGATACTGGGAAAATAATATCCCAGATCGCCTTTAAAACCCCTACAGACTTAGATCTAGCAATCGAAACAATGTTTAGATATGGATGTGTCACTCTTCTTGATGGTATAAGCCAAGTTGTAGACAATAAAATACTTATTAAGGACTTCTCTACTACTAATATTGAAGATAATTTAAAGTTTTTTAATGATACATTTTGGCAGGAGTTATCGAGACTATGAAAAAAATAGCAATTTTACAGTCAAATTATATTCCTTGGAAGGGCTACTTTGACTTGGTTAACATGGTAGACGAATTCGTCTTATTTGATCAGGTTCAATATACTAAAAATGATTGGCGAAATAGAAATCAAATAAAAACGAAACAAGGTATTCAATGGCTTACCATACCTGTAAGACATAAAGAATCAGATCAAAAAATAGTTGATACTAAAGTATCGGATTTAAAATGGAATACTAAGCACTGGCGTACTATTCAACAAAGCTATTCAAAAGCTCCTTATTTTAAAGAGTATAAAGATATTTTTGAGGAGTTTTATTTAAATAATACCGAAGAATACTTAAGCCAAATCAACTTTCAACTTATAAAAATAATTAATCAGATATTGGGAATTAAGACCGTTATAAAGTGGTCAAGCGACTTTGACTTAGTGGAAGGTCAGACCGAAAAGCTATTAGGTATATGTAAACAAGCAGGTGCTGATATATATCTAAGTGGACCAGCAGCAAAAGATTATTTCGATGAAAAACTGGCCGAGCAAGAGGGTATTCAAGTTGAATGGATGGACTACTCTTGCTATCCAGAATATAACCAACTTAATGAACCTTTTGAACATGGCGTAACTATCTTAGACCTTATATTCAATGAAGGTCCAAATGCTACTAAATATATGAAGAGCTTCAAATAATGATCGTATTCAATAAACCACCCTATACGGGTAACGAAGACCAGTATGTATTAGAAGCCATGCGTAGTGATAAAATGTCTGGTGACGGGTCTTTTACTCAACGCTGTCATACTTGGTTTGAATCGAACCTCCCTTGTAAAAAAGCATTACTCACCCCTTCATGCACTGCTGCTTTAGAGATGGCAGCGATTTTAATTGATACACAGCCAGGCGATGAGATTATCATGCCGAGCTATACTTTTGTGAGCACCGCTAATGCTTTTGTATTACGTGGTGCTAAGATCGTATTTGTAGATATTCGTCCAGATACTATGAATATAGATGAAACTAAGATTGAAGCTGCTATTACTGAAAGAACCAAAGCAATTGTTCCTGTACATTATGCTGGTGTCAGCTGTGAGATGGATACCATAATGGATATCGCACAGCGTTATAATCTATATGTTGTTGAAGACGCTGCTCAAGGTATGATAAGTAATTACAAAGGCAAAGCGTTGGGTACAATTGGTCATTTAGGTGCTTTTAGTTTTCACGAAACCAAAAATTATACGAGTGGTGGTGAAGGTGGTTTGTTAATTATCAATGATGACAAATTCATAGAGCGAGCTGAAATTATTCGAGAAAAAGGTACTAACCGTAGCCAGTTCTTCCGAGGAATGGTTGATAAATATGGTTGGGTAGACATTGGAAGTAGTTATTTACTAAACGATATAAGTGCTGCTTATCTTTTTGGCCAACTAGAAAAAGCTGATGAAGTAAATAATAATCGCTTATCCGCTTGGTCGCGTTACTATAAACAGCTTCAGCCTATTCAAGCAGCTGATAAAATACAATTGCCTATTATACCCGATGATAGTGCGCATAATGCTCACATGTTCTATCTAAAAACAAGGGATTTAGAAGAGCGTAATCAATTATTAGAATATCTAAAAACAGAAGAGATTGCAGCTGTTTTTCACTACGTACCTCTGCATAGTGCAATAGCTGGTAAGATTTATTCTGAGTTTTCCGGAAAAGATATATACACAACGTCTGAAAGTGAACGACTGGTTCGTTTACCATTATGGTATGGAATTAACGAAAGTGAACAAAATAAAGTCATTGATTCAATAGTTGAGTTTTATAAGTGACTCCCAAAAAAATAGCAGCCTTTGCGCTTGGTCCAATTGGAGGAGCTGCTTTAGGTTTGATTACCCTGCCTATAGTCGCATGGTTTTTCTCTCCAGATGATATTGGCCGATTAAGCATGTTGCATGTGACTCTTAGCTTTTCGATACTGCTATTTAGTTTAGGATTAGATCAAGCTTATGTTCGTGAGTTTCATGAAGTTACAGACAAGCCAGTATTGCTTAAGAGTGTATTCTTACCTGGTTTTGTTTTACTTACAATAGGTATAGTCATTTTAGCACTTATGCCTTGGTCTATGTCTGTGTTATTGTTTGGTATAGATTCAAAGTTATTGACGGGTCTGTTGATTGTAGCAATTCTTTTACAGTTTTCGTCTCGATTTCTAAGCTTGATATTACGTATGCAAGAAAAAGGTTTTGCATATTCAATGAGCCAGATTTTACCGAAACTCTTTTTTCTAAGTGTTTTAGGTTGTTATTTTCTATTTAGTGTGGAAGCTATTTTTGAGAACTTAATGATCGCTAACTTGCTTTCCTTGTCTGCTGTTTTCTTAATTTACACATGGAATACTCGGAAAGACTGGTTAGCTGCTCTAACAGCAAGAATTGATAAAAACAAGCTAAAACGAATGATTAGTTTTGGACTCCCATTGATAGGTAGCGGAATTGCCTTCTGGGGTTTAACTGCTATGGATAAGTTCTTTATACGTGGTTTCTCTTCATTTAAAGAGCTAGGTATTTATTCAGTTGCTATTAGCTTCGCTGCTTTAGCATTAGTTTTTCAATCAGTTTTTTCTACTGTATGGGCTCCTATAGTTTATAAGTGGGCATCTGAAGGTCTAGATCCGCACAAGGTTAAAAATATAACTGACTATTCAACGTTAGCCGTAATATCAATTTGGTCGCTAGCTGGGATGTTTTCATGGTTAGTGACTTATATTTTGCCTCCAAAATATGACCAAGTTCAATACATCTTACTGGCATCGATGGCTCATCCATTATTGTATACGCTTTCAGAAGCTACAGGTGTAGGTATTGGGGTCAAAAGAAAAACAGCTTACGCAATGTTGGCAGCTCTTGTGGCATTACTTTTAAATGCAATTGGCAACTGGTACTTAGTACCAAAACATGGTGCCGCTGGAGCTGCAGTTGCATCTGCGTTTGCTTTTTTAGCGTTCTTTATAGTGCGCACAGAAGTTAGTGCACGTTTGTGGCAAAGCTTCGAGAGAGTTAGAATGTATATCCTTGTGCTTTGTATGGTCATTCTAAGTTCAGCTATCAACTTTATAGAAATAAAACCTATTTCAATGTTTATACTCTATTTTATGACGCTTTTAAGTTCTATTGTATTATTCAACAGTCAGTTTAAAGTACTCCTTAGTTCTATTTTAAGTTTATTTAAAAAAAGTATAAAAACCTAATACTTCATAGTCTTAATTACCTATATTTTATATTTAAAAATAGCGTAAGACTGTGGATTAATTTCTATTTTTACATTATTTTTGTTATCTGGATAAATTATGAAAATCTTAATGGTTCATCATGGTAAAGGTATTGGAGGTGCTCCTAAAAGTATGAGTTATCTAGCTAAAGGTTTAATTGAGCGCGGATATTTAGTTGAAATTCTATTTCTTCAAGCTTCAGATGCGACAAGTTTATTTGACGAAATTGATTGTGATAAATATGTGAGTAAAGTTCCAATATATTATTTTTATCATATGTCTAAATGGGTGCGCCTATGGCAGGTGCATAAGTTAGTAAGCCAGTTAGTATCAGTTACGTTACAGACCTTTTTTGTAGCACCATATTACATACTAAAAACCAAACCTGATATTGTTTATATAAATACTTCAGTAATTCCAGAGTGGGCTATTGTTTCAAAATTTTTAGGCAAGAAAGTAGTTGTACATATTCGAGAAACTCTATCGGAAGGACATTTTGGCATTCGGAGTTTTCTCATTTCTACTATAATCAACTCTTTTGCTGATCTAGTGATCTCGATTTCCAAATATAATAAGTCAAAAATTAAAGGTATAGGTAAAGCGAAATCCTTAGTTGCATATAATTATGAGCGATTACCTACCATTAACTCTAGCTATAAAAAAATTTATGACTTTATATACGTTGGAGGTGAGTCTGAAATTAAAGGTTGGAAAGTTATGGAGTTTCTAATACGATCTAATCCGCTTGCAAATTTTGTGTTGGCTGGAGAGTATTCTGACAATACAAAACGAAACTTGCTATTGCTACCAAATGTCAATATCATTGGCGTGGTTCCAAATGTATATGAATATATTAAGCAGTCTAGGTTTCTTTTGTCACCTTTTGCTGAGCCTCATTTTTCACGTCCCGTCATTGAAGCATATGCTTATGGTGCTGTTCCATTGGCTACTTTTGGTGGTGGCTCAAAGGAACAAGTTGTTGATGGAATAACAGGTTTTTTGTTTAATAAATCTGATTTCAAATCTGCTAACTTAGTAGTTAGAACTTGTTTAAATCTGAATGATAGTGAATACTTTTGTTTATTAAGTAATGGGAAAAAACTTTTCAGGGATAGATTTTCTTCTTCTAATGAAGCTGAAATTATTAACCTTATAGCTGAAGTGTAGTAATGTAACAAATGTAAGTTATAGACAAATAACACAATTATTTACTAATAGACACTTTGCATTTCACTAACTCTGTATTCTTTGGGAGCCTTAAGTTTGGTTATAAAATCTTATAAAAGAATCCTATTTGCTTTTATCTGCCTTTCTCCCTTTTTTTTACTAACCGCATTTAGAGATTATAATATCGGCGTTGATACTGCTGCGTATTTTTGGGAGTATCAATTTGCATCTATGGATTCATATACTTTAAGAAGAACAGAGCCTTTATTTTCTTCTATTTTAATTTTTTTTAATAGCATGGGCTTGAACTTTCGTAGTTTCCTATTTTTTCAGAGTTTAATATATTATTTCTCTATTTCTTTGTTAGCAACTTTCGTTCCTCAAAAGTCAATTCTAGCTTACATTTTAGTGATTTTTTCTTTTGGAATACTTTCTTTTGGTTTTTCTGGTGTACGCCAGTCAATTGCTATGTCTATTTTTTTTGTGGCTGTTTATTTATGGGTCTATCGAAAATATAGCTGGTATATTATTTTAGGTGTGTTAGCTTTTTTTATTCATAATACATCCTCAATAGCTTTTTTAGTTTTTTTATTTGCCACTAGTAGGTTTACACCGCGCTACTCTTTTCTGTTCTTATTTCTATTTGCTCCGATTTTTTCCGTTTTGGATGTATCATGGCTTAGTTTCTTGTCAGATATCGATGTAAAGCAGTACCATTACCTTCAAGCTGATGATAGTTTTTTAAATATTAAGGTACCACTTAGTTTTTACTTTGTCTTAATTCTTTCTTTTGTTATCTTAGCGCTTAAATTGACAAATATATATTTACCTAGCCACCAGTCCTTATATAATGTCAAGCGTATAGAAAAAATGGTTGTTTGGGGTGCTGTAATTACAGCTTGCTTTTTTTGGATGGCAATGAGTGTTCGGCTCACTGATCGATTAGCGTTATATTTTGTTCCTTTTTCAGGAATATTAGTATCTTGGGCTATCAACTCTTTAAATAATAGTTATTTGAAAGTTGTGATGAAAGCTTTATTATTACTTATTCTTATAGTGGTTTTTGTTATTGTTAACGAAACATTGTTTTTCTCTATTTTAAAATAAGGTGTCTTGATGTTTAAAGATAAGGTTTTATTAATAACAGGCGGCACTGGCTCATTCGGAAACGCAGTACTAAAACGTTTTCTCGATACTGATATTGCAGAAATTCGTATATTTAGCCGTGACGAAAAAAAGCAAGAAGACATGCGTATAGCCTATGCTAATTCTAAGCTTAAATTCTATATCGGCGATGTCCGTGACTACTATAGTTTATTAAGCGCTACACGCGGTGTCGACTATATCTATCATGCTGCTGCTCTCAAGCAAGTCCCTTCTTGCGAGTTTCATCCTATGCAAGCGGTAAAGACCAATGTACTGGGTACAGAAAACGTCTTGGAAGCCGCTATTCAAAATAAAGTTAAGCGTGTCGTATGTCTAAGCACAGACAAAGCTGTCTATCCTATCAATGCTATGGGTATCTCCAAGGCCATGATGGAAAAGGTAATGGTAGCCAAATCACGTAATTTAGAGGGTCTAGATACCGTTATTTGTGGTACGCGTTATGGTAACGTTATGGCCTCGCGTGGTTCAGTTATACCCCTATTTGTCGAGCAGATATTAAAAGGTAAGCCGCTTACTATTACTGATCCCAACATGACTCGCTTTATGATGACATTAGAGGATGCCGTAGACCTAGTGCTATATGCTTTTGAGCACGGTGAGAACGGTGATATTTTCGTGCAAAAAGCCCCTGCTGCTACTATTCAAGTACTGGCAAAAGCATTGACAGAGCTAATGCAACGTGAAGAACACCCTATCGTTGTCATGGGTACACGCCATGGTGAAAAGGCTTATGAAGCCCTTTTAAGTCGCGAGGAGATGGCAGTGGCTATTGATCAAGGCTACTACTATAGAGTTCCAGCAGACCAACGTGACCTGAATTATGGAAAATATGTCGACCAAGGTGATATGCATATCACTGAGATTGAGGATTACAATTCACATAATACCGAGCGCTTAGATATTGATGGTATGAAAGCCTTATTGCTTAAGCTAAACTTCATCCGTGCATTAACTGAAGGTCAATACCTAGATCCAGAGGTGTAATTATGAATATTTTAGTCACAGGCTCAGAAGGTTTTATCGCAAAAAACCTCATTCAGTTCCTATCTGAAAAAAACGATATCAATATCTTATGTTTTAATCGTAGCTCTAGTGAGAATGAACTAGCAGATATGATTATCAAGGCGGATTGGATCATACATTTAGCCGGGGTCAATCGTCCCTTAGATGAGCAAGAGTTTGTAGAAGGTAATATTACCTTAGCGCAAAAGATTGCTGATTTGCTAACAGAGAATAAGAAGAGTACGCCAATTATCTTATCTTCTTCTATTCAGGCCGAGCAAGACAATGCTTATGGTCAAAGCAAGTTAGGCGGTGAGCAAGTATTGATTCATTTAAACCAAGTCCAAGATAATCCAGTATATATCTGTCGTTTAGCCAATGTATTTGGCAAATGGTCACGACCTAACTATAACTCTGCGGTAGCTACTTTTTGCTATAACGTCGCTAATGATTTACCCATTCAAATTAACGATCCTGATGCGCTTATTCGCTTGGTATATATAGACGATGTGGTAGAGACGTTTTGGCGAATGATTAAGGGTGATTACACACCAGAGCAGTATTTCGCCATCGAGCCAGAGTATCAAATTACGGTTGGCGATTTAGCAGATACTCTACGAGAGTTTAAACAGTCGCGTGAGACTTTAATAACGCTGCCAGTAGGTACTGGTTTGACCCGTGCTCTATATTCTACTTATTTAAGTTTTCTACAGCCGTCTCAATTCGACTATACCGTAACTAAGCATGGTGATGAGCGAGGTGTATTCGTCGAGATGCTTAAGACCCCTGATGCAGGGCAGTTTTCCTATTTTACTGCTCATCCAGGGATTACTCGTGGTGGACATTATCACCATAGTAAGACTGAGAAGTTTTTAGTGATTAAGGGTAAGGCTTTATTTAAATTTAAACATATTGTTACGGGCGAGTACTATGACTTAGAAACCAATGGCGATGAAGCCAGAATTGTCGAAACCGTACCGGGCTGGACTCACGATATTACCAATATAGGTGTGGATGAAATGATCGTTATGCTATGGGCAAATGAGATCTTTGATCGTGAAAAGCCCGACACTTATGCTATGCCAATAACAGATTAAGAGTTGATTATGAAAAAGTTAAAGCTAATGACTGTCGTAGGAACCCGCCCAGAGATTATTAGACTGTCTCGAGTTATGCAAGCCTGTGATAAGTATTTCGATCATACACTCGTTCATACCGGTCAGAATTATGATTATGAGCTAAATGAAATCTTCTTTACTGATCTAGGTATACGTAAGCCTGACCATTTCTTGAATGCTGCTGGTGGCACTGGTGCCGAAACTATTGGTAATGTCGTTATCGGCGTCGATAAGGTATTGGAGGAAGTGCGACCAGAAGCCTTGCTTGTGCTAGGTGACACCAACAGCTGTATGGCAGTTATACCTGCTAAACGTCGTAAAATTCCTACTTTCCATATGGAAGCAGGAAATCGCTGCTTTGATATGCGGGTACCAGAAGAGATCAATCGCCGTATTGTAGATCATACCGCAGATATTAATTTAACTTATAGCACTATTGCTCGTGACTATTTACTAGCTGAGGGTTTACCTGCTGATCTAGTGATTAAAACTGGCAGCCCCATGTTTGAAGTGCTAAATCACTATAGAGCCAAAATCGAAGCGTCTGACATTTTAGATACTTTAGGCATTACAGAGCATCAATACTTTATTGTCAGTGCTCACCGAGAAGAGAATATTAATTCTGAGCAAAACTTTTTAGACTTGGTTGATATGCTCAATGCCGTTGCAGAAAAATATCAATTTCCAGTAATAGTATCTACGCATCCGCGTACTCGTAATCGTATTGAATCATTGAATGTTGAGTTTCATCCGTTAGTACAGTTATTGAAGCCACTAGGGTTTAGTGACTATAATAAACTACAACTCTCTGCAAAAGCGGCGCTATCAGATAGTGGTACTATCAACGAAGAGTCTTCTATTTTAAATTTCCCCGCATTGAACTTACGTCAAGTGCATGAACGCCCTGAGGGTATGGAAGAGGCGGTAGTGATGATGGTAGGATTGACCGCTGAACGTACTTTGCAAGGATTGGGGATATTGGAGTCACAAGCACGGGGCGAAAACCGTTCTTTAATGTTGGTTACTGATTATAGTATGCCTAATGTCAGTGAAAAGGTTGTGCGAATTATCTTAAGTTATACTGACTATGTTAATCGCGTTGTTTGGAAGAAGTATTGATATGCAAGATAAAAAAAAGCTTATTGTCTATGTAGGGTCTTATAGTTTTCCTAATGGAGGAGCTGCAGCTCGTAGAATCTATGGCAACTGTGTAACTTTAAAAAAAGCTGGTTATGATGTTATTGTTACATCTGGTCAAGTATCAACAAAAATGGTAGATGAATACAATGGGATTCAAGTTATATCTTTAAATGAGAGACTTTATGAGAAGCTCCCCACAGTATTAAAGCATCTAATGTACTTCAACGCGGGGAAAAAAACTATAGAGTGGCTTGATAACTTAACTATAAAACCTGCAGCTATTATTCTTTATAGCGGCTATTCCCCTTATTTAATTAAACTTATTCCATGGTGTAGAAAAAACAATGTTAAAATCATATTTGATGCTGTTGAGTGGTACGATGCTCCAAGTAGGTTCCATTATTTTATTTCCCCGTATTATTTAAATATAGAGCTAGCTATGCGCTGGCTTAATAAAAAATGTGATTCTTTAATCGTTATAAGTGATTACCTGAAAGATTACTATACTGGTACAGTTGACAGTCTAGTGAAAATACCGCCAACAGTGAATTGCGAGTCTATTGGAGCTAGATTAAATCACGAAAACTCAAAAACA
The DNA here is from genome assembly GCF_021023115.1 of Psychrobacter sp. CCUG 69069. NCBI lineage: Bacteria > Pseudomonadati > Pseudomonadota > Gammaproteobacteria > Moraxellales > Moraxellaceae > Psychrobacter > Psychrobacter sp. CCUG 69069. Next base: position 36,960 of record NZ_QQAI01000005.1, read on the forward strand.
ATTAAGCTGGTTTATGCGGGTAATCCAGGGAAGAAAGATTTACTTGCTCTTATAATAAAAGCTGTACAGAATATTACTATGGAAGGTAATAAAGTACAGCTGCATGTTGCAGGAGTTACTAGTGATAATCTTAGAAAATTCTTGAATAGCTCATCATGCTCTGAGGAGATTTTAGATAATTTTTTATTTTGTCATGGTATATTAAGTCATGATGAAACCCTAGAATTAGTGAGATCTGCAGATTATTCTATTATTATCAGGCCTCCAATACGAAGTGTACAGGCAGGGTTTCCTACAAAGTTTGTTGAGAGTCTAGCAGTTGGCACACCTGTTATCGCAAACATCACAAGTGACTTAGATTCTTACTTAATAGATGGAGTTAATGGGCTAATTTGTTCAGACTCTTCTTTAGAATCGATTAAAGCCACTATTAATAAAGCATTTGAAGTTGAGGACTATAGTGAAATGAGGATCGATGCTAGAAAAACAGCGGAGAGCTATTTTGATGCTATTAATTACTTAGATAGTTTAAAAAAAATTATAGGATAGTATTCTAATTGATAAGATAAATTATAGGGTAGGATAAAATACCTATTATAGTCAGTGTTTTTCAAATAAAAGGTATGCAAAAAAAATTTATACTAATCAAATTTCTAATAATAGCTATCTACTCAGTTTCTACTCTAAAATTTCGTAAAGTACTCGTTGCAACTATTCAGTAAGTTGGCTCTTGTATTCGTATTTTTACTTTATAGTGGCATAATAAACTTTTATCAGCATAATCTCGTAAGGATAATATTGAAAATATTATACATTGTTAACGAACCTTGGTTTTTCTTATCTCATCGCTTGCCTATTGCTCTAGCAGCTCAAGAGCAAGGGTACACGGTACACGTAGCAACGAGACATGGTGCAGCCGTTCAAGAAATTATAAGCAATGGTTTTGTCCATCATGAGATACCATTATCACGTAACAGTAGCAATATACTAAGTGAGCTAAATAGTTTATTAACGATTTGGAAGCTTATAAATAATGTCAAGCCAGATGTATTGCATTTAGTGACTATAAAACCTGTTTTATATGGCGGTATAGCTTCTCGCTTTACATCAGTTAATAAGGTAGTGGCTGCTGTATCAGGGTTAGGCACTTTATTTTTGGCAGAAGGTGTTAAAGCAGACTTAAAACGAAAAATTGGAGTAGGCTTATATCGTTTTGCTTTACGCTCTAAAAAAACCACAGTTATACTGCAAAATCCTGATGACAAGCAGTTATTAATAGATTTAAAAGCTGTCAAGGCTGAGCAAACTACACTCATACGTGGTTCAGGTATAGACCTATCTACCTTCCAGTCTATTCCTGAAAACTTAAATGATACGCCTGTAGTGACTTTCGCAGCACGTCTGCTATTCGATAAAGGATTAGCAGAATATATTGAAGCTATCAGACTACTGAATAAAAAAGGTGTGGTAGCCAACTATCAGATAGTGGGAGATCTAGATTTAGGTAATAATACGAGCGCCACAGAGCAAGATATTGAAGAATGGAAAGCTATTCCCAATTTAGTTGTATTGGGGTATAAGAAGGATATGTCTACTGTATTTAGAGACTCTAATGTTGTAGTGCTACCGTCTTATCGCGAAGGATTACCCAAAGTTTTAATTGAGGCTGCCGCATGTGGTAGGGCTGTGATTACTACAGATGTACCCGGATGCCGTGATGCTATAGAAGAAAATAAGACGGGATTATTAGTTCCAGTTAAAGACTCGAAGGAATTAGCTAATGCTATTGAAAAGCTAGTGACAGATACTGAGCTTCGAGTAGAAATGGGTATTGCTGGACGTCAGCTAGCAGAGAGAGAATTTGCGATTGAAAAAGTGATAGAGCAGCATCTATCTATTTATCAGCAAACCAATTGAAATTTGATTTAGGATATCTATCCATGAGTAATAAACATAGATTACTTCTCACTGGGGTAACTGGGTTTGTTGGCAGTGCTATACAAAAACGTATTGTAGCAGATGGGAGCTATGATTTAACGATTGCTGTGCGTAATGTTAATGAGCAGTCGGACGCTGTACGGATTGTCAAAGTTGATGATTTGACAACTAGCACTGATTGGAGTGATGCACTAAAAAGTGTCGATGTAGTTGTTCATACAGCTGCTCGTGTGCATGTAATGGATGACAAGTCTACCGATCCTTTAACTGAGTTTCGTAAAGTAAATGTGGAAGGGACTTTAAATCTAGCTCGCCAAGCAGCTGATTCAGGTGTAAAGCGTTTTATATTTATTAGCTCAATTAAAGTTAATGGTGAAGGCACGAAGATCGGTAAACCTTATACAGAAGGTTCTAAGCCTAATCCTACCGATCCTTATGGTATTTCTAAATACGAAGCTGAGCAGGGTTTACTCAAGTTAGCAGAGACTACGCCATTAGAAGTTGTAATTATTCGTCCTACTTTAGTATATGGCGAAAATGTAAAAGGTAACTTCCATTCTTTAATGAAATGGACTTATAAAGGTATTCCACTTCCTATAGGTGGCATCAAAAAGAACCTACGTAGCTTAATATATGTCGATAATTTGGTTGATTTTATTATTACCTGTATCGAGCACAAAGATGCTAAAAATGAAGTTTTTTTGATATCTGACAATGATGATATTTCTACCGCTGGTTTGTTAGAAGAGATATCAAAAGGCTTAGGCGTTAAAAACAAAGCGGTAAATATACCTGTTGAATTTATTAATACGGCAGCAAGTGCAGTTGGTAAGTCAGGTGTCGCTCAAAGGCTATCAGGATCATTGCAAGTTGATATTAGTAAGGCTAAAAATTTGTTAGATTGGAAGCCTAAATATTCAACTAGTGAGTCCATTCAGGAAACTGCTAAATGTTATAAGTCAAGTTTAGCAACTTCCCAGTCTATGCCTTTACAAAGACCATTGGATATTATGTTCTCAGCTGCGGGGTTAGTAGCAGCGTCACCCTTGTTAATTGGTGCAACTGCTATTGGTTACTTGGACACAGGCTCGCCTTTATTTGTGCAAGAACGTGTCGGTAAAGACCAAAAGCCCTTTAAACTAGTGAAGTTTCGTACTATGAAAGTAGATACAGCGTCTGTAGCGAGTCACCTAGCTGATAATAGCTCTATCACTAAATTGGGTAAGGTATTACGCAAGACCAAACTTGATGAACTGCCACAGCTGATTAATGTCTTCAAAGGCGAGATGAGCTTAGTCGGACCGAGACCTAATCTATTCAATCAAGAGGAACTCATAAAAGCCAGAGCAGATCAAGGCGTTTATGACGTGTTACCTGGTATTACAGGGCTAGCTCAGTTAAGTGGCGTAGATATGTCTACTCCCAAGCTTTTAGCCGAAACTGATAAAGAAATGATCGATAATCTCAACTTGAAAAATTACTTTTACTATATTGCTAGAACAGCTTTAGGCAAAGGTAGTGGGGATGCTGTTAAATGAAAGACAATATAATCTCAGTTATTTGGAAGTAATCTATCATGTATAAAAAGCTAAGTCTTGCCCTAAGTTTGAGTGTCTTATCCTCAGTGTCGATGTTGGCATCTGCACAAAACCTGTATATGAACGATCTAAAGCTTAAGGCAGATCTTGACTGGCTGAATACTCAAGGGGTTGCACAGATTAGCACCAGCACGTGGCCGCTGACTGCTAATGAGATCAATCGCGCGTTAAATACGGCTAGTGCCCAGACGCCAGCGCAGCAGCAGATGTTGCAGTCGGTACAAGCGCGATTGAGCCAAAACCGTGACTCAGTGGTAAAAGGCTCTGCCGCCCTGCATATACAAACCGATAGAGACCAGCTACCACAAAAATTTGCTGACGATCAACTTGCAGGTCAACAAGCAAGTGTAGGTGTGTCGCTTAGCGAAACAGATTGGGAATTTAATCTCCAAGCCAATGTAAAAAATGACAAACTTATCGATGACAGCTCAGACGTTAGCTTTGAAGGCTCATACCTTGCTGGTACCGCAGCCAATCAGTGGTTGATAGCGGGTAAAATTCCTACCTGGTGGGGCCCCGGGCATGATGGTAGCCTTATTCGAGGTGATGCAAGCTTGCCAGTGACAGGTTTTACCATGCAGCGAGATCAACAAACAGCGCCGACATCCCCATATTTATCGTGGGTCGGACCTTGGCAGTATCAATTATTTGCAGGTCAGCTTGAAGATTATGATGCCGTACCAGATGCTAAGCTATTTGGTGCTCGCCTTACTGCGAGTCCATGGGAGTGGTTAGAAGTCGGGGCTTCTCGTACCTTTATGTGGGGCGGTGAAGGTCGTCCAGAGAGTTTTGGCTCTTTTGGTGATGCTCTGTTAGGTACCAAAGATAATGGTGGTAATGATGAAGGAGATCCTGCTAATCAACTTGGTGGGTTCGATGCACGCTTAAATTTAGCACCATTGGTGAATGTACCTGCTGGCGTTTATGCACAATACGTAGGTGAGGATGAAGCAGGAGGACTACCTGCCAAAAATATGTATCTAGCGGGCGCAGACTATGCTTCTAGTGCTTACGGTAAGCCTTATCAGCTTTATGCGGAGTACACAGATACACGCACTAGTGGCGAAGTTCGGGGTGTCTCTTATGACCATGGTACTTATACAGATGGGTATTATCAGCAAGGCTATCCATTGGGGTATGCGCTAGGCGGTGATGCGGAAAGCATAGCGCTTGGTGGTCGACTATGGCTTGATAATCGCAACTTCATTAATGCTAAAGTGCAGTATGCAAAAGTCAACCAAGCAGATGAAGCTATTAATCAAGCGTTTCCTACTACCGATAAGCTGACAGGTATCGATGTGGCGTGGGAGCATCAGCTACAGCCGAAAGCGCTGGTTACCACCAGACTGTGGGCGATAGATTCTGATAGCCAATCCAGTGATATTGGTGCCGCAGTCGGATTAGAGTTACAAACCTACTAGATTGCCGTTCACTTAACTATCTAAAACTCTTAAAAGTTATAAAACGGTCTATTAAATGCTAATAGGCCGTTTCTTATTTAAATCTTCTAAAGCTGTATACTGGTTAATAGTCATGCTTACGTATCTGCTTAGCTAAAACCTTCTCTTAATAATTAACCAGTGAATTCCTTTTATTTATCTTAAAGTTTAATTCTCAATGCGTGAATTTTTGGTTGACCCTCAATACACGCTAGGATTCTATAGCGCAGACAGGTACAATACCAAAGGCAAAAACACCTTCAGTTCATTCAATACTACCCAAGCAAAAGACAGGCGTGCAAGGTCATTGCGGGCATTGTCTTTACTTTTTTAACGCTTCCTCTATTGGAGTTACTATGTCTATTGCCCAACCATCCGCCACCATTTTGGACGGCAAAGCCCTTGCCAAACAAATAGAACAGCAACTGCGCACCCGCGTGGATGCCATCAAGGATAAAACTGGACGTACACCAAGCCTTGCGACGATATTGGTCGGTGATGATCCAGCATCAGCGACGTATGTGCGGATGAAAGGTAATGCTTGTAAGCGTGTTGGTATGGACTCTATACGCGTCGAGATGCCAGCTGCGACAACTACCGAGCAGTTGATGGTAAAGATAGATGAGCTAAACAATAACCCTGATGTGCATGGTATTTTGCTACAGCATCCTGTACCTGCCCATATTGATGAGCGTGCCTGCTTTGAGCAAATCGATTTGGCAAAAGACGTCGATGGGGTGACGTGTCTTGGTTTTGGCCGTATGGCGATGCAGCAATCCGCTTATGGTTCATGCACACCGCAAGGCATCATGCATCTATTAGCGCATTACGATATAGAGCTGGCAGGCTTGGAGGCCGTGGTAGTAGGGCGCAGTGCCATCTTGGGTAAACCAATGGCAATGATGCTATTGAACGCCAACTGTACCGTCACCATTTGCCATTCCAAAACTCAGGACTTGGCCGCTCATATTCAGCGCGCAGATATCGTGGTTGGGGCAGTAGGGGTGCCTGAGTTGATTAAAGCAGAATGGATTAAGAAAGGCGCTGTTGTGATTGATGCAGGTTTCCACCCAACCGATAATGGCGGCGTTGGTGATATCGAAATGCAGGGCGTGGAAAGCATCGCCAGTGCTTATACGCCAGTACCCGGTGGTGTCGGTCCGATGACCATTAACACGCTCATTCGCCAAACGGTCGATGCGGCTGAAAAGTCAGCTGGTTTGGCTGTCAGCTAAGCCACGACTCATACGAGTGCTAATCGCCAATGGATAAGAGGGTCTGAGGCAGCACAGACTCAGGCTCAGTCAACCACATCCCAGTTGATAGGAGCTAAAAGCATGGCTAAAAAAAACGTCGGTATTCATGAGCGATTACAAGGTGTTGGTAGAGAGTTTGTCGATATCTGTCATTACGTGATCTTGTTTTTAATCAGTGTGGTGGTGGTTTGGACGGCGGGTAAAGAGTTTATATATATCCTCCAAAAAGGCTCAGCGGATTTAAAAGATATTTTGATGCTGTTTATTTATCTTGAGCTACTGGCGATGATAGGTATTTACTTTAAGACCCACCGTCTGCCGGTACAGTTTTTGATATTTATTGCCATTACAGCGTTATCGCGACATTTAGTCGTCGATGTGCAGGCTGTCTCAGACTACTTTCACTTATGGCTACTGGCGACGATTTCGGTGGCTATTATGCTATTAAGCGCTGCTATCGTGGTACTGACATGGACGGCAAGAACGTTTGGTCGTCCAGAAGACAATCTCGACCAGCATCATGCCAACCTAACGGTCAAATCCCTTTTGCCTGATGATGCTCAGGCACCTGATAGCACTACGAAACATCGCCGCGAATGATAAATAAGTACAAGTATCATGTACAAAAAAGAGGGCTACCGACGGTAGCCCTCTTTTGTATCTACTGAGACGTTAGTTTTTACCTCTTAAATACCGTTTAAAAATGTCAATAATGTTTGTTTTTGCGTGGCAGATAGTTGCTTAAAGCGTGTCTTCACTGCTTCTGCCTCACCGCCATGCCAGAATATGGCCTCAGTCAAACTATTGGCGCGACCATCATGCAAAAAACGGGCTTCTGGGTCACGCGCCACAATCCCAATACCCCACAATGGCGGCGTGCGCCATTCATAGCTCTCTGCGTTCTTTTCTTTTACCCCATCATCCAAGCCTGCGCCCATATCATGAAGCAGTAAGTCGGTATAAGGATAAATGGTTTGCTGTGATAGTAGTGGAAAGCGACTGCTATCGCCTGTTTTTTGCTTGGGCGTGTGACAGCCTGCACAGCCGACTTGCGCAAAGAGGCTCGCCCCTTTATTAAAGGTCGCTAAGTCACCAGTGCGCCGCTCAGGAACGGCCAATGCCGTCATAAAGTCGCTCACCGCATCCAAGCTACTGTCTGAGACTTCTGGAGAGCCGCCGTTCGCCGCGGTCCAACAAATCGGTTGGTTCACCGTACAATTGGGATCCATAAATACCGAGGTGGTCAAGCCCATATCTTGTGACATGGCATTGGCATTTTGGGTGCGTAGACTTGCGTTAATGGCTTTCCAGCCAAAGCGTCCAATACGTTGTTGCCTGCCTTCATCCACCCAGTGTATCCGGCCGCTGATTCCGTCTTTGTCGTTATCGTCAGGGTCAGCAGCAGCGATGATGTTAGCCTCAGGAATCAGATCAAGCAAGCCCATACCGACCAGCTGCGGCGAGATACGACCGCTAATGGCCATATTTCCTAAAGGCTGATTCGGGTCAGTGGGCGTAAAGCCAAACTGTACACCAGCAGGCGTCTCACCATGAGCGGCAGTCATGGCGTAGCGTACACTACCTTCAGTGGCGATACTGGGATCAATACTTTGATGCTGCATTTGTTCGCCGTAGTAAGGATGCCCTAATTCTTGTTGGTCGCCGAGTCTGAATAAAATGGCATCGCTCAATACACCATCAGCCGCATAAACAGGCTTGCGCCCTTCAGCGCTATGGCATTGGGTGCAGGCATTGGCGTTAAAAAGTGGCCCCACACCATCGAAGAGGGCGCGACCTTCATTGGCAGGTGTCCACTGCGTGATAAATAACTCACGCCCGGGCGATACGCCGCCTAACGCACTGCTTGGTAGGTTTGGCATGATTTGTAGAAATGGGCGTGATACATCAGCGGAGATCGTGGCGTTGCCACCTGCTGGTTGCCAGTCGGTATCGACTTCTGGATTGTCAGGTGTGGTTGGTGGATTGGGGTCGCTAGGAAGGCTGGGTGTGCTGGAAGTACTATCATCTGAGCCATCTGAGCCGTCTGACCCTCCACAGCCGCTAAGTAGCACTGTTATACTCAAACCGAGTAGGGTACTACGCACAATGTTTAATAATGATACGCTTAATGGTGAGATGGTTAAAATGGTGGAGGGTTTGGCGCGTAAGGGCATGGTGTTACCTAAGGAGAATAGGGTTAAATAGTAAACTAAAAACGAGTAGGGACACATGTTAGGCAACAAGGACTGCAAAATGATGCAACCCTTGTTAAATTCTCAACTTATTCAGTTTTTATTAGCACTCAGTGTTCATAAGTACAATGAAGCCGCTGTCAGTTATAGCTGATTTGGTAGCATCACTGGCATAGGGGTGTTGTACATCCAGACATGAACGGTACTCTCGTTACCTAACGAGCCTTCAAAGCTCCAGCCCCAAGTAAATAGCTGACCATATCCGGTGTTGGTAGAGCCGTCTTGGTTAAGCGGTTTTTCATGAGCAATCAAGTGCATGGCGCCCATTGCCATGTTATCGATATTCTTTAAATTGGGCAGTTTATTGGTAGGCTCATCTAGATTGTCATACTCCGTCGTACCCTCACTGTTTGTTTCACCAAACGCGCCCCAAGTATAGAGGATGCCATCGGTAGTGGCGTCAGTGCCGACCGCGACGTTGTCTAATAACGCATAGCTGGCATTACCATTGGCATAAACGCGACGCACGTCTTTATCCGTGAACCATGGCAGTTTGGTCGGTGTGGTCACGATACGGGCCCACGCACCTTCGGTATTTTTGAATAATTCACCATAATACCCTAATTGGCTACTGACATTGAGGCCCCAACCATAAACAGATTCTTTATTGGTTAACGCCAATACATGATCCCTACCAGCTGCTAATTGCGTGACTTTCTCTACATCTATGGCGAGTGTAGAGTCAGTAGTTTGGGTCGCATTAACTTGATCTTCATCAGTGACATTAATAAGAATCGGCGCGGGGTTGATGTTGACGCAGTTATTAGCAGTGGTGCAAGCCTTGCCTTTTCCAAGATTGGCATAAGCATCGCTGCCCCAACCCCAGACCTGACCTTTATCATCTAAGGCATAGGAGCTATTAGCGCTGGCGACAACTTGCACAATGTGGCCGGCACCCTCTGCTGCCGAGAAGTCAACCTTGACTGGTACGCTGCTGTTGGCAGTCGTGTCATTGCCCAGCTGTCCTTGCTCGTTGGCACCAAATGCCCAAACGCTGCCGTTTTCGGTCAGTACCAAGTTATGCTTGTAGCCAGGCGCTACCATCACTGCGTTTTCAATACCTGCAATGGTACTGATATCAAGGCGGCAGTCAGCCACATTGCTGCAGTTATTACGACCTGTATCGCCGCGGCCTAATTGGCCATATTTGTCTTCGCCCCAGCTATAGACTTGACCATTGTTAGCGATAGCAAGTGAGTGGTTTTGATTAAAGCTGATAGAAAGCAAGTTGTCGGGCGCACTGTTCATCAGCATTGGCGTATCAGGATGGCCCATGGCGTCTGACAGGTTGGTGGTTAACCCAAGACCCGTTTGCCCGTAGTTGTTGCGCCCCCAGCCATAGAGTTCGCCATCGCGCAGCGCACCCGTATGAGAGCCGCTTGCCGCGATGGTATCGCCCAAATAGATGGTTTTGGTTGAGCGCATGATGTTACCAGCGTTGTCTGTGGCTTCTAACGTGATGGTATTGCTACCCCGGGCTAATAAAATGCGATCGCTAAAGTATCCTTCTGGGTCGACTGACAGCGCTTGTGCTGGTGTTTCATTGAGCGTGTAAGTTAAAGATTTGATACCGCTGCTGTCTTGTACTTGCCCTGAGACAAACACCGCGGCAACAGCGCTATAGCCATCAGTAAAGTTGCTATCGGTCGTTAATAATGGCGGTGTTCCATCAATGATAGTGGTGTCGGAGTCATCAACGCAAGCCGTAAGTAGCAAGGCTGCGGTTATGAGTGCTACGGCTTGAGTGAGATGGGATAAGCGCATAAAAACCTCAATAGGAACAAGTAGTACCATGGCAAAAATTAGAGCAGCGTGAAAGAGGGGCGCACGTCCTACATTTCGTAATTTTGTAGGCTTAGCAGTGTTAACAGCGCCAATCGTAACTTTTGGAATGGGTTTATTAGGAATAAAGGCAAGAATTTAGTAATATTAGATGCGAATAATATTACAAATAATAATCATTATCAATAATTAATTAAAAAAATAGCATCGACGCCGATGCTATTTTTTGCTGAATAGACAGACCTCTACGAAGAAAAGATCGCTATAACCACTTTAACCTTTTAAAGTTATAGTAAAGATAGCCACACAATGACCCAATAACCACCATGATGACAAAATACGAGTACTTCCAATGCAGCTCAGGCATGAAGTCAAAGTTCATGCCATAGATACCAGCGATGGCGGTTGGTACTGCTAAGATACCTGCCCAAGCGGCAAGCTTACGCACCACTTCGTTCTGGCCAGTATTTACCATGGCCATATAGGTATTCATTACCACGCTAAGCATCTCATTAAGACCGTTGATCGCATCGAGAGAATGCAAAAGGTGGTCATTCACATCGCGAAAGTAGGGCTTCGCTGCTTGCGAAAAACCAGAGACCAGCTCGCTTTTTTTATGATTGATAAAGAAGCTACAGATGTCTTGCACCGGCAAGATAATGGCGCGCATGTGTACCAGTTGTGATTTAAGCTCATAAAGATTTTTTAAGGTCTCTTTATCAAACTCATAGGTAAACACATAGCGCTCTTGCTCACGTAAATAACGACCTAAGCGATCGGTGATCGGCATATAGTTATCAACGATAAAATCGAGAATGGCATGTAGGACGAAGATAGGTCCCATGCGTAGCTTTTCAGGGCGACGATGGCAGTGCTCACGGACGGGTGCATAGGAGTTTGATGGGCCATTACGGATAGTAATCAGGTAGTTTTTGCCCATAAATATCGCCGTGGTGCCATAGCGGATAATATTATCCTCAAGCTTGGCGGTACGCAGTACCACAAACACCATGTCGTTGTCGTAGTTTTCTACTTTGGCGCGTTGATGGTCAGCAAAAGCATCCTCAATCGCCAACTCATGCAAATCAAAGGCTTCTTTGACTTTGACCATGGTCTCTAAGCTCGGGTCATACAGACCCAACCAGATAAACTGGCCATTATTACTCAAAGCGCGACTGACGTTATTGAGGGCCACTTGATCGAGCTTTTCACCCGTTTTTCGCGAGTAGGCGTAGCAGTTGACCACCTCGTCCACACTGGACAAATCGATATCTTCATAACGTTCAGAGTCTGGATCGTAGACCGTCATGGTCTCAATGGTGTCCTCAGTGGTCGCATCCGCATCGCCATAGATATAGCTGTCATCATTGTCTAGATACAGATGTTTGTCACTCATATTGGCGTAAATATGACTGATGTTAGAGTTGGGTGCAATCCGTGCTGTTTTTTTAATCAACTGATCGTGATTGTCTTCCATACACCCTCCCTTTTTAAAGTAAAAAATGCTAATTATCAAAACCCACAGTATTATTTCTAAAGCGCGTACTTTAAAGCGCGTAGCTTTTTAACGTGTCAATATCGACCAAGCTTAATAAACTTTCATGACAGGCTTCTAGTTTTATTGGCGGTGCAATATCAAAGTCGAGTGCTTCGACCCAGCGTAAGGCGCAGACACACCAGTAGTCACCTGGTTTGAGACCTTCAAAGCCATACTCAGGCAGGGGCGTGATAAGGTCATTGCCGCGACTGGCCGAAAAGTTCAAAAACTCGCTGGTCATCTTTGCACAGACGGTATGCTGGCCGACATCATGATTGCCCGTATGACAAAAGCCGTTGCGATAGTAGCCAGTAAGAGGATCAAAGCAGCAGCTCGCAAGTGCCGTCCCTAAAACATTGGTTTGGTTGATGGCGGGGTTTGGATGGTAGTCAGTTGACATAAGGCTTCCGAGATAAAAATATACGTTAGTGTACCATGAGTTTGTGTTGCAGACGTGGTTCTACCGCGCTCACTGTTTTCTTTACAACTTGTCTCGCTTTAGCGTCGATGAAGAATAATTAAGAAGCATAATTAGATAGTGATTGTGGCCAATTGTCACTAGGCGAACCTAAACGGCTATGCTAAACTAAAGCATAAAGTGCCTTGGTGATTTATTAAGGTCTATTAGCTTATCGCATAAAGATACTCGTCTTATCATTCTAAATTATACTTATTACTCACGCTTTTGCGGTTACCTAGTTTGTTTATCAATAATTGGGTCAATGATGTTGTGCGTTAAAAATAAAAAATGCCGACGTCAATGCAATTGTAAATATAACCTTTAAGTACCGCATCAGTACCGCGTTTTTGGTAAGCGATACGCCAAACAAGGATTTATTGTGTCTGTCAGTTCTGATTCTGCAAAACCTACCCTGTTAAATACGACAAATGAAGCGGCGACTCAGCCTGCTGAAAACAGTGCTATGCCCAATCGCATGCCCTCTCTTAGCAACTTTGCGAGCGACGTTGCCAATAGCTGGCTGCTGCCTGATGGGGTAGTAGACGTGTTGTTTGAAGATGCCCATAAGCAAGAAGTGCTTCGGTATCAGTTGACGCAGCAGCTCATCACGCATGGTTATCAGCTGGTGAATCCGCCAATGATTGAGTTTACTGAGTCGTTGTTAAGTGATGCCTCAGAGGATTTAAAGCGTCAAACCTTTAAGATCATCGATCAGCTAACGGGTCGGTTGATGGGGCTGCGCGCTGATATCACGCCGCAGATTTTGCGTATAGATGCGCATCACGGTGGTACAGGTATTGCGCGTTATTGCTACGCAGGGGATGTGATTCATACATTACCGTCCGGACTGTTTGGCTCACGCACGCCATTGCAGTTGGGTGCTGAGATATTTGGTTGTGCCTCACTTGCTGCAGATATCGAGCTGATAGATGTGTTATTCGGCATGGTCAATAAGCTAAACATGAGTGCTGCGCTGCACATCGATTTGGGTCACGTAGCGATATTTAAGCGTTTGGCCGAATTGGCCGAGCTGGCAGAGGGTGACACTGAACATTTGATGCACTTATATGCCAACAAAAACTTACCAGAGCTAAAACGTGTGTGCCAAGTATTACCGATGGGTGATGACTTTTATGCATTAGCCCGCTTTGGCCACGATATTGCAAACCTATTGGTTAAACTGTCAGCCACCGCTCAGCAAGATGCACAAATTACGGTGGCGGTTGATGAGCTGCAACGGTTAAAAGCACATTTACAAGACCAATGGCAATGCGATGTCAGTATCGATGTGACGGAGCTATCAGGCTACCACTATCACACGGGTATTGTGTTCAATGGTTATATCAATAGTGAGACCCAACCGCTGGTACGTGGCGGCCGTTTCGATGGGATGCAAAGCGGCAGTCAGTTAACGGGACATGAGCTCCGTGAAGCCACTGGTTTTAGTATGGACGTCAGCCGCTTGCTCGCTCACACTCAGCTTGATGCGCCAACCATCGTATTGGTGGATTTTGATGCATTGAATACCGCAGATCACGAGCAGAAACAGACATTGTTACAACAAGTTGAGAGCTTACGTCAGCAGGGTTATCGTGTCACGATGCCGCTAGATGCAAAAGATCGCCCAGCCGCTATCACGCATCATTTAAAATTTGTAGACAATCAGTGGCAGCTACAAACCGTTTAAAACGCTAAATCATTGGTTAGATAAAAATTGTTAGATATAGTCAGTGGAAAATAAAATCGATACATTAATGTCATCGTGCTAATGGGATAAATTGTTCTTGCTTGCTGTTCGCAAGCGTGACAGAGGCTGCGAAAAATTTATCCCATTCACTCTGTATTGGTTTTAAATAGAAGGGACTATACAAAGAGACTGTCAACACAGTTATTTAATTTTTCAACCGTTATTGCACACACCTCAATACATAAAGGTAAGGATTGATCATGGGTAAGAATGTCGTAGTTTTGGGTAGCCAATGGGGCGATGAAGGTAAGGGTAAAATCGTTGATTTACTTACCGAAAAAGCCTCAGCAGTTGCTCGCTTTCAAGGCGGTCACAACGCTGGACACACGTTGGTTGTCGATGGCAAAACCACCGTATTGCATTTGATCCCATCAGGTATCTTACGTGAAGGCGTGACTTGCTTTATTGGTAATGGCGTGGTGTTGGCACCTGACGCCCTACTCAAAGAAATGAAAGAGCTTGAAGACAACAACGTACCCGTACGTGAGCGTCTACGTATCTCTCCTAACTGTCCATTGATCATGCCATATCACGTCGCTCTTGACCAAGCGCGTGAAGCCAAGCGCGGTACTGGTAAAATCGGTACGACGGGTCGCGGTATCGGGCCTGCGTACGAAGACAAAGTAGCGCGCCGTGCCATCAAACTTGCTGACTTGTTCCGTGAAGACTTAGAAGAAAAGCTACGTAACTTAATCGAATATCATAACTTCCAATTGACTGAGTATTACAAAGTTGACGCGATTGATTTTGATGAGACGTACAAGCTGTGCCAAGAGTGGAAAGCTGAGATCACTGGTATGGTCACTGATGTTACCGAAGATTTAAACCAGTTACGCCTTGCTGGCAAAAACCTCATGTTTGAAGGTGCTCAAGGTACGCTACTGGATATCGACCACGGTACTTATCCGTTTGTGACCAGCTCAAGCGTGACCGCTGGTGGCGTATCGACGGGTACGGGTATTGGTCCACTCTATTTAGACTACGTCCTTGGTATCACTAAAGCTTATACCACACGCGTGGGTAGCGGTCCGTTCCCAACTGAACTGTTCGATGATGTTGGGGCGCATTTGGCCAAAGTCGGTCATGAGTTTGGTGCGACGACTGGTCGTGCGCGCCGCTGTGGTTGGTTCGATGCCGAAGCTCTACGCCGTGCAGTTGTGCTTAACTCTATGTCCGGTATTTGCTTGACCAAGCTTGACGTACTAGATGGTCTTGAAGAGTTGCTTATCGGTGTGGGTTATAACTTGCCTGAGACTGAGTGCGCAGGCGCCCATGATGCTGAATTCTATGAGTCAGTGACGCCTAAGTACGAAACCATGCAAGGCTGGAGCGAATCAACCGTTGGTATCACCAACTATGATGACCTGCCAGAAAATGCGAAAAAATACATCAAACGTATCGAAGACTTGATTGGTTGCCCAGTCGATATCATCTCAACGGGCCCTGACCGTGAAGAGACGATCGTACTTCGCGATCCGTATGATGCCTAAGTTATCACCTCTGTTTACTATCATCTGTTAGTAAATAGGTTGAACGAGTAAACATCAAAACCCCAGTGCTGAGCATTGGGGTTTTTACTTTTGTGCAAGGTACGGTCATAAATTAATCCTATCATTTATGGCCTTAATCATTATAATAGGCAGCAATCCTGTGTTGGCGCCCATGTTTTCATGTGAATAAGCAGTGGCTCATTGAAATCAGCCTAGCCAACACTGTGGCCAAAGACAAAACAAAGCATGAACCCTTTCATTTTTTATTGAATTTAGCATTTATTAGGAGCTTTTTATGGCTAACGAACGTACTTTATCTATCATCAAACCTGACGCAGTTGCTGGCAACCACATCGGCGCTATCTACGACCGTTTCGAACAAGCGGGTCTAAAAATCGTTGCCGCCAAAATGCTACAACTTGATGATGAAAAAGCAGGCGGTTTCTACGCTGAACACGCTGAGCGTCCATTTTACAATGATCTAAAATCGTTCATGATGTCAGGTCCAGTATTGGTATCAGTACTAGAAGGCGAAAACGCTATCGCTAAGCATCGTGAAATCATGGGTGCAACCAATCCAAAAGAAGCCGCTGTTGGCACTATCCGTGCTGATTTCGCAAGCAGCATCGATGAAAACGCGGTTCATGGCTCAGATTCAGCGGAATCAGCCAAACGTGAAATCAGCTACTTTTTCAATGATGATGAAGTTTGTGCACGTACGCGTTAATATCGTAAACCAACTGTGCACCAGTTATTTACAAGATTGATTGGTTATAATTGGTTTTGCAAGACGGCTTATATCTTATGGGTATAGGCCGTTTTAATTATTTGCTGATGGGTAACTTCGATTATAATAGTCACAGTCTTTGTTGAAATTAACCAAGGTTTCCCTCATTATCGTATTTAATCAGCGTTATCAATCCCTTATCAGCATAATTTTATTAGATTTTTTCCCAGTCACTGGATAAATCAATAAAGTCTGCGCTTATAACGGATTGCTCATGCACTCACGTACTACGTATGTGTGACAACACTCATAGCTCATATCAATAATTGCACCGCTTATCCAAGCTTATGCAAAAAGGTTACCTATTATGTCAACTGTACAAACACCCACTCAGCACGTACCGACTAGACTTATTGACAGCATCAAGCTAGTAGATGAGGCACACGCAAAGACCAATTTATTGGGGATGACGCAAGCGCAACTGGCTGACTACTTCAAAAGTATTGGCGAAAAGCCGTTTCGTGCCACTCAGGTCATTAAGTGGATATATCAGCACGGTGTGACGGATTTTGAAAAAATGACCAACCTGAGTAAGTCCTTGCGTGATAAGTTGTCAGCCAATGCTTGTGTGGTGCCGCCTAAGGTGATCCATCGTCAGTACAGTGATGATGGCACGCGTAAATGGGTGTTTGAAGTCACGGGTGGCTCACTGGTTGAGACGGTATTGATACCAGCGGATGATAGTAAGCTAAATGGCCGAAAAACCTTGTGTGTGTCGTCACAAGTTGGCTGCGCGCTGGACTGTAGCTTTTGTAGTACGGGTAAGCAAGGGTTTGAGCGTGATTTGAGTGCCGCTGAGATTATCGGACAGCTATGGGTGGCCAACGCTTCCTATATGACGGATGAGAATGAAAGTTTGGAAAACGTTGACCATAGCCTATGGGAAAATAACGTCACCAATGTGGTGATGATGGGCATGGGTGAGCCACTGTTAAACTATAAGCCAGTGGTTGGCTCAATGGAAATCATGCTCAGCGATCATGCTTATGGATTGTCAAAGCGCCGCGTGACCTTATCGACGTCAGGCGTTGTGCCAAAAATGTATCAACTGGCGCAAGACCTCGACGTGGCATTGGCCATCTCATTGCATGCGCCAAACGATGAGCTACGTAATGAATTGGTGCCCATTAATAAAAAGTATCCGTTGGATGAGCTGATTGCCGCCGCAAAAAACTACGTTTATGATGTCAATCCGCGTCACAAAAAACATGTGACGATTGAATATGTGATGCTTGATGGCGTCAATGACAGCAATGAGCATGCACAGCAGCTAGTGGCGTTATTAGAAGGCTTACCAAGCAAAATCAACCTGATCCCATTCAATCCGTTTCCGCATGCCCCCTATGATAAATCAAGCAATAACCGCATCCATGCGTTTAGCAATATCTTAAGCGAGGCAGGTTTTGTTTGCACCATTCGTCAAACACGCGGTGACGACATTGATGCCGCTTGTGGTCAGTTGGTTGGGCAAGTGGCTGATCGCACCAGACGTTCGGCGGCTTGGCAACAAAGCATCAAAGATCGTGAAAGTGTATAGTTCGATAGGTGTATGAACCGTGAACAAATTGCCCAGCATTTAGTGTTAGCTGTCTTTTATCTGTCGCAATGGTAATGAAAATGTAGCCATAATGGCTAGTATTGATGAACAGCGCAATTAATGACAACTAAATTGTACTTATGGGGGCTAAATCCATTAAACTGTTGGCTCGAGGATCGAACGCATTGAATCACAGTTTATGATGGCGGCTATGATGACTTCTAACAATTCTTGTCAGCTCAAATATCAACAACCATTTTTTAGATTTTGTAAGCAGTTCAGGGTAGCGACCAACCAAGTAACCACAGCAAAGGGTGTGCTGCTAATCACGGCGCTGTCCGGTTTGCTGCTGACTGGCTGTCAGAGCACGCCAACCAATGACTTGATAGGTAGCGCGCCTTATCAGACGTCCACGCGACCGAGTGACAATCGTAACTTGGATCAACAAGAAATCGCCCGCGTGCGAACCTCACTGGCCGCGCAATATATCCGCAAAAATGAGCTCGATACGGCCCAGCGGCAGCTTGAAAAAGCCTTTGCTGCTGATAGCCGTTACGCGCCAGCCTATGATATGATGGGCGTTTTGCTGCAGCAAGAAGGCAGTCGAATCAATCTTGCAAAGGCCGATCAATATTTTAAAAAAGCGATCGCGCTTGATAAAGACTTTGAGCAGGCCCACAATAACTACGGCGTTTATTTATCACAGATGAAGCGCTATCGTGAGGCGGCAGAGCAGTTTGAGATTGCGGGGGCCGCGTTAGGTTATGAAGGCCGTATCGGTGCGTTAGAGAACTTAGGGCGTACTTACCTGCAGCTAGGTGATCGTAGCGCAGCTGCTAAAGCGTTTTTGCGGGCACTCGATGGCAATCGCAATAGCCTTATCGCTCATATCGAATTGGTGGATTTACTGCTAGAGCAGCAGCGTGTACCGCAGGCGCAGAGACTTTATGATGAAACGTTGATACTGATACAAGGACAGGGCATTAGCCCGCGCCTGCTTTTACAAGGCATCAAACTTGCGGCCGCGCAAAATAACCTAACGACGCGCCAGCAATTGGCACAGCAGCTTTTATCTACTTACCCCTTAAGTGATGAAGCAAAACAACTTAAGACTTGGCTTAACAATCCAGAGGCACCATGGAAATGACCACCCCATCATCAAACACTCAATCTAACGCTCAGGGATCATTTGGTGCCATGTTGCAGCAAGCCCGTAAAAATAAGCAGGTCAGTTTAGAAGAGGCGGCCGCCGAGTTGTTTATTTTAAAGCGCCATTTACAAGCGCTTGAAAATGAAAATTTTGCTGATTTACCGCAAGCAGCGTTTGCTCGTGGTTTTGCGATCAACTATGCCAAATATTTGGGATTGGATTCTGCAAAAATCGCGAACAGTTTTGATGCCGCTTACCCCAATGAGCTCAAAGCCAAATCGTTGAATAGTACCGATACGCCGCTGCGCCCGATGGGCACATTACAGCGCGATACTCACAATCGCATTCGTTTTAATCCGTTACTGATCATCGCAGTCATTGGCGTCATTATTTTAGCGATATTCTTGTTTCGTATGGTGAGTAACGCCAGCAAAGAAAACAGTGCTGAATCGATAACCGTAGTCGAAGACATATCAGCGACAGAGCAAGCTCAGGGTGCCGCTATTGATGACGCGACTGGTATTGGTGCCTCTGGCTCTGCTCTAAATTTGGGCGGTGAGGCTAGTGCCAGCACGGCTTCTTTAAACGTCACGCTCACTGATACCGCCACCGTTAATATTACTGATGCCTCTGGTAGCAGTCTAATCAGTGGGACGCAAACCGTTGGTGACTATGAATTGTCAGGTATGCCGCCGTTTAATGTACAAATTGATAATGTCGATAATGTCAGTTTAATGCTTAACCAAGAAGCGGTCGCTTTAGAGGCTTATGCCACTGATGAGCAAGCCAATTTTGAGTTGGCGCCTTGATTTTAAAGGTCATAAAAGTGTGTTTTGTTTCCGTTTTTCTCGCTCCAATTGAAGGGTTTGTCTATGTCAACATCGTCAACGTCAGCGCCTATTAACCGTCGTCTTACCAAAAAAATCTATGTCGGTGATGTCGCGATTGGTGGTGATGCGCCGATTAGTGTCCAAAGTATGACCAATACAGATACCTGTGATGTGGCAGCAACTGTCGCGCAAATAGAGCGCTGCGTAGAAGCAGGCGCTGATTTGATGCGGGTATCGACGCCAACCATGGATACCGTCAAAGCGTTTGGTGAAATTCGTAAGCGGGTCAGCGTGCCCTTAATAGCCGACGTGCATTTTGATCATAAGATTGCCTTAGCGGTTGCCGAGGCAGGTGCTGACTGTCTACGCATCAATCCGGGTAACATCGGTAGTGATGCCAAAGTACGAGAAGTGGTTGCTTGTGCCAAACATTACAACATCCCTATTCGGATCGGTGTCAACGCCGGCTCCTTAGAAAAAGACATCCAGCGTAAATACAAAGAGCCTACAGGCGAGGCGATGCTTGAGTCGGCAATGCGCCATATTGATATTCTAGAGCGCTTAAATTTTGACCAATATAAGGTTTCCGTCAAAGCCAGTAATGTGTTTTTGACGCTAGATGCGTATCGTCTGATATCAGCACAAATTGATAATCCCTTGCATTTGGGTGTCACTGAAGCAGGTGTTTACCGTACTGGTGCCGTAAAATCTGCCATTGCACTGGGTGGTTTATTATTGGATGGTATTGGTGATACGATTCGCATTTCGCTTGCTGCAGAGCCTGAAGAAGAAATCAAAATTGGCTTTGATATTCTAAAATCGCTAAATATTCGTTCTAACGGTGTTAATTTTATTGCTTGCCCAAGCTGCTCACGTCAAGAATTTGATGTCATTAAAGTAATGACGGCGCTAGAGTCACGTTTAGAAGATATTCGTGAACCAATGAATTTGTCAGTGATTGGCTGTAAGGTAAATGGACCTGGTGAAGCGAAAGAGTCAGACATTGGCATCGTTGGTGCCGCGCCGAAGTCTCTGGTGTACCGAATGGGTGAAAAAAGCCATTTGATTGATACCAATAATTTAGTCGATGAAATAGAAGGCATGGTACGCGCGCATGCAGAAGATCTGGCCAAAAAACGTGAGAATGAGATTATTCGCGTCAAATAAGTCGTTATATACGTGCCGCCTTAGCATAAAAGCGGCCATACTGATTCGCTGTTTGTTTAAAAGTAATGCTCAATCACATGATGAGCAAAAACAACAATAATAGAGAGACCTGTTAAACATTTTAAGGATACGACCGTACCATGATTAAAGCGATTAAAGGGTTTAATGATATTTTGCCAGAACAGTCGGCAAAGTGGTTGCGTTTAGAGGCGATTTTGGCTGATGTGCTCGGCAGATACGGCTATGAACATATTCGCTTGCCGATCGTTGAGCAAACCGATTTATTTGCGCGTGCTATCGGCGGGGCAACGGACATCGTCGAAAAAGAGATGTACAGCTTCACTGATAAATCTGAGCCACCAACGCCGTTGGCGCTGCGTCCTGAAGGTACAGCAGGGGCTGTGCGCGCGGTGATCGAGCACAATCTATTACGCGGCGATACACCAAAATTATGGTACATCGGTCCAATGTTCCGTTATGAGCGTCCGCAAAAAGGGCGTTATCGTCAGTTTCATCAACTGGGTGTCGAGAGCTTCGGTAGTGCGCTACCTGATGCAGATGCCGAGCTGATTGCCATGACCCATCTGATGTGGCAAGCATTGGGTCTACAAGACGAGATGCGTCTGCAATTGAACAGCCTAGGTGAGCTCGATGAGCGTCACGCGTATCGTGAAGCCTTAGTGAACTATTTAACCGATAAAAAAGACCAGCTGGACGAAGACAGCAAACGCCGCTTAACGACCAATCCGCTACGTATTTTAGACAGTAAAGAGGCGAGCACACAAGCGATATTGGCAGATGCCCCAAAGCTTGCTGACTTTTTGGGTACAGAAAGCATGGCACACTTTGAGCAAGTGCAAACTTATTTGACCGCGCTTGGTATCGATTTTGAGATCAATCCGCATTTGGTCCGTGGACTTGATTATTATAATAAAACCGTCTTTGAGTGGGTCACCGACAAACTTGGTAGCCAAGCCACGGTTTGTGCAGGTGGCCGTTATGATGGTCTGGTTGGACAATTGAAGTCCATCGGTACAGATGGTAATAAGCCGGTAAAATCTGAGCCTGCCGTTGGTTTTGCCATGGGACTTGAGCGTTTATTGCTGCTGATGGAGGCGGTCGCGCCAATTGCAGAGGTGCCAGCTTGTGATGTCTTCGTGGTTGCTCATCCCGAGGTGTATAGCGCGGGTATTGGTTATGCGCAAAACTTGCGTTATAGTCGTCCAGATGTACGGGTCAAAATGGCGAGTGCCACCAGCCTAAAAGCACAAATGAAAAAAGCGGATAAGTCAGGCGCTGCATTGACCGTCATTATCGCCCAGCAAGAGCTTGATGATAATACCATTAGCGTGAAAGACATGCAGACAGGTGAGCAGCAGACCGTTGCGCAAGATTGGCTCTCGGATCAAGAGAATTTTTCTCGCAACTGATGATCGTCCTTTACCACGTGAACGTCATCTCAGCCAATAGACCATCGGTTTTGATTCTAGCAGCAATTTAATAACAATTTTATCAGGTAAATATATATGGCTCTGACACCTAATTCGCCGAATGCAGACAACTCAATGCAAGCGTTAAAGCAATATGGCAGCTATATTGTCACTGCAATTTTATTGGCGCTGGCAGCTTACTTTGGGTGGACCTATTGGCAGGATAACCATGCGCGGGTAGATACGGTGGCGGCCGATCACTATGCAGATATCCAGCGGTTGAATGAAGAAGTCAGTTTGGCCTCGCAAAATCCAGATTTAGAGACAGAGGCACAAGAGGCACTTGTACAGAGCCGTACACAATTGAATAAAGACATTGATGCGTTAGTAATCCAACATGGGGAATCCATTTACGCTTGGCAAGCACTCATGATCAAAGCGCGGCAGCAAGTGGATAATGATGAGTTTACGGCGGCAAGTGAGACCCTTAAAAAAGCCCTAGAAATCGATTTAGGCGATGCAGGTCTGAAGGCAATTACTCGTCTGCGTTATGCGACCACCCTATTGGCTGCTGGCGATACAGAGGCTGCATTAGCAGCCGCCAATAATGATATCCCAAGCTCGTTTGAAGCCAGCCAACAAGAGTTGCTAGGAGATATTTATTTGGCACAAAGCAATAAAGACGCAGCGATTCAGTCGTATAACAATGCTTGGGAGCTATTACGCAGCCGTCAAGAAACGCGTGCCGTATTGGCGTTAAAGATGGAGAGTTTGGGTAGTATGCCTGAGCCTATTGAGGAGCAAGCCCGCCTTATTCAAGCGTCTCCCACTCCTGTACAGCCACTAGCAGAAGCAGGCGCTGTAGAAGGCACTACCTCTGAGGTTACACAGTAATTGTATAGTAATAAGCGTTATTGCCTAATAATAGTGCTAGCGTTTTATCTAATAATTAATAATTTATTTGTAGTGAGAACCTATAATGACTCAATCTATTCGCTCTAGCAAAATCTTAAACGCTACAACCCTCAAAAAGACAGTTATGCATGTGGCCGTTTTGGCAGTAATGAGCACTGCGGTGATTGGGTGTAATCGCGGTATCAAACCAGTGGTCAATGATCCGGTAAAACTGGTACAGATTGCTGAGCCTATTAGTGTGCTACAGCCCATTTTTAGCACGGATGTCGGTAATAAAAAAGCCAGCAAAAAAGATCCGTTAGATCTGCAAGTTGGTTATGCCAATGGACAAATCGTGACCGCATCGCGCGGTGGTGATTTGACAGGCTTTAATAGTGCTGGCGAACGTGTGTGGTCAATCGATGTCGGCGATCAAATTACAGGCGGTGTTGCTATAGATGCGCTCAGCCAAACCGCCATTGTCAGTACTCGCGGTGGTCAGATAATGGCATTTGATAGTGCTACTGGCGACAAACGCTGGCAACAACAGATGTCAGGTTCGGTTTTGACACCCGCGCTTATTACCAATAACCGTGTGATTCTATCGGCTAATGATGGCTTTTTGCATGGTTTGTCGCTACAAACTGGACAGTCTGTATGGCAGTTTGCCACACAAGTTCCAGCGATCAGTGTGCGTGGCAGTGCGGCGCCCGTATTATTAGATAGTAACACGGCGCTATTAGCGACTGCCGATGGCCGTTTGCATGCCGTGACAACCGATAATGGTCTACCGCAGTGGTCAAGACGCGTTGGTATCGGTACGGGTAGTAGTGAAGTTGAGCGCATGAGTGATGTCGATGGCATGCCTATCGTGGATAACAACCAGCTGTTTGCCATCAGTTATAGCGGTCAGTTACTCGGTATCGATTTAGCCTCGCGTCAAGTGATGTTCGTCAACGAGCTTGCCAGTTTAAAAGCGCTTGCGGTCAACAACCAACAAGTGATTGCTACAAGCTTAGAGGGTAAAGTGGTGGCTTATGACCGTACCAGTGGCGAGACACTGTGGGAAAGTGAAGAGTTGGCTTATCGTCATCTAACCAACCCTGTGATGATTGGTAATTACATTGCCGTGGGTGATCTTGATGGTGTGGTGCACTTATTTGATCCTGCTAGTGGAAAAATCGTCAGCCGTGTACAGACCAAAGGCGCCTTAAATAGCTTGCAAGTCCAAGGTAGCCGTTTGATGACCCAAAGCACCTCAGGACAAGTGGCTATTTGGCAGTTGGCCCGCTAATTTTTACTGATCAGCCTTGGGTTTGGTAGCAGGTAGTTCCTCGCTATTATTTAGTCCGCCGATTGGTTATGGCTTTATAAAAGGTAAACGCTGCTTGGTCAGCGTTTACTGCCTTGTGTAAATTGCTTGTTTATATACAGGCTTTCGCGTACTCTATGCGACCGATATGCGGTAGGCATTATCACATAGACTATTTGCTAATCGTAAGATTACCCATTATTATTTTTACAATCGTTTTTATCATTCATTTAAATTTTCGGCCAAGTTCAGCATATTCACTACAGTGTTTATAGGAGTAACTGTTCTGTCCGTCATTGTGCCTTTCACTGAGAGTAACCCATGAGTATCAAGCCTGTGGTCGCCTTAATTGGTCGTCCAAACGTCGGTAAATCCACCTTATTTAATCAGTTCACAAAAAGTCGGCAGGCATTGGTTGCTGATTTGTCAGGACTGACTCGTGACCGTCAATACGGCGATGCTACCTATGAAGACAAATCCTTCATTGTGGTAGACACGGGTGGTATTGGTGAGGCAGATGATGGCAGCGGCAATATTGATGATTATATGTCTGAGCAATCACACACAGCGATTCATGAGGCGGATATTATTGTATTCGTCGTTGATGCTCGTGCCGGTATGATTGGCGCTGACGCCGAAATTGGTAAGTTTTTGCACACCCTTGGTAAACCAGTCTATGTCGTTGCCAATAAAGTCGATGGTGTCCACGATGCGGCGCCGGCCGAATTTTATGCGTTAGGATTGGGTGAGCCGTATCCAATGGCGGCCAGTCACGGTCGCGGTGTGGGCAATCTGCTGGAAGTTTTGACCGCTGATATGCCTGCGCAAGAGAATGTGGTAGAGCCAAGAGGCTTAAAGCTTGCCATCATTGGTCGTCCAAACGTTGGCAAATCGACACTGGTCAATCGTCTATTGGGCGAAGATCGAGTGGTGGTTTTTGATATGCCTGGTACCACGCGTGACAGTATTTATATCCCGTATCAGCGCGATGGTAAAGACTACGTATTGATCGATACAGCTGGTGTACGTCGCCGTGGTAAAATCGATGAAAAGGTAGAAAAATTCTCGGTCATCAAAACCTTGCAAGCGATCGAAGACTCTAACGTAACGGTTATTGTGATTGACGCTCACGAAGGCATTGTTGATCAAGATTTGCACATGATTGGCTACGCTCTTGATGCCGGTCGCGCTTTGGTAGTGGCGATCAACAAATGGGATGGTTTAACGCCCGATCAAAGAGATTACATCAAGCTTGAAATGGATCGTCGTTTTAGCTTTATCCCTTATGTAAAAGTGCATCTGATATCAGCGTTACACGGTACGGGCGTTGGCAATCTATACCCCTCCATCTTGCGCGCTTATAAGTCGTCCATGTTTGAGGTATCAACCAATCGTTTGACCCAAATTCTGCAAGATGCGGTCACAGCCAACCCGCCACCAACCGTTGCTGGACGCCGTATTAAATTGCGCTATGCTCATATTGGTGGCCACAATCCACCGGTGATCGTGATTCATGGTAATCAAACCAGCGCGTTGCCTAAGAGCTATCAGCGCTATCTTGAAAACCAGTTCCGTCAAGTATTCAAGCTTGAAGGCACGCCGCTTAACGTTATCTTTAAACAAAATGACAACCCATACGCCAATAAAAGCGACACGCCAACCAAAGCGAAGACACAACAATTGCGTCAACGTGAGCGTAATCGAGCACAGAAATTTACCACAAAAGATAAAGATAAAAAACCTCGTAAACGCTAGGGCACATCCTAAGCTGTCTGACTTCTTATTTACTTTATCGTGCTGTGAGCGCGATAAAGTAAAGGTAGTGTTATGCCAGTAGTGTATCTGTTTGCATGTGATAAAACTGATAGGCAAATACCTGACTATCCCCCTTACCACTTTCCTAAAATACCTGTAGTATAGATAACAAGTGTCTTAACTCGGTTGAGTGCTATGAACAACCGTTCGCCTAAAACCATCTCTATGCTTATCTGGCGCTCTGTCGCGCAGGCCATCATCTTGGCTGTCTTGGCAGGTTTCTTATTGTCTTTTATTTATGGTTTATTACAGCACTATAAAGAGAAGCGTACCCACGTCCAACAGCTAGCCGCATTGTTGGCTGCCAGCGCATCGACAGCAGAAGATGCGGATTTGGTGGCTGAGCAAGTGACCTTCTTGTTAGAGAACGAACCCAGTATTCAAAGCATTGTATTTTATTCTACCCCGCAGCCCATTGATGACATTAATCAGACGAGAGCTGATTGGAAGAATGCCTTGTTTACGGACACGGTCAGTTTTAATTATCCAGTCATCAGCAATTACATCGATGGTGATCGTGACCTTAATACACTAACCGCCAACCAGCAGTCCGCTATCCCTTTATCAAACCCTATGCAAGGATCAGCAGATACTGCTGGAAAAATTAAAAATAGCACGTTAGTGGGTTATATTAATATTACTTTGGATGTGAATACACTGCGTTTACAGTGGCTCCGAAACAACCTGTTATTGTGGCTTATTGCGACGATACTAACGATTCTTGTGGGTTTATACATTTTGCGCAAACTTAGTTGGCCTGTAAGAGACATAGAGGCTTTGACTGATGTGTGTGACATGGTCATCAAAACCCCAGATCTTGAGCAATTGCCAGTTATCCCGCAGCAATTCGGCTTTCAAGAGTTGATGCAGATTAAGCAGACCTTTATTGCGTTATTTAGTCGTTTACAAAAAGCCAAACAAGACTATGCGGCGCTTGCGGTTTTTGAGCAGGAGCTACACAAAAAAGACATCGCGCTGGATGTACAGCTGCACAATTTTCAAAGTATGATAACCCACGAGCTGAAAACCTCGCTAAATGCCATTGTGGGCGGTTTGCAGCTACTAGATCATGACACCCTAAGTAGGGAGCAAAGAGACGCGGTTCAAATCATCAGTAACGGTAGTGATAAGTTGGTGTCATCGCTTGACCACATTATTCAGTTGAATCAAATACAAAAAGGTCAGATGAGTATCAATGTCAGTGAATTTAACCCCTTACAATTGATCGCAGATCTTTTGACAGAGTTTGAGCCTCTTGCTCAGAAAAAAGGACTGGCGTTAATCAGTCGCATCCATCACATAGACTACAACCTCGAAGGTGATGCGGAAAAAATCCACCAGATACTATCGATCCTACTTGGTAACGCGATTAAATTTACCTCAGCAGGTCAGGTGACCGTGACCTCGCAACTGACGCATTTTGATAAAAGCAATCGTTGGCAAATCAGTGTGGAGGACACAGGGATTGGTATCGACAGTCATCACATCGATGATATTTTTAATCCATTTTTTCAAGTGGATTCATCAAAAACTCGTCAATATGAAGGGTCCGGGGTCGGCCTACCTGTAGTCAAACAAATGACTCAGCTTATAGGGGCTACGATAGACGTTGATAGTGCGCCAGGCGTGGGGACCCAGTTTATCCTGACCATCGCAATGCCCAATCAACATCAGTCGCGGCAGCAGCCGCTACTAGCCGGCCTGACGACTGTTTATTATTACTATCAAGAAACGGGGGTTTTAGCGAATGAGCTAGAGCGGTTAGGGGCCACTGTTATCTACCGGCAGCATGAGCAGCTGGTTATCGATGATATAAGGCTGGAGAAGATTGATATGGTCATGTTTGCTGAGGACGTGTCTCCAAGTAAAGCGGAGTCCTTAGCCAGGCGTATTCGCCACTCTGAACGTGAGCGCCGTGCTTTATTAGTGTACTGGTATCCACCGCATCAAGCGCGATATGTAGACAGTTTTGAGCATGGTTTAAAAGCAGCTGGTATTGATTGCTGTTACAGTGCTACCTATAAGGATAAGGCGCTAAGCGACTTGCTAAAACGCTGGTTGGTATGGACGTAGCGTCATTTCTAAAAACGTCGTACCTAAAAACATCACTCCTAAAAAGACGGTCAACTTTGCTGTTGTCATGTTTATCACTGTTACTTTTACCAATATTATTTTTATCACTGTTACTTAGCCTAGCCTAATAGTGAACAGACTGGAGCGAATAGCAAATAAACACTAGGAGAGGGTTACCCAGACAAAAAAAGACGCCTAAAAATTAGGCGTCTTTTCAAGACAAGCTATGTCACAAGGACTTTACTAAAACAAATTTTGTGCCCAGCGTACAATGCGTTGCCACGTACGGCTCATAAAGCCTGATTGTTCGATGTCACTAGTCGCGACAATAGGAACAGAGGCAACAGCTTTACCGTCAATGACTGCCATCATTTTGCCAACTTCTTGACCTTTTTTGATGGGGGCTTCTAAGCTCTCAGGGATATCCACCACCGTAGTGATCTTATTTTTTTGTGTCTTACTGGTCAGAATTTGTAAATTATCACCAGTTACTAGCTCGACTTCATCGGCCTCCCCAAACCATACTGGAATTTTACTGACAAATTGTCCAGCAGGTGCTTTGGTAACGGTCGTAAAATGACCAAAGCCCCAGTTGAGAAGTTCACGTGATTGATCAGCACGCGCTTGCTGGCTTTCTGTTCCCATGATTACAGAAATCAAGCGCATATCATCACGATTACTCGATGCCACCAAGCAATAGCCAGCCGCATCAGTGTGGCCTGTTTTTAGACCATCAACGGTAGGATCGGTTGCGAGTAGGGCGTTACGGTTTCCTTGGGTGATACCGTTATAAGTAAACTCTTTTTCTGCATAGATGCCATAGTAGTCACCGCTGTTTTTAATGATAGCGCGGGCAAGCTTCGCCAAATCTAAGGCGGAAGCTTCGTGTCCTTCATCAGGCATGCCGGTAGAATTGACAAAATGCGTGTTATCCATACCCAGCTTTTCGGCTTGCTCATTCATCAATATGGCAAATGACGCTTCGCTACCAGCGATGTGCTCAGCCATCGCTTTTGAAGCATCATTACCAGACTGAATGATGATACCGCGTAGCATATCGATGACGCTGGCGGTTTTATTCACTGGGACATACATACAAGATTGGCTGCTACTGCCACGGCACCAAGCATTTGGACTCATTAGTACTTGATCGTCTTCTTTGAGGTCACCCGATGCTAAGCGTTGCTCAATGATGTAACTGGTCATCATTTTCGTTAGGGACGCTGGCGGTAGCGATTCATTGGCGTTCTTTTGCGCCAAAATTTCACCCGTATTGTAGTCCATCAATACATAGGCGGTATTGTCCATTTCAGGCGGCTGTATGGCTGCGTTTGCCACCACTGCGCTCACTGAGATACTCACACCAACGACCAGCTGCATCAGCTGGTTTTTTACACGCTTTACTGTCATATATCGTTACACCGCATCATGAAACCAAATGTATCTATCGCTTGTGCCTAGTACTACACCTTGTTCTCATTTAAACAGGATGTCTCAAACATCGGGTTTAATAATAACGCACTAATGAGGGTAGGGAGGACGAAGCAACAGACATAAAATTAACGCCTTATCTTAGCAAAATGCCAACCGATGGGGAATCGATAAATGCAAAAAAAGGGCCGAATTAAAAAGAAACAGTGGTGATGAGCAAACGTTTGCTTATATTAGGATTTACCCAGTATTGCGACTGAGCTAACTGTAAGCCATAAAAAAGCTTGCTGCATCCCCTGTTTTGGACAGGCTGACAGCAAGCTTTTATAGGGTCAAAATTTAACAAACATGCTTAAATTTTCTACAGAGATAACTTGTACAGGAAGAACTTATTTTTCCAAAACAGCTTATTTTTTCAGAACAGATCGCGTCGTGGTTTTAAGTCTTATTTTTGAGACATCTTCATAAAACCTTACTAACTAGTACTCAGCATTTGCTAAATCTT
This sequence comes from Psychrobacter sp. CCUG 69069, assembly GCF_021023115.1. Classification (NCBI taxonomy): domain Bacteria; kingdom Pseudomonadati; phylum Pseudomonadota; class Gammaproteobacteria; order Moraxellales; family Moraxellaceae; genus Psychrobacter; species Psychrobacter sp. CCUG 69069. Next base: position 67,390 of record NZ_QQAI01000005.1, read on the forward strand.
CGCATAACGCTTTGTTCTCTTGTTTTGAGAATCCCATCGTCCAGCTACGAATACCTTGTAATATTTGGCGATAATCTTGCTGGGTTGATAGGTATTGAATCGCCGCTTTTGGGTCTTCTAAAGACGGCATCAACTCATGAAGCTGCACGGTATAAGACTTATAAAAGCGCTGTTTTTGTTTGCCATTCAGCATCGGTGGACATATTTCTGACAGCACCTGCATCACTGCAATTTCATGCTTGGTTATATTGATACCAGACATGTCTAGAGGAATGGTGGTCGCGGGCTTATTCGCTGCAAAGGATGCTTGAGACAACATGGCAACAGATGTTATCAATCCTGCAACACCCACCTTTGATGCAGTCTTTGCTATCACAGAAGCTATAGATAATATCGATTGATTTTTCATTCAGCATTACACTCGCTTATCTTTATTTAATGGTGATATGTTAATAGGTCAGAAAACAAAAGTCACATAAAATATTGATTTATGTGTAGATATCTTGTGAGCCAAAGCCGTTTTTTAGCAACATATCAGTAGCATAGACTCATAAGTTACGACAGCATAAAAATATAAGTTTATATTGTTGTAGGTTGTTGCCTATTGTAACGTGTTGCCACGCTTTTTTGCGTTACGGCGGTAATAATGAGGCGGACAAAGGGCGCAGTATAACAAAAGGTGAAACGAGCTCTGAGTAACGGTCTGACTTCGTGTCAGCGTATGATTAGGATATAATCCTCCACCATTATGGTGGTCCCATAAGATTTTATAACTTTGCTATACCAAGCAAGGTAACATTCACCAGGGTAGCCACCATTTGCGGGTCTGATTATAGCAACTTTACAATGATAAAGTGCATAAGTGGACAGACGGTCATTGATGAGATATTGAGCAGAAATGAGATTTTTGATTAGTAATGATGATGGGGTGTATGCGCCAGGTTTGTTGGCACTGTATCAGGCGTTGTCTACTGTTGGAGAGGTGACGGTGGTTGCGCCCAATAATGAGCAGAGTGGCTGTGCCAGCGCTTTGAGTGTCTCAATGCCATTGTACACTCACAAACTAACCTCTGGCTTTGTAGCAGTGAACGGCTCACCTGCTGACTGTATTTACTTAGCGTTACATGAGCTGTATCGTCACACCCGTTTTGATTTTGTGATTACTGGTATTAACTCAGGGGCCAATCTTGGGCAAGACGTTTTATTTTCTGGCACTTTTGGTGCAGCATTAACAGCGCAACTTTTTGGCATACCGGCTATGGCAACCTCACTGGTGGGCGGGGGAGCCAAAGGCGGCGGGCAAGAGCAGGCCAGTCACTATAAAATAGCGGCCGATGAGATTGTTAAATTATTGGTCGAAACACCGATATTAGATACTTGTAAAAATTTGCCCTATCACGTATTAAACGTTAATATTCCTGATGTTGATAATGCCTGTGAGATTAAAGGTCGAAAGATAACCGCTTTAGGGCACAGTCAGATTGCACGTCCTGTACACCATGTAGTCGACCCACGCGGGCGCGATGCGTATTGGTTGTCTTTGCGCAAGCGTCCATATGAGTTATCTGCAGATGGTGATAATGAGTCATCATTAGGGCAAAGCGTGGTTTCTCAAACAGTGCTGTCTCAACAAACAGCCTCAACAGAAGCTCGCCCATTAACCATGGACATGACGGATAACCAAGCGGTAGCAGCAGGTTATATTAGTCTATCGCCAGTAAGATTGCATCATACGCCAGCAGCCACGCTGGAGAAGCTCTCCAAGTTAGCTTTGTAAAGGAGTGATGTTGGAGGTAAGGCGAATTATTGGTAGCAAAAAATGAAAGAAAATCGTTTCCATCAGGTGTTTTGATGGTACTTATCCAATACTAAACGGTATAACAGTTAGCAAAGTGCTTGTGAGTAACACAAGGAGTTTGTGAGTAACATAAAGAATAGGAAATCTTGTATGAAGAAGCTTATTGCTGGATCGCGCTTTGCAACAGTGGCATTGATTGGCACCATGACAGCAGCAACGTTAACGATGGTCGGCTGTGCAACGAAGCCAACTTATCAGTCAGCCAACCAAGCTGGTCCAAAAATTATCACCAATGCTCAAGGGGTTCCTAACTATCATCGTGTACAGCGCGGTGATACGGTCAGTCAAATTGCTGAGCGTTATCGTCTCAATTATCGCCAAATTGGGGCACTCAATCGTTTAGACAGTAAGTACACGATTTATAGTGGTCAATGGCTTAAGCTGTGGCAAGGACAAGCCGCGCCAGCCAATAATAATCGCTACGGCGCCTCTACACCGACTGTCTCACAGCCGACGTACACATCCCCTGTGACAAACACGACCAATACTAGCTCACCAAGTCCCGTGTATGAAGTCACAGCCAACGCAACCTCAGGTTATGACTATCCAAGTCGCAATCAAGTAACCCGCAATTTTGATGCCGCCGCTGGCACCATGGGCATGTGGTTTGCTGGTAATGTCGGCGATCCAGTGGTTGCCAGCCAATCTGGAACGGTGCTTTACTCGGGTAATGGCTTGCCAGAGTACGGCAATCTCATTATGATTCGCCATAGTGATAACTATATCACGGCCTATGCACATAACAGTCAGCTCCTCGTCAAAGAAGGGGATGCCGTACAACGAGGTCAGCGTATTGCCGATATGGGTAGCAGTGGTCAAACCAATCAAGTAGGGTTGGAGTTTCAAGTGCGCTTAAATGGCAATCCTATTGACCCACGTGCGGTACTGGGACGTTAAGTTTGCTGTAATATCTAAGCCACGTTACTTATTCATACCTGAGACTTCTTATGATGTTAAAAAAACAATACATTGCCCTTTTTCCAGCCTTAGTGATGGTTGGGTGTACGAGCCAACAGGCAATGCAAAAAACGAGCAAGCCTGTGCGTCAAGGCAATGTTCAGATCACCCAGACTCAAACCATTCAGGTAAAGCCTACACCGCAGCCAGTCATTAAGCCGCAGCCTGTTGTAAAGCCAAGCTATAGCAGTTTTTCTGATTGGAAGTCAGATTTTTCTATGCGAGCCATTTCTTCAGGTCATGATGCGGCGACGGTTCGGCGTTTGCTTGATTTGGCTTATTTGAATCAACAGGTCATCTCACTTGACTCAGGACAGCCAGAGTTTTCTAAAATGCCGTGGGAGTATGTCGACTCTGCCGTATCAGACGGTCGAGTCAGCACGGGTAAGCGTAAGTTTGGCGAGCAACGAGCGTTTTTATCGCAGTTAGAGTCACAGTATGGTGTCAATGCAGAAATTATCGCTGCGATATGGGGCATGGAGTCTTCATACGGGGCGGTGACCGGCAACAGTAGTATCCCAAGCTCACTTGCGAGTCTTGCTTATGACGGTCGTCGTCAAGAGTTTGCTGAAACTCAGTTATTATCACTAGCGACGTTGTTGCAACGTGGCGATGTATCTTGGTCACAGCTTGACGGCTCTTGGGCAGGTGGAATGGGGCAGACGCAGTTTATCCCTGACACTTGGCTCAAACAAGGCGTGGATGGCGATGGTAATGGTCACCGTAATCCGTGGGCAACGGCTGATGCTTTGGCTTCTACTGCCAATTATCTGAGTAACTCAGGTTGGGTTCGTGGTCTAGCACCGTTTTATGAGGTGACGCTTCCTACCTCTTTCGATTATTCGGTGGTGGGCAGTAAGCAACCTGCGGCTAGATGGGCGGCGATGGGTGTGGATACGATAGCCGATGTCTACTTGGATGCTAACACAGAGATGGAGCTATGGCTGCCGGCTGGTAAAGATGGTCCATTACTCCTATTGAGTCCAAATTTTGATGTCATCAAGGTTTATAACAACTCTTCAAGTTATGCGCTAGGGGTGAGCTTACTGGGCAAGGCACTTGCTGGACAAGGTGGCTTGCAAAAATCGTGGCCGCGCTATGAGCGTCCGTTATCAACGACGCAAGTACGCAATTTGCAGCAGCGTTTGACGGGTATGGGTTACGACACGAAAGGGGCTGATGGTATCGTTGGCACTAACACTCGTAAAGCATTCCAGCGCTGGCAAGCAGATAATGGACAAACGCCAGATGGCTTTATTACGCAGCGTAGCGCCGCCTCTTTAGCATCATGGTAAAATGGATTGCTGGCGCTACTTTTTAGTAATAACTGTTTTAAAAACGGCTTTTTTCAGCGAGTTTTTAAAGCGCTAGCATTAAAACTATGACCTTATAAGTACAACAAAAAAGCACCTCATTCGGGTGCTTTTTTGCTTTACTCTAGGACAGATTTCTTATAAAGCCTACCGTTTGGGCACAAACGCCGGTATTGTCGTGACCTAGACTGGTTATGGTTGCCACAACAATTGTTAAGACATACCAGTCTTCGCAACACGCGTGGCTGTGTCAAACCTGCAAAAACTGATATTGGGACAAGAAAAGTGTTACGGTGAATGATAAACTCTTGATAACGTGTTTTTACCATATGAATAATAAGAACGACTAACAGGGTGACCCCTTATGATTACCATGGAAGCATTACAGTCTGCCATCAAGCAGCGCATAGACACTTACAATACTAACGACCATCCGCTAAATAAAAGAGCAGTTGCTATCTACGATTTGATAGACAGCCGTAACCACATACTGGCAGAAGATATCGTCTCGCCCTTTGACGTACCGAGACAAAATCTATCGGCGATGGATGGTTATGCGATTGCTCAAGGTAGTACGCTAGCAAAAGACAGTACGATTGAAATCATTGGAGAGTCACAAGCGGGCAGTGCCTATACAGGTAAGCTCACAGAGGGACAAGGCGTACGTATTTTTACTGGAGCAGTGGTGCCAAATAGCTGTGATACCGTTATCATGCAAGAAAATACCAACTTTGCTGAGATAAGAGAGACGCTTGATAAATCACAGCCTTACACCATAACGCTGACACAAAGCGCTCAGCTTGATAATAATATACGCAAACAAGGTGAAGAAATTACGTCGGGTGAAGCGGTGTTAACAGTCGGCAAGCGTCTCAACCCTGCTGATATCAGCTTACTGGCAAATTTAGGTATCGATAAAGTTAAGGTATTCAAGCCACTGATTGTAGGCTTATTGGCGACGGGCGATGAACTCGTTGCCATTGGTCATGCGCTTGAAAGCTTGGCGCAAATTTATAACTCCAATACCCCAACGCTTAAAAGCCTGCTATCTGACTTGCCCATCGATATTCGTGATTATGGCATTGTTCCCGACAATCTAGAACAGACGACGGCCGCTGTTCATGAGGCCATGCAAGAGTGTGATGTGCTTGTCTCTACTGCTGGTGTATCGGTGGGTGATTATGACTTTTTGACCACAGTGATTGAAACGTTAGGGCAGATTAATCACTATAAAGTGGCGATGAAACCCGGCAAGCCTTTTGTGTTTGGTGAATTAAACAAAGATCTTGCTAAACCTGTATTGTATTTTGGCTTGCCTGGCAATCCTTTATCCACAGTCGTTGGCACTCTACAGTTTGTGATGCCAGCGCTGTGGCAGATGACAGGGGCCAGCTTGGCAGAACAGCCTATGCAGCTGAGCGTCAAAGCCACCCTAACCAATGACGTCAGAAAAATGGCCGGCCGCAAAGACTTTCAGCGTGGATTTTTGTCACAAAATGACGTAGGCAGTTACCAAGTGGAGTGTTTTTCAAGCCAACAATCGCATAGAATCAAACAACTGAGCCGTGCGAATTGCTTTGTTGTTTTGGATAAAGACAGTGGCAATGTGTCAGCAAACACGATGGTCACGGTACAACCTTTTCCTTGGCTATACGCTTAATTTATCATTTGCTGATGGGTTTAAAGAAGGATAAAAAAGCTAAAGGAAAATTGCAAAGCAATCTGACAAATTTATGCTAAATGCGAATAATAAAGTAATGCTTATGCAAGCAATACTGGTGGCAATAAAATATGAGTGATACTAACTTTGAAATAGGCAACGCCCAATGGTACTCGCCTACCTCCGCGTCCCCTATCATCGATGGGTACAGACCAATGATGATAGGTGCGCCTGCCGATCAAGCGGATGAATCCTATCGGCCTTTGACAGACGGGTTTGCCCGTCGTCTCACTTACCTGCGTTTGTCTATTACCGATTTTTGTAACTTTCGCTGCGAATACTGTCTACCCAACGGCTATCAAGGCAAGCGTCCTGATGATGAATTGAGCGTTGCTGAAATTGCCACATTGGTACGCGGCTTTGCCCAAGTAGGCACTAAAAAGGTCAGAATCACGGGCGGAGAACCCTCTATACGCCGTGACGTCGTCGAGATTATTAAAACCATCAAACAAACGAAGGGCATCGAAACCGTTGCCATGACCAGCAATGGCTATAAGCTTGGTAAGCATTTGGCCAGTTGGCAAGCCGCCGGATTGGATCAGCTGAATATCAGTATGGACAGCTTTGATGCCGCAACCTTTTATAAAATGACAGGTTTTAACACTTTGCCGCAACTGCTCGCAGACATGGATACATTGCTTGCAACCACAGATATTAAACTTAAAATAAACAGTATATTGATGGCAGAAACGGCTTTTGAAAACCTCATTCAAGCCATCGACTATGTCAAAGACAGAGCGGTCACTTATCGTTTTATTGAATTTATGCAGACCAGTGACAACAGTGACTTGTTCTTTGCTCAGCATGCCCAGTCTGACATTATTATTGACTATCTGTTAGAACACGGCTGGCAGCCCCATCAGCGGGGCAGCGCTGACGGTCCGGCAGTAGAGTATAGTCATCCAAACTATGTCGGCCGCATCGGTATGATTGCGCCGTATGCCGCGCATTTTTGTGATACTTGCAACCGTCTGCGGGTCAGTAGTCAAGGCAAAGTGCATTTGTGCCTATTTGATCAAGGCAATTACGATATTCGTCAGCATCTACAGCAGAATGATATCGCAGGGTTGGTTGGTACCTTACACAGCTTTATGCCGATTAAACCGGAGCACCACCACCTCCATGATTCAAACAGTGGCATCATGCACAATCTGTCAATCATTGGCGGTTAGACTGGCTGATTGAGACGCTGCTTTATTTTTAATCATAAAAATGAATGACTGTCATACTTTTAATGAATATATATTAACTTTATCAAGGACTATCTATGAGCAAGCCCGCTGCAAAATTTACCCCCTTAAATATCGCCGTTTTAACGGTTTCTGACAGTCGCACACTTGCAGAAGATACCTCGGGACAATATTTAGCAGACAGCTTAACGGAGGCGGGACATCATCTCGCAGACCGTCAGCTGATTACCGACGATATCTATCAGATTAGAGCAGTGATTAGTGGCTGGATTGCAGACCCAAGCGTTCTTGCCGTGATCACGACGGGCGGGACGGGATTCTATATTCGAGACAGCATGCCAGAGGCGGTGAATGTCTTGTTTGACAAATCGATTGACGGCTTTGGGGAGATGTTCCGTTTACTCTCAAAAGATGAGATCGGTATGTCAACCGTGCAATCGCGGGCCGTGGCTGGTATGGCAAATGGTACGGGTATATTCTGCTTACCTGGTTCATCTGGTGCTTGCCGTACTGGTTGGACAAAGATCTTAAAAGATCAGTTTGATAGCCGTACGCGTCCTTGTAACTTTGTACCGCATTTTATGCGTACCAATCCTAGTCATGACTGAAACGGCTAATCATCTAGATGGCTTGGCAGGTGTGGTTATATTAGCGGGCGGCGCATCTAGGCGCATGGGGACACCCAAAGCCAAGCTCACGCTGCCAACAGGTGAGCAGGTGCTAGACTATCATGTGCGGCATTCATTGCATTTAAATGTGCCCATTATGATTGCAGACAATGAGCGTGGCTTTAACGTCAGCTCAGCGCTCGTCTTGCACAAGCCGCAGTCACCTGTTTCTTACATTTCTGATTACGGTTCTACCAACAGCGATGGACAAATTGCCACAGGTGGGGCATTGGTTGCGATTGAGTCTGCTTTGCAAAGATTGGTAAAGCTGAATAACGCCGCGGCATTAGGAAATAAGAAGTCGTCACAATCATCATGGCTGCTGGTTATGAGCTGTGATAGCTTAATACCAGCGGCCGATTTGTGGCAAAAGTTGCAGTCATTCATAACGCAAGCTGCAGACAAACAAGTGATTTGCTTAACCGATGAGGATCACTTATATCCACTGTTGGGCATTTATCGCGTCAGTATTGAAGCCGATTTACAGGCGTATATTGATAGTGGTCATCGTAGGGTCATGCCGTTTATCAAACCCGTGGTCCAAACGGTGCGATTTTTAAAGGATTGGCAGCACTTGACCAATTTTAATACGCCGACAGAGTTTACGCATGCTTGCGCGGCTTTAGACGATTTATAAAAATATTTGTTAAGAGAATATAGATGAGTATGGATAGTCAAAAAAACAATAGCAAAAAAAACAATCAACCATCCCTATCGCACCTAGACAGTACAGGCGACATCAGCATGGTCGACGTCAGTGGCAAGCGTGCCACCACGCGCGAGGCGACTGCTATCGGGCACGTTCGCTTTCCTAGTGAGATATATCAGCAAATCAAAGCCGCTGACGGCATGACCAAAAAAGGCAGCATCACCCAAACCGCCCACATCGCTGGCATCATGGCCGCCAAGCGCACCCATGACTTGATTCCACTTTGCCACCCCCTGCCATTAGATAAGATTGGCTTAACCTTTGATTATAATGATGCCCTAAGCAGCATAACCGTCAGTGCCATTGTCAAAGTCACCCACAAGACAGGGGTTGAAATGGAAGCCTTAACCGCCGTCAGCATTGCCTGCTTGACCATCTATGACATGACCAAAGCTTTATCGCATGACATCGTCATTGATGACATTCACCTAGTAAAAAAGACAGGTGGCAAATCAGATTATAAACACACATAACGCCATAAATGGTCGTTTTATCGATTCAACACATGATGAATATCAAGCTGAGCAGCTTGTAAGAAGGAAGGGTTTATGAGTACCAGCGCTGTCGACACAAACACCGAAGCTGCGATAAACATTAATGTTTTATACTTCGCCAGCCTTGCGGATGAAGCCAATTGCCAACAAGAGCGTGTCACCGTACCACCGTCAACCTCCTTGACTGAACTGTATGAACAGCTTTGCCAAAAGCACCGCTTTAGCCGTTCGCAGTCAGAGCTCCGGGTGGCGGTGAATGACTACTTCGCTAAATGGACAGATCCTATTTCTGATGGCGATAGTGTGGTATTTATCACCCCAGTTGCGGGTGGTTAGTGTTTAACGACAAGTGCCATGTATCAGAAACAACAATAGAGAGAGAAAATGACAGACAACGTCCATAGCCATGCCATGACCATCAAACGTAGCGTTGATGAAGCATATGCAGTTGCAGAACGAGATGGTTTTGCCCTATTAGACATCGCCATTGATGAGAGGCGTCTAAAAGACACTCTCGATGATGACAGCTGCGGGGCATTCGTGTGCTTTGAGGGACGCGTCCGTAATCACAACAATGCCACCAGCGTTGAGCGCTTGACCTACTACGGTTATGAAGACTTAGCCCTCAATCAAGGTCGCGCCATTATAGAAGAGGCAAAAAAACGCTTTGAGATTACGCATGCCATTGCCATACACCGTATCGGTGCGTTAGACATAGGCGATGTGGCGATATGGGTGGGTGTGGTATCAGCCCATCGTTATCCCGCCTTTGATGCGTGCCGCTGGATACTCGATACCGTTAAGGCGGACATTCCTGTGTGGAAGCAAGAGTATTATGAGGATGAGCCCTCTAAGTGGCTTAGCAATAATGGGTAAGCTAACGGTAGCTGTGTCTACCACATTTATTTGTTTACTGTTAACGGTAAGCGCTTGCACGCCAGAGAGTAGCACTAATACAGTCTCTACTGCCAAGTCATCTGAGCAAACCCAAACGCTTCGTATCGCGGCGGCGGCCAACTTGTCTGATGTATTGCCAGATATTATTGATGACTATAAAGCGGATAACCACAGTGCTGGGCAACCTGTGGAAGTGACTTATGCATCCTCAGGGAAGCTGTATGCGCAAATTAAAGCGGGAGCGCCTTATGATGTGTTTTTGTCTGCCAATCAAGCGTTTCCTGCTAAGCTTGCGGCAGACAGGCCAGTCAGTACCTCTGAGCAAAGCAGTGTGCTCTATCGTCCGTTTACTTATGCGCAAGGTCAATTGGCGCTGTATAGTGTGACTCAGTCTTTAGAAGGGTTTGATCCTACCACGTTAAACGACTTATTAATGAGCAGCCCTAACCGCAAAATAACCATTGCCAATCCTAAGCTAGCGCCTTATGGGGCGTCTGCGCAAGCGTATTTACAAGCACAAAACCTTTATGATGCCCTGACGGAGCAAAAACGTGTGATAAAAGCTGAAAACATTGGTCAAGCGTTTCAGTATGCGCATACGGGCAGTGTTGATTATGGGTTGGTGGCTCAATCACAGTTGACGGCGATTAAGGCCACGCCTGAGCAGTTTATGACCTTACCGCCAGCGTCTTATCCAGCTATCTTGCAAGACGGCATTGTGATCAGTGACCAAGCCGGTGCGGTGGCCTTTACCGATTATCTACGCTCGACGGCAGGAAGGCAACACTTTGTGCAAGCAGGGTATTTGAGTATTCAATAGTTAAATCCCATATAAATTTTACCAATGGAACGAGCAGTGACATTATGATAGATCAGGCTCTTATGTCAGATATGCTAAGTCCATTTTGGGTAAGCATCAAGCTTGCTAGTATTACCACCTTATGCCTATTATTGTTTGCCACCCCTGTAGCGTATTGGCTTGCTAAGCCCAGCCGTACGCAAGTTGGGGCACGTCTTAAAGTTTTGCTCATGGGCACTATTGCCATGCCCCTTGTTTTGCCTCCTACGGTCATAGGCTTTTATCTTTTGTTACTGCTAAGTCCCAGCATGGGCATTGGTCAGTGGCTTAACGAGCACAACATGAGCTCGTTGATTTTTACTTTTGAAGGGCTTGTTATCGGCTCGATTATTTACTCATTACCTTTTTATATCCAGCCTGTGTATGCCCAATTTTTGCGTATTCCTCGAAACGTCATGGATGTTGCTCATTTATTAGAGCCCAGCTATTTGAGGCGTTTTATAAGGGTGGTCTTACCGCAAGCGCGGGTGGGTATTGTACTGGGCAGTTTGATTAGCTTTGCTCATACTATTGGTGAGTTTGGCGTTGTACTTATGATAGGCGGTAGTATCTCAGGTGAGACTAAGGTGGTGTCGATTGCGATATATGAGCAAGTTGAAGCGCTGAACTACGAGGCGGCGCACATGATGTCAGGCCTTCTCATTATTATGGGCGTGGTCATGGTTGCCCTGATTGCGAGCGTCAGTCGAATGAGTCAGCGTTCATCAAGCTAAAGTGTTTAACAAATTTTCAATACTCTTTACTTTATAGTTTTTACTAGGAGGTTTAATACAAATTATACGATTCTACAGACACAAAAAAACCCCAAACAATCTAATGTTTGAGGCGAAACTTGCTTAAACTTAACAGTCTAAATTCGTTTTAAATATGGCGCAGCGGACGGGACTCGAACCCGCGACCCCCGGCGTGACAGGCCGGTATTCTAACCAACTGAACTACCGCTGCTTAGGTCGTCTTAGCTTATTTACCCACTCGCTAAGAAGTGGTGGGTGATGACGGATTCGAACCGCCGACATTCTGCGTGTAAGGCAGACGCTCTACCAACTGAGCTAATCACCCTTCGAACAATTGCTATGCAATTTATTCAACATCAACTGAGCTCTTAAGTTTGTCACTAAGCTCCGTTGCTGTGGGTGTGTATTATATAGATTTACAGTTGGCTGTCAAATAGTATTTTAAAAATTTTAGTAAATAATTAAAAATATATTTTTAATCTTATTGTTTACAGTAACTTGCGTCAGTTGCTTAGGGTTGCTGCTATACAAATTCGTATCACAGTTAGCTATCGTTTGGTGGCAAAAAGCTATTATACTGTATGATGCGTTAATTTTTATCTTGATTGCCGGAGGCTAGTATAGACACTTCTACTATTAAACACACTTTTACCACCTGGTCTTGGGGAGACTTTGCAGGCTTAGGTCTGGTATTGCATGTGGTGCTAATGATAGTAATGACACTACGGATTGTATCGGTGCAGCGCGATATCGGTGTATCGATTGCTTGGGTTGCTGTGCTCTATACATTGCCGCTGTTTGGTTTTATTGCTTATATCCTGTTGGGGGAGCCGATGATTGGGCGGCGCTATCGTGAGCGAGTGGATCAAGCTAGCCTACTGATGAATGATATGGCGCGCCGCGAGCATTTGGTGTTTGATCAGGGACAAAACTTGCTACCAGTCAATTATCGCGGTGTCAGCCAAATCGGCACACGTTGGACAGGGCTTGGGGTGTTTCCTGATCACAAGATGCAGTTACTCACTGAGTCTAATGCCATTTTTCAGAGTCTGATTGAGGATATAAACGCGGCGCAGCGTATTATCCTGATGGAGTTTTACATTGTATATCCCAAGGGACAGGTGCTAGAGGTGATAGAAGCGCTGTCGGCAGCAGCAGAGCGCGGCGTAGAATGCCACGTACTGGCTGATAGTGTGGGGAGTTTTAGTTTTTTTAATAGTAGCGCTCATCGTACGTTAGAGCGAGCGGGTGTTTTTGTCCATCAGTCGCTGCCAGTGGGGCTATTTAAGACGCTTTTTAAGCGCTCAGACTTGCGCAATCATCGTAAGATGGTGATCATGGATGAACATATCGGGTACATCGGTAGTTTTAACTTGGTCGATCCGAGGTTCTTTAAACAAAATAAAAACGTGGGACAGTGGATTGATGTAGCGATACGCACCACCAGTCGGCACTCGATCAGTATTACGATGGCCATGGCAAAGGTCATCGCAACGGATATCGGTGCTGAAAACAACGACAATCTACACGCCCTCAATCAGCGGGTAAACAGCTATACTCGTCGGCTATACGTGATGGACCCAACCATCAATGATTTAAACAGTCGGGTAAAAGTGTTAGGCGATCACGCTGACTATCACAAGCAGCCAGATATTGGCTCGACATCGATTATCATACCCAGAATGCCTGTCGTCGAAGGTGTACTGGCGCAGCTGATACCCTCAGCCCCACAAGTGACGGCCCATGTGATTTATAATACGTTAGTAACAGTGGTGCACCGTGCTAACAAACGCATTCGTATTACTACCCCGTATTTTGTACCCGACGAAGCACTGTCAGGCGCCCTAGCAATAGCAGCCAAGCGCGGGGTCGAAGTGACGCTTATTGTGCCTGAAAAAGTCGATTCGTTCCTTGTGCAGCATGCATCACAAGCCTGCTATCAAGAATTGCTTGAGGCAGGTGTCACCATTGCTTTATTTAAGGGCGGGCTGCTGCATGCTAAAACGGTGGTTATCGATGATGATTACTGTCTATTTGGCACCGTGAATATCGATCAGCGTAGCTTTTATCTTAATATGGAGGTCAGTTTGGCAATTTACACGCCAGCGATGGTCGCTCAAGTGGCTGACTGCCAAGAGGTGTATTTACAAAACTGCCGGTATTTGGGCTTAGAAGAGTGGTGTCAGCGCCACGGGGCTGAGCGTTTGTTTGATAATGTGGTACGCTTATTTAGTCCTTTATTGTAGCGCCTCACACTTTAGGTTGCCTTAACCTGTGTATGTGGGTTTATGACTCTACTGGTTTCACTATTTTGATTATCAACTCGTTTACAGAAAGGAGCCGGTTGTCTATGTCTGCATCGCCCGTAACGCCACTTGATTATATTGCAGCCGGTTATTGGCAAGACTTCTTAGCCAAGCGGCCGATTGCAGGCGGCATCGCTTATGAAACTGAGCTTCGCGACTGTGTGTTGGACGAGTCGCTGGCAAGCTTGCAGCGAGTGGACATGTTATTGTCACAGCTACGCCGTAACATGATTAAGGCGGATCAGTGGAATGAGCAGGCACTATTAGTCGATGAGCGCCATCGTAATTTTATGATGTTTTTAGCGTTTTATGCAGGGCGAGTATTGGCGAAGCAGTGGCAAAGTACGCCGCATTGGTATGGTCAATTTGAGCTACGCAAGCGCTATCCTGAGCTATCACTAGTAACCGATGATTTTTATCAACACATGGCGGTAAACTATCGTGATAACACGGACAATAGTACCGTGGCATCACCATTTTTTGCCTTAGAGCCAATAGGATTGCGTCTGTTTGGTCATATCGATCGGCAGTTTGCGGCAGTGCAAGGTGGTCAAGTGGCTAGCGGCTTATACCAAGCAGTCAGCGCAAAACTACCGAATGATAGGCTACTTAATAATAGGTTACCAAATAACAGTGATCACCAAGTGACTGAATCAGCCACTCATAGCGTTACTCAGAATACTGATCCCAGTACCGATGTCCATTTAAACACTAGTGAAGCATCGACTATTCGCACACCATTCAATGGCGTAGCTGCCAAGGAGAGACCAGCGGCTAGTGATTTATCTGAAAACAATAAGCTTGAGCTGGTTAAAGCAGAGACATTATTAACCAATCATCCGTCAGAGCAGCCTGTCATAACAAAACCCGCACCGGTACCAAAAACCTCACCAACGCCAGAGATATTCACACAGCTGCTTGTAGAGCTAGATGACATAGCGGTAGAGCAAAGTGGGGGTAATATTGAATATCAGCAAGCTAATAAGGTATTGGCACAGTTTGAGCGGCATATTGCCAAGCAAAATAAGCCTCGGGCGCAAGTTGCGTTTTCAGAGAAACATTTGGCAGCAAAAAAGCAGGCGCTGCTGGCACTCCAAGAAGCTGCTAATGCTGGTCATACCGCTGCGATGTTGCGTTTGGCCATGTATGAGCTACTTGATGAGGGCTTAGCCGTTGATAAAGTAGCTGGTACAGCGTCTGGGGTTGAGTGGGTTAAACAGGCAGCCAGCCAAGATGACAGCCGTGCCCAGCGCCTACTAAGTAAGATGTATTACCAAGGGCTAGGAGTCAGCCAAGACATAGATAATGGTAAATATTGGCTCACGCAAGCCGCCAAAAATGGTCACGCTGAAGCCGCCGATTTGGTCGCACATTGGCAACAAGCGCAAGTGCTGATGACCACAAAAAAGCAAGAGCAGCATAGCATCAAACGCTATCAAATATTGCTTGGCGTGGTGGGCGTAATAGCGTTGTTGATATTGATTTTTGTCTAAAATATTTTATGGTAAATCACCTTTAAAAGCTTATTATTAGGCGCTAAATTCAGGTAGAATTGGCGCGTTTTTTACGGCTGTTTTTATTATCTGATCAATTACTAATCTAGGCTGCTTCATGCCATCTTCTCATACCTCCTCTGATTGTTCTGCAAAATCATCCTCTGATCTTGCATCGTCGCCTAGCTGTGCTGTTTATACGCCGCCCCTTTATTATCAACTGATTATCGGCTTACTCAAGCCCTTGTATCGGCTGCAAGTATGGCGACGCTCACATCAGCGCGATAACTATCAACAAGAGGTTGAGCAGCGTTTTGGTAAACGGTATCCTGCACGGCCATTGGCTGATGCCACGCGTACTACTAAGTCGGAGGCGAGTAAAGGCGTGATTTGGTGCCATGCGGTCTCATTGGGTGAGACCAACACAGTGGCCCCTTTGTTAGAGGCGTTGTTGGCAGAGGGGTATCAGATATGGCTGACCAACACCACACAGACAGGCTTTGCTCGCGGCGCCAGTCGTTTCGCTGATGAGATTACTCAAGGTCGCATGAGCCACAGTTACGTCCCTGTAGATAGCCCGGTCGTTATTGAGACTTTTTTGGCTCATGTCCAGCCCATGGCGGCTTTGTTTGTAGAAACAGAGCTGTGGGCAAATATCTTAACCAAACTGTCTGAGCATCATGTCCCTAGTATCCTAGTCAATGGTCGGCTGTCGGCGGCGTCTTTTAAAAGCTATCAAAAAATTGCGGCCGTCAGTACCAGTATGATGAAAAACCTGACGTTAATCATTGCGCAAGACAATGAGTCTGCGAAACGCTTTCGGCAGTTGGGGGCGTATAGTGCGCAGATTCGGGTGGCAGGCTCGTTAAAGTGGGTGATCAATGCCCCTAAGCTTGCTGCCGGCGCCAGCGTCACAGAGGCGGCTGATATTCAAGGCGAGCATACGACGGTACAAACATCGCATCTAGCTCATCGTCAGGTCGAGTTAGCAGAAAAACTGGGTATAGTCGGTCGACCAATTTGGGTGGCGGCAAGCACGCATAGCGGCGAAGAAGCAGTGGCACTGTCCTTGCATCAGGAGTTGTTGTCCAATCCAGCACTGGCCAACACGTTGTTAATCATCGTACCAAGACATCCTGAACGGTTTGATGAAGTAGCCACACTCATTCAAAACACAACGTTAAAAATGGCGCGGCGTAGTAGAGAGGAGGCCATTAGCATAGACACCCCCGTTTATTTGGCAGATAGTATGGGTGAGCTGATGACATGGTACGCACTGGCAGATGTGGCACTAGTGGGTGGCTCATTGGTTGATATTGGCGGGCACAATCCTGTTGAGCCTGCGAGCGTCGCAACGCCTGTGATAATGGGGCGCTATACTCAATCGTGTCAAAGTGTGGTGGACAAACTGTCTGAGGTAGGGGCGCTATATCAACCGCAAAATCCTTGCTATCGTCCCGTTACGGTGGAAGAGGTGGCAACAAATGGCCCTACTGTTACTGCTATAGATGAGCAAGTAGCCACTCATAATAAGGCAAATATCAATCAAGAGCTCTCTACAAACCAAGCGCCCTCTGGCAAACAGTCTGCTGCTAATGATGACGACAAAACACGTATTTATCAGCAGCTGGCGTTTTGGCTCAGTCACCTAGAACTGGCAAAACAGGCGGGACACGCAGGCGAGCAGATGACCAAACAACAGCAAGCAGTGTTGACCCGTCAACTTACCATGATTACCAGTGTCATCGAGCAACACTCACACGCAGAGACTTTATGAACTGTATATTACTACCAGCGGCAAACTTCTTGCACGATAGGGCGCACATTCATGCATTGCCACAAATTGATCACGTTAACAATGTATTGGCGGCAAAAGTTGGAGACACCCTTAAAATTGGTCAACTCGGGGGTTATTTAGGGACGGCAGTTATTGATGATATGACCTCTGATCGTATCCAATTGCGTGATGTCCAGCTCAGTATCGCACCGCCAGCTAAGCTAGATTTGACGGTGATACTGGCACTACCGCGCCCCAAAGTACTGCGCCGCTTGATTATGGATATGACCGCGCTTGGCGTACGCGATATCATCCTGATAAATAGCTACCGTACGCAAAAAAGCTATTGGCAAAGCCCGATGCTTAAGCGCCTTGATGAGTTTGTATTAGAAGGGCTACAACAAGGCGTTGATACAATAGCGCCTCGTATTAGTCTACAAAAACGCTTTAAACCATTTGTCGAAGATGAATTGCCTCGGTTGGTGAGCAAAGGCGCTATCGTGGCGCACCCGTATACTTCCCAGTCATTGACACAGTATTTACAAAAGCAGGACTTACAGAAGCCGCCAGCATTGGCCATGCCTAATCTGGTTTGTATTGGTGCTGAGGGTGGTTGGATTGATTACGAGATAGAATTACTTGCCGCCCAAGGCTGCGAGGCAGTACATGTAGGCCTGCGCATATTACGGACTGAAGCGGCCGTTAATGTTCTGTTGGGGCAGTGGCTACTATAAAGCAGTAACGTGTGCTTTCACTTAAATCAGCTATAAAAATAAGTAAACACGATGGGCGATAGATGTAGCCCTGTAAACGCGCAGATTAAGTCGCATCATAGACCAATTTCTGAATTAACAAATGTATTGATAGTTAATCTCATTTGCATTAGTATGTTGTTTCCATACATTATGGTCTTATCAGTCTGAACCATGCTTGATCGATACCGCGATTGGTAGCACAATTTTGTTTCACCATCCATCTCATCTTTTTATAGCGCCATTATGGGGAAAACCATGTCATTGAACACCCTCACCGCCACTTTAACCTCTAATAAGCTGACCTTACCTGTTGCCGTATTTGGCATGATGCTGGGTCTTACTGGCTGTAACAACTCATCTACGACAGAAGAGAGCGTGGATGCAGAAACAACGGCAGTTAGCACGGAAGAAAGCGTCGCTAATGATGGTGCTACCAGCACTGATGGTCAAACGATTACTATCTACTCATCACGTAATGAGCAGTTAATTAAGCCACTGCTAGATCGTTATACTGAGCAGACAGGGGTGAAGGTTGAGCTGGTCACGGACAGCACTGGGCCATTGCTGGCGCGTTTAGAAGCGGAAGGGCAAAATACCCCAGCTGATATGCTTTTGACGGTTGATGCGGGTAACTTGTGGCAAGCTGCGCAGCAAGGCTTACTGCAGCCAGTGGCTTCAGACGTTTTAGCAGCAAATGTCCCTGCAAAGTATCGTGACCCAAAAGGTCAGTGGACAGGCCTTTCATTACGCGCCCGTACTATCTTTTATGACCCAAGTAAAGTTAGTGCCGATGAGCTATCGACTTACGCAGATTTGGCGGATCCAAAATGGAAAGGCAAGTTGTGTCTTCGTACTTCTAAAAAGGTTTATAATCAGTCGCTTGTGGCCAGCATGATAGAGCACTTGGGCGAAGAAAAAACAGAAGAAATCATTCGTGGATGGGTGGATAACCTAGCGACTGATGTATTCAGCGATGATACGAGCATGCTAGAAGCAATTGCCGCTGGTCAGTGTGAAGTAGGTATTGCTAACAGTTACTATTATGGTCGTCTGTTGGATGAAAAACCAGATTTCCCGGTAGAGATATTCTGGGCCAATCAAGGCACGACAGGCACGCATGTCAATGTCTCAGGCGCTGGTGTGGTTGCTGGTTCAGACAATCCAGATGGGACGCTTAAATTAATCGAGTGGCTGTCATCGGACGAAGCGCAAGGCATCTATGCCAGCTCTGATAAAGAATTCCCAGTAAAAGAAGGGGTGGATGAATCAGAGATGCTCAGATCGTGGGGTGAGTTCAAAAAAGACGATATCAACGTGCAGAAGTTTGGCGAATTACAAACCCAAGCAATTCAAATGATGGACAAGGCGGGTTACAAATAGAGTAACAACAGACATGCCAATCTCAAATTTTTTGAGGTTGGTATTGATCTGTAAGGCATCTATGCATGTGACACGGTAACAATATATGATCACAACGCCAGACACGTCTGTAGGGCAAAACGACACAGGTAATGACAGGGTCAATGATAAAAAAGCTGTCAGCCAAGACCACGCCGTCCGTAAACGTATGATCTCGAAATCAGTCTTAGGACTGATTTCGCTGTTTATGCTTGTACCGATTTTGATCGTGTTGTTATCGTGGACGCAGCCAGTAGCCGATATATGGACGCACATGGCAGATTATGTACTGCCTCAAGTCCTTAAAAACACTGCTATCTTATTGTTGATGGTGACTATTGTTTCTGGCACTATCGGCACCGCGCTTGCTTGGGTGACCAGCATGTACCGCTTCCCTGGGCAGCGGTTCTTTTCTTGGGCATTGATGTTGCCGCTGGCGTTTCCGGCCTATGTGTTGGCGTTTGTCACGGTCGGTATTGTGGATTTTAGCGGGCCATTACAAACGGGCTTGCGGGATTTGGGCATCAATACGGCGATACCCTCGGTACGTAATGTCTGGGGCGCAGGTATGGTCTTGTCTCTGGCATTTTATCCCTATGTTTATTTGCTGGCGCGCCAAGCGTTTTTATCTCAAGGCAGGCGGGCGATAGAAGCGGGGCAGATGCTGGGACTTAGCCGTGGTCGCGTGTTCTTTCGGCTGGCACTGCCACAAGCGCTGCCGTGGATCATTGGTGGGTTGCTACTGGCCAGCATGGAAACCTTGGCAGATTTTGGCGCGGTTTCGGTGTTTAACGTCGATACCTTTACCACAGCTATTTATAAAGCGTGGTTTGGTTTTTTTAGTTTAACGACGGCGGCCCAGTTGGCAGCGCTGTTAATCGGTGTGGTCTTTATCGTGGTGTTGTTTGAGCAGTATTGGCAGGCCAAGCGTGGAAGCTCAGTCACCCAAGGCAGCAGCCAACGTTTTGAAGCCAGTAAACCTGCTAAACTGGCCATGACGCTCTTGTGTACACTAGTATTTGCAATCGCCTTTTTAATACCGTTTTTGCAGCTAATTTATTGGACCGCATTGAATTTTCGGCAAGATTTTGATGCTCGTTACATTGATTTTGTGACCAATAGCCTTATGATTGCGAGTATGACCACGCTTTTTATTGCCTTTTTGGCGGTGATTATTGCGTGGATTAAGCGGCAGTACCCTGATAAATTAACCAAGCTGATGACCACTTTGGCCAATTTGGGCTATGTGGTACCAGGTACGGTTTTGGCGGTGGGCATCTTTATTCCCATCGCTTGGCTAGACAACCAAATGATTGCGTTTGGTGTTACCTCGCAGCAATTTCTGTCCGGCAGTGTGATTGTGATGCTACTGGCATTATCGACGCGCTTTATGACGGTGAGTTTTCAGCCAGTCGATCGGCAGTTACAGCGATTGACAGTCAATCAAGAAGCTGCGGCCAATCTGCTTAGTGACAGCCCTTATCAGCGTTGGCGACAGGTGATGTTACCAGTACTTAGCCCCGGCGTGCTGACGGCCTTACTGATGGGGTTTGTCGAGGTGATGAAAGAGATGCCGATTACGTTAATGACGCGTCGCCAAGGCTGGGATACGCTGGCGGTGCGAGTGTTTGAGATGACCAGTGAAGGCATGTGGGGTCGTGCGGCCTTACCAAGCTTATTGATAGTGCTGGTTGGGCTACTCCCTGTTTGGATATTATTGCGTCAAAGTGATAAGCAAGGATAAAAGCAGTTTTAAAGACAGCTCATTTTACTAATAGCTAACTGGTACCGTCTATGTACACCGATTCAATGAACGACTCATCAGACCCTAACGCCGTAAAAGCCAAGTCAATAAAGACTAAGGCGAGTTCTGAGCATGCAACAAAACCACCAGTAGCACAAGTTAAAACGCCTCAAACCCCGCCTAAAAAAATTCAGAAACCAGACAGCCCCTTTAGCCAAGAGGTTGAAACCGATATCGCGAGCAACGCTTATTTTAGTGTGCAAGATTTAATCGTGGGCTATGATGATGTTACCATCGTTAATGGGCTTTCATTAATGTTACAACAAGGCGAGATTGGTTGTTTTCTGGGTTATAGCGGCTGTGGTAAAACCACGGCGCTACGAGCGATTGCAGGGTTAGAGCCAAGCCGCGGCGGCAGCATTTATTTAAATAGTCAATGCCTTACTGATAAAACCGCTCGCCACTCATTTGCCGTAGCTCCCGCCAAACGTGGTATGGGTATGGTGTTTCAGGACTATGCACTATTTGGTCATCTCAGCGTGGCAAAAAACATCGCATTTGGTCTGAATAAATGGTCTACCGCTGACAAAAAAGCCCGTGTGGCTGAAATGTTAAGCCTTGTCGAATTGACTGAGCATGCGGATAAACGTCCAAATGAGCTCTCGGGTGGTCAACAGCAGCGGGTGGCCTTAGCCCGCGCACTGGCACCAAAACCCAAGCTGCTCTTACTAGATGAACCCTTTTCTAATTTAGACGTGGTATTACGTGAGTCATTGGCAATGAGTGTCCGTGACATTCTCAAACGTACCAATACCACAGCGATTTTGGTGACTCATGACCAAAATGAAGCGTTTGCACTCGCCGATAAAGTGGGGGTAATGGATAAAGGCAAGCTGGTACAGTGGGCAACCCCAAGTGAGCTCTATCATGAGCCAGTCAGTCCTTTTGTGGCCGAGTTTGTGGGTGAAGGGGCGATGATAGACGGCATCATCAAAGAAGGCCATGTTGAGACGGCACTGGGCAATATTTATCGGCGCATGGAAGTGTGTGACGCATTAGGGCAGCCGCAGTATTGTGAGTATGACTATCCAAACGGTACGCCAATCAAAGTGCTGGTACGTCCTGATGACATTATTCATGATGATGACAGTACACAGACGGCCCTAGTGATTGGGCGGGTATTTCGCGGTGCCAATTACTTGTATCGCTTACAACTCGATGATGGGCAGACCGTGTTGTCGTTAGTCGCCAGTCATCATAATCATGAGATTGGGTCACAGATTGGTATCTTACCGCTGCTAGAGCACGTCGTGGTGTTTGACGAAAAAGACATCAATGCCACGACTTGGTCAGAATATGATAGATCAGAGAGAGTGGAGGAAATAAAGTAGCAGTTGTGAAAGCCTGTAAAAAAGCGCACGAACAGAAATGTTATCAAACTTTGCCTGAGCTAGGGTGTGTCATCATGCTTAAGCGTGCCGAGCGGCTAGTATGTGCAAATAACGTCCGAGCCATTTGTACGGCTCTAATTGTGAATAGCGCAGCTCCATCCTTATCACGGCCTCTGGGTCATTGTGGCCCCCGCGTTTTAGCGGTGCATAATCATGAAACACGCGCAGACCACTGGTACGCACAATGTGATAATGATGCGCGGCCAACCATGACTCTACCTCTTCTTTGGCAACGGGATAGTTGGGCGTCAGACTTTTTTTGTTGTCAGCCTTGTAGTCCGTATTGTCGAGTAAGTTAAAGTTACCCATGATGAGGTTGCGATAATCAAAGCTCGCCGGATTATAAAAGCATAAGGACAGCGCCCCATCATCTGTTAGGTGCTGGTCAAAAAAGTCCATGACCTTTGCTGGCTCCGCTAGCCATTCGAGCAAAGCATGCGACATGATCAAATCAAACTTATTTGTTTCTTTTGCTAACTTGTCTTGAAGCGCTTGATAGGGGCAAACATACCAGGTGATATCCAAATCTTTAAGATCCCAGTCTTTATCTATTTGTGCCACGCTCGCTTGCGCTTTTTCAAGCATATTGGCTGAAATATCATTGATCACCACGCTATGACCTTGCGTAGCAAGCTCAATCGCAATCTGTGCAAGCCCTGCACCCACATCTAAAATACGTAACGGTCGTCCAAGTTTTTGACGCATCTGTGTACTATATTCAAAAATATCACGGCGCAATACGGCCAAGCGAATGTCACCTTTTAAACCACCGTACACCTTTTTTTCAAAATGATCAGCAATGGTATCAAAGCTTCGATCAGTGCGTATGTCTTCTTGTTGAGTCGCTTGCTTTGATGACTCTATCAACTGGCTTTCATTTTTCTTTATATTTTCATGGCTCGTTTGCATAGGGAAACTGTCTGTACCAGAGTTGTATTTTGGAACATCGTACAACAAAGACAATAGCTAAGCTAGGACTGTTCAACGACTGGTAGTATTTTTCTATGAAGAATAAAGGGGTTACCAAGTACATGTTTTCCAGTGGCTTTTCATAATTTTTTACGGTATAAATAGTAAGGTTTCAGAAACAATTGTTCTTGAGTAGGCTTCAATGATAAGTGTTCAAGAATAGTTATTGATTAAAAGGGTCTATCAAACTGAAATGACTGACTGCCAAGGACTCGCAGCAAACATATGACTTTTTACTGCTAAGGATAGCAATTATGATAAAACTAAAACCTGCCACCGGTACAAGCGCCAAACCTGCTGGTAACACTCGCTTCTCAGCCTCTACTATTACTCGCCCACCAACCATGTCACGTTGTCTATTATCGGTAGCCATTGCCAGTAGTTTACTGCTGGTTGGTTGCGGGGATGATGACAATGAAAGGTTTACTTATTCAACTAGCGTTAAGTCAGTAGCTACCTTTGATGCTGATGATATAGATGATGCACTACAAGACGCTTCAGCCATCGGCAAAGCAGTTACTCCAGATGCTAAGTGTGGTGTCACGGTCGAAAAAATCAGTTATCCAACCAAAGGCTCAGCAGGTGAAGCCACTAATGCTACGGGTGCGCTCATGCTGCCAAGTGGTACTGATGCAGATTGCCAAGGTGATCGACCAATATTGCTGCATGCCCATGGCACCGCTACAGAAAGATATTATGACTTCACACAGGTAGGTAATCTTGATAACCCAGCAGGGGTGCGTGCCACGTTGATAGCGGCCAACTTTGCCGCTCAAGGCTATATCGTTGTAGTCCCCAATTATGCTGGTTACGATGATTCAGATCTTGATTACCACCCGTATCTTAATGCCAAGCAGCAATCGGAGGAAATGGTTACCGCTTTAGATACAGCGCGAACCATTATTAAGCAGCAACAAGCAGCCAATAATGCCAACTACTTAAACGTCAAAGATTCTGGCAAGCTATTTCTCACAGGTTATTCACAAGGCGGCCATGTCGCCATGGCAACCGCACAGCTACTTGAGCAACAAAATAAACCTGTCACTGCGATTGCCCCATCGTCAGGACCGTACGCGCTTGCCGCTTTTGGAGATGCAATATTCTCCGGCAATGTTAATATTGGTGCGACAGCTTTTGCGCCCCTATTGGCAAGAAGCTTACAAAATGTAGAGGGCAAAATATACCGCAATCCAACCGAGCTGTTTACCAGTCAATATGCAGGTACGAACTTACCAAACACCATGAGCTTTGAGGAACTAATAAAAGCAGGAAAATTACCACAAACTGCTTTATTTGAAACCACTGCTAATGAGAGTGGTTTTGGTTTTGCTGATAAAAACTACTTAGTTCAAACCAGTTATCGTGCCAATTATTTATCGGACGTACAAGCCAATCCTGATAATCTGCTGGCTAGAACGGGGCTTTTGCCAGCAGAGAATCCACAAAACGAGCTGCGCCTTGCGCTAAAAGACAATGATTTGCGTGGTTATATCCCAACTATGCCGACGCTGATTTGTGGAGGTAATCAAGATCCAACCGTGTTTTATGACCTAAATACGGGGTCAATGGCGGCGATACTGCAACAAGCAAGTGCCCAAAATCCAAATCTGAATATAACGGTACTCGATGTGGATGCCACAAACGATGATGATCGTGATCAGAGTACAGTGATCCCCATTGGTTCAGCGATGAGTAACTCGTGGATGATGAGTAATACCATCGATAATGTTCAAGCGAACTTTGCAAGCACGGTTCAATTGGTGGGTAACAATGCTGCCCAGCAAGTGATTGAAAATGGAGGCAGTGAAGCACAAGCCCAGCAAGCAGCGCAAGTGGCGGTACTCAGTACTTATCATGCTGGTCTCGTTAGCACTGCCTGTACGCAAGCCACTCGTGAGTTCTTTGAGCAAAATTTTAATCAAGGTGCTAACCCAACGTAATGTATTCAAATGCTATAAATTATTCGTATGTGAGTTATTTCAAGAAGACTGTGTCCACTGGATGCAGTTTTTTTAATGTAGGTAGTTCAACACTTAATAAGAGAGAAAATATGAAATCGATGCTACTGTCACTACTCGCGGTTGCCTTTATTACCTTACCTATCAGTCAAGCACAGGCCAAAAACACCCCTTGCTCAGGCCAGATGGGCGGGGTATCGCACTGCTCAAAAGATGGTAAGTTTGTTTGTAAAAACGGCAAAATCAGTCAATCAAAAAAAACCTGCCATTAGGATTATTTTAGCCTGTGTTGATCATTCAAAATATCACTGGAAATGAACCGTGTGGCTTGTTTTTAATGACAGTCAGATACCCCTAAATCAGCAATTTTGTGCTAAAATAGCTTCTTTTATTAAACATTAAAACTATCGCCATTTTCCTATTGTTTTGCACGCTTAGCAGTGTTTTTTGTGGTCTATATTTTGATAGGAGCTGCGTATTGATGCAGCTGTATTTTTGTGTAGCTCATGAGTGTCTCAAGTAAAAGTGTCAGCATTAGAAAAAGAATGTGAGTGAAGGAGTGTATATGAGCGAATCGGTCAGTCCTATTGGCATCGTAGATGAATTAAAGCAATCCTATCTGGATTATGCGATGAGCGTGATTGTCTCGCGTGCGCTGCCTGATGTGCGTGATGGGTTCAAGCCTGTACACCGCCGTGTGATGTACGCCATGCACGTGCTATCTAATGACTATAACAAGCCGTATAAGAAGTCAGCTCGTGTAGTCGGTGATGTCATTGGTAAATATCACCCGCATGGCGATAGTGCGGTCTATGATGCGATCGTGCGGATGGCGCAGGATTTTAGTTTGCGTTATCCGATGGTTGATGGTCAAGGTAACTTTGGCTCGATTGATGATGATCCACCGGCGGCGATGCGTTATACCGAAGTACGTATGACCAAGCTGACCCATCAGATGCTCGCTGATTTGGACAAAGACACGGTCGATTGGGAAGACAACTACGATGGTTCTGAGCGCATGCCAAGCGTGATGCCGGCGCGTATTCCGAACTTATTGGTCAATGGTGCCACTGGTATTGCGGTCGGTATGGCCACCAATATGGCGCCGCATAATCTGACTGAAGTGATCAATGCTTGTTTGGCCTATGCCCAAAATCCACAAGTTTCGGCTGAAGAGCTGATGTCACACATCTCAGGCCCTGATTTCCCAACAGGCGGTATTATCTATGGTCGTGCGGGTATTTTAGACGCCTATCGCACGGGCAAAGGTCGCCTCCATATTCGTGGTCGCTATCATATCGAGCCCATGAGTGATACAGGTGTCAACCGTGATCGCGAGCGTATTGTATTCACTGAAGTCCCTTATCAAGCCAATAAAGCCAAGCTCATCGAGCGTATTGCTGAGCTTGTGCGTGATAAAAAAATCGAAGGCATCACCGAGATTCGTGATGAGTCTGATAAAGACGGCATGCGTATCGCTATTGACTTGCGTCGCGGCGAAACAGCCGAAGTAATTGTCAATAACTTGTTCCTACAAACACCGCTTGAGTCTAGCTTTAGTATTAATATGGTGGCGCTCGATAATGGTCAGCCAAAGCTATTGACCTTGCGCCAGCTCATCGCTGCATTTGTCCGCCATCGTCAAGAAGTCGTGACGCGCCGTACGATTTATGAGTTAAACAAAGCCCGCGTACGTGGTCACCTGCTCGAAGGTTTGACCGTCGCATTAGCGAATATTGATGATATTATTGCGACGATTAAAGCGTCTGCAAACCGCGGCTTGGCACGTGAAAGCCTGCTGAACAACACTTGGGGCTCAGGTAGCGTCGTTGCGATGCTCACGGCCGCTGGTAGCCAATCCGTGCGTCCTGACTTTATCGAAGGCGAGGACCCTAAAGCACCGTTCGGCTTAATAGAAGGCGAAGAGCGCTATCGTTTGTCACTTGAGCAGGTCAATGCCATCTTAGATATGCAATTGCATCGTTTGACAGGCCTTGAGCAAGATAAATTAACTGAAGAATATCAGGATTTGCTACGTGAAATCGCTCATTTAGAGTCTATCTTAGGCGATTTTGATAAGCTAATGACCATTATCTCTAATGAGATGATTGAGATTCGTGATAACTTCGGTGATGAGCGTCGTACAGATATTATCGATTCACGTACTGATTTTAACCGTGAAGACTTGATTCCTGAGCAAACCGTGGTCATGACCGTGTCGCGTACTGGCTATGCTAAAACCCAGCCGATCGATGATTATGTTGCGCAAAAACGTGGCGGCAAAGGCAAGTCAGCAACCGCAATGAAAGAAGATGATGTGATTGATCATTTGGTAGTCACATCAACGCATGCGACAGTGCTGTGCTTCACGGATAGTGGCCGCGTCTTTAGTTTACGTGGTTTTGAAGTACCGATTGCCAGTCGCGGCGCTCGTGGTCGTCCATTGGTCAACCTAATTGGCTTGAATGGTGATGAAACGGTCACCACGATACTGCCCATTCCGCAAATGTCTGATGAAGTCAGCGGTCACTTTGTGTTTTTTGCGACAGCCAATGGGACGGTCAAGCGCGTTGAGCTTGAGCAATTCGCAAGTATTCGCTCTAACGGCCTGATAGCTGTTGGTCTAGAAGATGGCGATAAACTGGTGAGCGCTCGTATCACCAACGGCAGTCAAGAGGTCATGTTGTTTGCCTCAAGCGGTAAAGCCATTCGTTTTGATGAAAATGATGCGCGCTCTATGGGTCGTACAGCAAAAGGCGTACGTGGTATGCGCTTGGCTGATGATGAGTTTATCAAGTCATTGGTGGTTATCGAAGATGATGTGCGCGAAATCTTGATCGCGTGTGAAAACGGCTTTGGTAAACGTACCTATATCGATGAATTCAATACCCAAAATCGCGGTGGTGGCGGCGTTATCGCTATTAAGACCAGTCAGCGTAATGGAGCCTTAGTCCGCGCTACTAAAGTTGAGCCTGAAGACGACATTATCTTAATCTCAGATAAAGGCACACTAGTGCGTACACCAGTTGAGCATGTTGCTAGCTCTGGGCGTAACACACAGGGTGTCACCCTAATCCGTCTATCAAAAGATGAAAAATTGGTCGCCATGGCACGTGTGGAGCACGAAGAAAATGACGATGAACTCATCGAAGCCATGAAGGAAGACGGTACATTTGATGTGGAAGGGCAAGAGCAGGTAGAAGTTAATACGGCGGCTGGCTCCACAGCGACGACGGATGTTAACGACTCGATCGATATTGCCAATAACAATGAATGAGATTATAACGACTCACTGTCTCAGTAATTAACTGGTCAGTCTCGTTTTACTGTTCTAGAAAAAGCCTCTGACGTTAGCGTCGGAGGCTTTTGTTTTTTTCTAAAATTGCCAAAAAAGTGCACCAATTTTTAAAGGTCGTTGTTATGCTTACTACCAATCAGACGTCGCAAGGCACCATCGCTGCGGTGGCTGCCAATTTTTTATACTCATTGCTGTTTTTATTCGGGTTGCTGATGCAGCCGTTATCAGGTACGCAAGTCGCTTCGTGGCGCGTATTGATGATGCTGTTTAGTTTGGTGTTACTGGTCAGTGTATTAAAGCAATGGCAGCATATTTTTGACTATTTAAGAACACTGAAAACACCTAAAGAATGGGTGTTATTTATATTACCCACGCCTATATTGGGTGCGCAAATTTGGATATTTATGTGGGCGCCAGTCAATGATTTGGGTCTCGAGGTGACGTTGGGTTACTTTTTATACCCCATGATTATGATTATGGTTGGCCGGTTTTTTTATAATGAAAACATGAGTCTGCTGCAGTGGATTGCCACGATATGTGCGGGCATCGGTATCGTATATGATGTCGTGCAATATGGCGCAATATCATGGGCGACCTTATTTGTTTGCTTGGGTTATCCGCCTTATTATCTGTTACGCCGAAAGTTAGCAGTGCCACCAATCACAGGACTTATCTCTGATCTTGTATTATTGACTCCTGTGGTCTTGATGGCGTTGTACCTGAACGGCGGTTTTGAGTTGGCGATAGCCACTGATAAGTTTTGGTATCTACTGCCTCTATTGGGTATTATCAGTACCGCTGCGATGTCACTGACCATGGTGGCCAGCCAAAAACTGCCCGTCTCACTATTTGGGACTTTATGTTACCTTGAGCCGATATTTTTGTTTGTGTTTTCAGTCACTATTTTGCATCAAGGTATCGATGAGGGTGGCTCTTTATTTATGTATGGCATGATTTTTATCGCGTTGCTGATGATGATTACTGATAGTGCGCTAGGGTACTGGGCCCGTAAGCGTGATGACCGCTTGCACGGATACAACGAACCACAAGTGGGGAGCTTTCCACCGCGTCGGCGTCTGAAAAATCGTCGTATCAAAGGCGTGCTAACGGCGCATCGGTTTCGTAAAATTAGAAAATATCAGCAAAAAATAGATAAGATGACACGTAAAATTGAAGTGCTACACTCAAAGTAAGGTTGGCGAGCGTGAAGAGCTAAGTTTGACTTGTTAGACATTGTTTTTTGTTATTGATCTATCAAAACCGCGAAAGAGGACTCCACCCGATATTAGGGTGGAGGTGAATTTCGCCTAGCGTTTATTATATATTCATACAAATTATGTACTGAAGTAAGCTATACTAAATTTTAGAACTTATATTAAAAAAACAAAATGAATTGGCATTATGAAAATCAACAAAGCGTACAAATTTAGGCTTGAGCCTACTATAGAGCAGGAGATTATTCTAAATAATCTTGTCGGCTCAGCGCGTTTTGTTTGGAATCACATGCTGGCAATATCGTTTGAGATGTTTGCTAAAAATGAGTTTATCAATGCCACCAACCTCGTTAATAAAATCATTGGCTTAAAGAACAACCCTGATTTTGAGTTCTTAAAAACAAGCTCAAATGCCGTGTCCTTACAACAAAAGGTACGCGATCTTGCCTCGGCTTGGTCACGATTCTTTGACCCAAAAGTACATGCCAGACTCAAAGAGAATAAAAAGAAACCTCGTAAGCCCAAGTTCTTTAAACTGGCTGATGGCACAGAGATTCAACTTCGCCCATTGATGCCACAATTTAAGCGCAAAGCAGATGGCTGTGACTCCATTCGCTTGGTTCAGTTTGATAAATACTGCCGTGTTGAGGGCAATCGCATCAAACTCCCGAATGGCATTGGTCTAGTGAAATTTAGAAAGTCTCAAGACATCATCGGTGTCATCAAGAATGTCACCATTAGCAAGAAGTCAGGTCACTGGTACGTATCGTTTGGCACTGAGCGCGAACTGGCACAGAACCCCCGACACCCTGCCACAAGCGCCATTGGCTTAGATTTAGGCATCACAAAACTACTCACCACCTCAAACGGTGAAACCCTCAAGCCCAAAAACAGCTTTAAAGCCAACCAGATCAAACTGGCCAAATTACAGCGTCAATTAAGCAGAAAGGTTCTGTTTAGCCAAAACTGGAAAAAACACAACCGCAAGATTCAAAAATTACACCACCATATCGCCAATATTCGTCATGACTACTTGCACAAAATCACCACCAGCATCAGCAAAAACCACGCCATGATTGCTTGTGAGGATTTAACAGTCGCCAATATGTCGACATCAGCCAGCGGGTCGGTGGAGAATAAAGGCCGTCATGTCAAAGCCAAGGCAGGATTAAACAGAGCTATCTTAGATCAAGGCTGGGGCATGATGGTCAATATGCTTGAGTACAAGCAGCAATGGCAAGGCGGCTTACTTATCAAAGTAAACCCACGCTACACCAGCCAAACCTGCTCTCAATGCCAGCATATCGCCAAGGAAAATAGACAAACTCAGGCAAAGTTTGAGTGCGTCAAATGTGGTCATAAAGCCAACGCTGATATTAATGCAGCTAAAAATATTTTATCGGCAGGACATGCCGTTTTGTCTGCGGAGGGAGGATGCAATAAAGGTCGCCCGATGAAACAGAAAACAAGTGACATTCGTGAGAAAGTCGCCTAAGAGCTTATGCTTTTAGAATCCCCCACTTGAGCTTGGCGAAAGTGGTGGGAGTATGTCAAACAGTCTCGTATTAAAGGTGGGGCAATTACGCTATTATCAATATGAATACTGTCACGCTTGGTTGCATGCGTGGCCCTATCTATAATGCATAATGCATAGAATATTGTCGCTTATTCACTCTAAACTAGGATGGTTTATGTTAAATCTGCATCATTTAAACAATTCGCGCTCGTTTCGTATTTTATGGTTACTAGAAGAGCTGGAGCTGGACTATCAACTGACCAGTTACCAGCGTACGAAAGCCTACCTTGCTCCTGAAAGCCTCAAGAAAGTTCATCCGCTTGGACACACGCCTGTACTCGAAGTCGATGATCGCGCCTTGGCTGAGTCAGGTTTTATCATTGAGTACCTGCTGAGACACTATGATACCGAGCATCAGTTTAAGCCCTCTGATGACAATGAAGCGGCGTGGGAAGCCTATACGTTTTGGTTGCATTTTGCTGAAGCCTCGGCCATGCCGCCACTGGTCATGCGTTTGGTGTTTAGTAAAGTGGTTGAAAGATCACCCCTGCTTATCAAACCGATTAGCAAAGGCATTCGTAAACAAGTTGAAGATGGAATGATTAATAACAACATCACGAATAACCTAAAACTCATGGAGCAGCAGCTACAAGACAATCATTGGTTTGCAGGTGAAGCGTTTAGTGCGGCGGACATACAAATGTATATCGTGGTAGCAGCTTCTAATGCACGAGCAGGAATGGACAAAGTTAGATATGCCAATTTATTAAACTGGCTCAAGCGTTGTCAAGAACGTCCAGCCTTTAAGCGTGCTGAAGAAAAAGGCGGGACGCCGCAATTTTAAAGATATAATATGCTATGGTGAGCGTTTTTAATTCACATCTAACACAGTAGCGTATAAATAAGGTAGTGTCATGAGCGACCAAAACAAATTGGCCAAGAATATAACGTCTGACAATGAGAGCAATATTCCTGAGCAAATGATCCATGCGCAGCAGGTCTCCATTAAATCGTGGACACAAAAGATATTGGTGGTATTGCTATGTATGGCCAGCTTTTATGGGGGCTGGAAGTCGTACGAGTCCAATATGGTCAATGAGTGTACTGCCAATGGTGGTCAAATGGTTGACGGCCAAAAAACCATGATGTGCCAATTGTCATAGCCGGTGAATGTTATCAATAAGAGAAGCCATCTGTGCTAAAGCTAACCTTTTTAGGCACATCAGCAGGTGTGCCAACCAAACAGCGTAACGTGACGGCGTTGGCGAT
This sequence comes from Psychrobacter sp. CCUG 69069, assembly GCF_021023115.1. Lineage (NCBI taxonomy): Bacteria > Pseudomonadati > Pseudomonadota > Gammaproteobacteria > Moraxellales > Moraxellaceae > Psychrobacter > Psychrobacter sp. CCUG 69069. The sequence goes on from NZ_QQAI01000005.1 coordinate 99,937, forward strand.
TGAATGCCTGAATCCTTATTTATCTAAGTCGGGTGATGCCCAGCAACATAAAAAGTCGCGTCCATGGATATTGATTGACTGCGGCGAAGGTACTCAGCATCAGCTTTTGCACACTAAGCTGTCCATGCATCAGTTGAGCGCCATTTGTATCACCCATGTGCATGGAGATCATTGCTATGGTCTGCCGGGGTTGCTGGCGAGTGCCGCTATGTTAGGGCGCCTTGAGCCGCTTACCCTCATTGCACCAAAATCGATTGCTACGTTACTTGAGGCTATCAAGCTGACCACAGAGCTGTACTTCCCATTTGCTATCGATTTCATAGCAATTGAAGAAGTTCTAGAGACAAAAGCGGGTAAGGTTGATATCGCTTTAGATTCCCAGCATCAGCTGAGTATTGATATTACGCCATTGTCGCATCGTGTGTCATCTTATGGCTTTGGCATCACTCAAAATATCCATCGGCTCTCGCTTAACACCAACAAGCTTATGGCAGCCGGTATTCCTGCCAGTAGTTTTTGGGGAAGATTGCAGCAAGGCTTTGACGTGGTGACTGATGATGGTCAGCAACTGCGTTCAGCAGATTATGTCGATAAAGAGGTGCGGCGTACACGTGTCGTGGTGGCGGGCGATAACGATAGACCAGACTGTCTTCGTTCTGCGGTGACGGATGCTGATTTATTGATACATGAAGCCACTTATACGACTGACGTCTTAACTAGGATTCAGTCCAAAAATCCAGACTTTGATCCGATGCATAGTAGCGCGCAACTGGTGGGTAAGTTTGCTCAAAATGTCGGCCTCAAGCATTTAATTCTGACGCATTTTAGCGCCCGCTACCAAAGCTTTGACAATCAGAATAGCAGCACCCCAAACATGGGCCATATCCGTGCAGACGCCGAAAGTTTTTATCAAGGCAGTTTGTGGCTGGCAGCAGACTTTGACCAGTACATGGTCAATGGCGCAAATGACTTGGTAGACAGTAAAGGGACGGACCGCGTACATTATTTAGGCTCTGCACGCAGTAACTAGACTCGTTTTAGCGTTTATTGTCTGCAATGGACAGTTGGGTTTTACCGCTCCAATAACGACTAAATTGATAAGCGACTCGTCCTGAGCGGCCGCCACGTTCAGAGGCCCAACGTAGCGCATCGGCTCTGATATTATCAGGCAAACTATTACTTTCCAAATGAGTGACTGTATCAGTCTCGGCCAAGATTTTCTGTTGCTCTAAATTCAGATAGTGCTGCACAATCTGTAAATAAGTCTGCTGATCCATGGGGTGAAAAGACAGCCATAACCCAAAACGATCAGACAACGATACGGTCTCATCAACGGTCTCATAAGGGTTGACCTCATCGGTCTGACCATTATAAATGTTGACATTGTCCTTCATCAGTTGAGGGAGTAGGTGACGGCGGTTACTGGTCGCATAGACCAAGAGCTTGTCTTGCTCCGAATCAAGCGCGCCATCCAAAACGCTTTTTAACGTTCTGTAACTCTCGTCCTGACCGTTAAATGCCAAATCATCACAGTACACTATGTAACGACACTCACTGTCAGCGGGTAGTCCCTTAATCGCTGTACGGATCTTATCAAGTACCTGTAGATCGTCCCGTGCAATCTCAATGATTCTCAGACCTTCACTATGATAGGCTTGTAGTAATGCTCGAATCAGCGAGGATTTACCCGCGCCGCGTGTGCCTGTCATCAAAACGTGATTGGCGGGATAGCCTTTTAAAAATTGGCGCGTGTTCTGTATCAGCTTTGATTTTTGGGTATCAATACCCTGTAAGTCATCTAAACTTAAAAACAGATTGACTGCCAGTGGTTCTAAATGGCCGTTGTGACCACCGACCCAGCGATAGGCCAGCTGGGCAGGGTCTATCTCAACCGTTGGTGTGACCTGCTCCTGTAAGTATTGACTGAGTAAATCCAGTAAAGGGCTAGGCAGAGCATAATGAGTAGCAGGCTGAGATGCGTTGATTAGTTGGGACATAATAACTCTAACAGTTCAGGTTGGTTTTGAAGGGCGTAATCGCAGCTTTGTTAGGACTTCACCATATTACGAAAAACAGTATCGTGAAAAATCATACCATGAAAAATAATGCCAGTAATCCATCTATTATACAAGCGTTGCAAGCCCACGCTCAGCAGCTACTGCCGACAATGACGCAAGTATTGATAGCGTTGCAATATAGCGAAATAGTCCATCAACGTTTAGCTCAGCAGAACACCGAGACGCGACATCCTAACACTCATTGTTATCAGGGCTTAACGCGTGCGACGCATCCGCAGTTCGGTAATGTGATGATTAAATGGCAGCTAACTTCTCATGACAGTGATTTCTCATTTGATTTAAATCATGAAGTCGCTATCTTAAAAGCCTTAGATGGTTTATCGAAAACCCAATCTAACGCTATGGCTATCGCACCATCGCTCCTTGCTTATCACAACGTAGAGGTTCAAGATTTGGGAGCACGTCAGCAGTTAACGGCTCTCGTCATGCCCCACTATCCAAATGGAAATTTGGCAAAGCAGCTTACTGCTCAACAGTATGGGTCATTAACCACTAAACAAAAGCATCACTTTATTGTCCAGGCGGCTCATCTTATAGCCAATCTACATCACGCTGGCTGGCTACACAATGATATTAAACCCAGTAATCTCTTGCTCGCTGACATGCCGATAGGCAGCGCTGACAACAGCGGTAGAGTGCCTGATTTATTATTGACCGATTTTGCCTTAGCAGAGAGGTTGGATAAACCAAAAAAGGTAAGCGCTGCCGGCACACCAGCGTATCTTGCGCCTGAGCGCTGGCATGGACAAAGCGCAACCGTACAAAGCGATATTTACGCGTTTGGCATCATGATGGTTGAGATATTAATGGGTGAGCGACCGTTTAAGATACCTACTCACAGTCGTGATTCAGTGATGGATTGGGCTATCCAGCATTGTCAGCAGCCTGTGCCAAAATTGCCGTCAGAATACAGCCGTTATCAGTTTATCGTAGATGGTGCATTGGCAAAGCGGGTAGAGAAGCGGTATAAGAGGATAGAGGCGGTACTGGTAGACTTAGTAGGTTTATGATTACGTTGAAGGGTTCTGAGTGTTAGACTAAAATCCAGACACAAAAAAACCTGCTAATAAGCAGGTTTTGATATTTGGTCTAAGATGTACTATCCGAAAATGGTGGGGCTGGAGAGACTCGAACTCTCACACCTTGCGGCGCCAGAACCTAAATCTGGTGCGTCTACCAATTCCGCCACAGCCCCATTTTCGTTACTCTATCATCAAAAGCAGTCAAATTCAAATGCTATCTAGACAGTTAACTGATTCGGTAGTGCGTCTCAGTGGTTGGCTATTATATAGAGTTTGAATCTTTTGGCAACCCCTATTTGCAAATATTTTTAATTATTTAACGAATATTTTTATCATATTTTATAAGCAATTGATATTGTTTGATTTTTAATTCAATATTTTTTGTCTTTAAAGATGGTCTTACTCCTATTATTAATTAAGACATATCTAATTGCTGCAACTTTCGGGTGAGGGTATTACGTCCCCAACCAAGTAAGTTGGCCGCTACTATTTTTTTGCCGCCGCTGTGCTTGAGTGCTGCCGTGAGTAAGATACGTTCAAACTCAGGGGTTGCCACTTGCAAAATATCGGTTTCTCCTTGTTCTAGAGATTGCTCAGCCCAAGTAGCCAATGCTTGCTGCCAATTTGAGACGTCAGAACTATGATGAACTGGGCTAGGTTGGCTGTGGTTTTGAGGTATGTTTTGAGAAGAGAGTGTGTGCGCTGGCTGCGCTTCTAAATGAGAGGGGAGATTTTCGAGTAACTCTGGTGGTAGATCGTCGACCATGACGGTATCGCCCGTTGCCATCACGGTTAGCCATAGGCAAACGTTTTCAAGTTGGCGGACATTACCACGCCACTCAAAAGACTGCATAATTTGTAGCGCCGTAGGATGTAGCTGCTTTGGTGCTGTATTCATTTGCTCAGCGGCGCGCTGCATAAAGTAGGTGGCCAAAGCGGGAATGTCCTCCGGTCGCGTGCGCAGAGGCGGTAAGGGTAGACGAATGACATTCAGACGATAAAATAAATCCTCACGGAATCGACCCAGTTTTACCAACTCTTCTAAATTTTGATGCGTGGCGGCAATAATGCGCACATCTACTTTGACAGGCTGCTGACCACCCACGCGATAAAATTCACCGTTAGCCAGTACTCGTAGCAAACGGGTTTGGGTGCTAAACGGCATGTCACCGATTTCATCTAAAAACAACGTCCCCCCATCCGCTTGCTCAAAACGACCTTGCCGCGTTGTGGTTGCGCCTGTGAACGCGCCTTTCTCATGACCGAATAACTCAGACTCAATCAAATCATGTGGAATGGCGGCCATGTTTAGGGCAATAAACGGCTGCTGGCGACGGGGCGAGTGCTGATGTAAGGCGCTTGCGACCAATTCTTTACCTGTGCCTGACTCTCCTGTAATCAAGACAGTGATCGGCGAATGAGCCAATCGGCCAATGGCACGAAACACCGTCTGCATGGCTTGCGACTGCCCAATGATTCCGCTGGGGTTGCTTTGTGCTTTGGTGTCAGTCTTAACCGCCGCTTTATCATCGTTTACTTTATTGGTTTTATTGGCTGAGCTTACTTTGCGGACAGGCTTTGTGTTGGTGCTAAACGTCGCATCATTGTCAGCTGGTTTATCGGTGGTTGGAGTAGAGTCAGGCTCAGTTGTATTGCTTTTCACTGGCATGTTGGGCTGATGATTAATGGCCTTATAAATCGTTGCGACCGCATCATCTAAATCAAACGGTTTTGGTAGATATTCAAACGCCCCTGTCTGATAGCTATTAATGGCAGAAGTGAGGTCTGAATGCGCCGTCATAATGACAATCGGCAGCTTAGGGAAGTGTTTATGCACCCAATCACTAAAGGACAAACCATCCATCATTGGCATACGAATATCGGTCAATATCACATCTGGTAAGGGTTCGGCTGACCCTTGCAAGATGTCATTTAGGCGTGTCCATGCTGCTTGGGCTTGCGTAAAGCTAATCACGTCCAGTCCTGCATCCTCAAAAGTGTCAGCCAATACCAAACGTAGGGCGGCATCATCATCGATGAGCCATAAAGTAGCAGGGTTATTATCAGCGGCGTTGTTGACCGTTACTTTTATGGTTGGGTCAGTCACTGTCTGACCGTTCGAGGTTTGATCGTCGCTGTTAGGGGTACGCTTGTCATTATATTCAGTCATATATCAGGCCTAATGAGCAATGAGTTGGTGTAGGTTTATGATTTAGTCATCTGCGAGGTGATCGTTCTATCTATGTAGCACCATGTTTACGCTTCCATGAGTGGCTGGGTGAACGGTAAATATAGCGTAAAACACGTTTGGCTATTGCTATGGTTATTTTTAAAACTGTCGTTAGGACTGTGTGATTGAGTGGAGCTGACGTCAATCATACCATGATGATGGCTGATGATATCTTGCACAATAGACAATCCAAGGCCAGTCCCTGTCGCACGGCTTGTCACCATGGGGAAAAATATCTGTCCAATAAGGGCAGGGTCAATTCCTGAGCCGTTGTCAGTAATGTTAACTTGCACCACCTGCTTGTGCTGTTGACCACTGATGGTATGTTGAAATGCCACCCGTGTTTGAATGTGCAGCGTCGGCTGGTAAGCCCAGTTGCCGCCATCACCATCCCTATCTGTCTGTGAAGACAAAGAAGGGGAGTCTTGAGACTGAGGGGATTCGTTTTGCGGCAGCGTTTGTTCAAACTCCGTCATGGATTCACAAGCGTTATTAATCAGGTTTAAAAATACTTGGATTAACTGGTCTTTATCCGCACACAGTTCAGGTAACGACAAGTCATAATCGCGCTGTAGTGTCACTTGTGGATATTGATGCCGTATCAAGGTTAAAACATGCTCTAGTGGCTCATGAATGTTAAGCGTTTGCCAACTGGGCAATTGATTGGAACCCAGAAATTGCCCAATAAGATGGGTTAAGCGATCTGTCTCTGAGATGATGATATCGGTATAGTTACGTAGCTTTATGGCTGTTTTTTGCAGGTTGCTATTATGATCTAAGATAGACGTTGAAGGAGTCGCAGTATCAGAAGATTGAGGGCTAAAAGTAGTCGTGTCGCTAAATTTGATAAATTGTCGTTGGAGTAGTTGTGCAGCCCCGCGAATGCCAGCCAGCGGGTTTTTGATTTCATGAGCGACCGAGCGTAGCATGTGACGGGCAACCCCGTACTGTTGTTGCTGGCGCTGCTCTTCTGAGATACGGCTTTGGCGGTCTTTGCCCCATATCTCAATGATAAAATAAGGCTGCTGCTCGTAGGTGACGGGCGTCACGCTATAGTCAATTGACAGGGGTAGGTTACCGTTTAACGGTGTGTTGATAATATGATCATGGTCGATAAAGGGTTGTTGGTACTGCTTTGCTTGATAAAAGCGTTCGGTCAAAGAGCAAGTTTGCGCCTCTATCTGGTCATCATGAGTAGCTGTACTGTTTTTTGATTTTAACTCCTCGGGGGCCAGTAGCGTCAAGACAGACTGATTGAGTAACCTGCCACTGCTGATAGCAAGTAAGTGCTCCGCTTGGGCATTTAACCAAGTGATGGATAGCATATCATCGACCCATAAGATAGCGGTAAACAAATGCTGTGATATAAAGGCTAAGTCAGGGGTCGGTTTTGCCGTGATCAAATCGGTTGTCATAGGTAGGGCCTAAGAAAAAGGATACTCGTGATAATATTTAACCACAAATCAACACTATAGAGCGGCAAAACTGGCGATTTTTGCAAAAAAAACGTACAATGCGCACAGCCAATTATCTCTAGCAAGGTCAGCCATGCCCAAAACTTCTACCGAGTCGATGAATGTAACGACTCTCACCTCACAGCCAGCTTCTACTGCACCCAAAGACGCCCCTAAAAACACAGCCACTATTTTTAATCCTGCCAAGCCAAATCTAGCGCAAGAGCAGAGTCAGGCAGATGTCAGTCAAGCAAACTCTAACCAGCCTTACCATCATAAAGCCAATCACAATCAAAACCGGAGTATTGCGCAAAGTAGTGATGCCATGTCCGCGACTGCCAACGCGCCTGTAAGTGCGGCACCAAAGATTGGTTTTGTATCGCTGGGTTGCCCAAAAGCATTGGTGGATAGTGAGCGTATCATCACAGAGCTTAGCCGTGATGGCTATCAAGTTGCCAATGATTATAGCGGTGCAGATCTTGTCGTGGTCAATACATGCGGTTTTATTGAGTCAGCGGTACAAGAGTCGCTCGACGCAATCGGTGAAGCCATTAGCAAAAATGGCAAAGTGATTGTCACCGGCTGCTTGGGTAAAGAGGCGGACAAAATCCGTGAAATGCATCCAGCAGTACTAGCAGTGACCGGCGCTCATGCTTATGATGAGGTGATTACGGCGGTGGCGCAGCATGTCCCCAAACCAAACCGCAATTTGGATGCCAGCTATGACCCAAAAATAGATTTGATTAATGAGGCTGGCATAAAATTGACGCCCAGTCATTATGCCTACCTAAAAATCTCTGAGGGTTGTAACCATCGTTGTACCTTCTGCATTATCCCAAGCTTACGTGGTGATTTGGTCTCGCGTCCGATTGATAGCGTGATGAATGAGGCATTGGCGCTTAAAAACGCTGGCGTAAAAGAGTTGCTTATCATCTCGCAAGACACTTCTGCTTACGGGCTGGACTTGAAGTATAAGACCAGTTTTTGGAATGGTATGCCGCTTAAATCAAAATTTTATGATTTGTGCCAAGCACTGAATGATTTAGGTATTTGGGTACGCCTGCATTATGTTTACCCGTATCCACACGTGGATAAAGTCGTTGAACTGATGGGCGAAAAGAAGTTATTGCCTTATTTGGATATTCCTTTTCAACATGCCAGTCACCGTATCTTAAAAGCCATGAAACGTCCGGCGCATAGTGAAAACACGTTAGCCCGTATCAAAGCGTGGCGTGACATTTGTCCTGATATCGTCATTCGTTCGACCTTTGTGGTTGGATTCCCTGGTGAAACCGAAGAAGATTTTCAGTGCTTGCTTGACTGGTTGGTCGAAGCTCGTCTTGATCGTGTTGGCGCATTTACTTATTCAGAAGTTGAAGGCGCGGTCGCCAATGACTTGCCAGATCATGTGCCTGAAGCGGTCAAGCAATCTCGTTATGAGCGCCTGATGGCAATACAACAAGAGATATCTGCGCAAAAACTGCAAGAAAAAGTGGGCAAGACCTTAATGGTATTGGTTGACGAGATTGATCGCGAAGAAAACATTGCGATTTGTCGTAGCTACGCTGATGCGCCCGAGATTGACGGTCATGTCTATGTGGATGAGATTACCGCTCAAGTAAAAGTGGGGCAGTTCCTAACGGTCACAATCGATGATGCTAGTGAATATGATTTGTTTGCCAGTTATAGAGGGTTACGAAACAGTTACCTAAAACCTATCTAATCTTAGTCATTTATAATCAAAATAAGTAATTTCCACATTAATAAAAAGAGGTTAAACAAGCATTATGATCCGTGGCCACATCATTGAACTCAAGCCCAACAACGTACAGGCGAACCATTTTGCTCGTGCTTGTGGCGTGGCGCGGAAAGCCTACAACTGGGCTTTATATGAGTGGCAACGGCAGTATGCGCTTGATAAGGCGTATCGTGATGCGTGTTTGGCGACTGGTATTGAGATGGATACCAAAAAGCTAAATAAGCCTTCACAGGCAAAGCTCAGACGCGAATTGAATGCCATTAAGCGTGAATTTTTCCCTTATATGTTAGAAGTGACCAAGTGCGCTCCGCAACTGGCTATCATGCAGCTGGGTGACGCTTACAAGAACTTCTTTAAAGGGCTTGCCAAATATCCAACAGCGCGTAAAAAAGGTCGTGACGATAGGTTTGGCTTATCCAACGATCAGTTTGCCATTAAAGCTAAGTCCATTCGTATCCCAAATCTAGGTTGGGTTCGTATGAAAGAGCCGCTACGTTTTGACGGTAAGATTATGTCAGCCACCATCTCCAAGCGGGGCGGTAAGTGGTTTGTCAGTGTGGCCGTTGAGATTGACGATACGATTAAAAAAGTGGTTAGAACTGGAAAAATCGTAGGTATAGACCTTGGTATTACTGATTTATTGGTTTTATCAGACGGTACCAAAATCAAAGCGCCAAAGCCATTAAAGACCAACCTAAAGCGCTTGCGTCAACTAAACAAAGTGCTCAGTCGCAAGAAGAAAGGTAGTAAAAACAGAGAAAAAGCGAAAACCAAGCTCTCTCGTTTGCACTACAAGATCAGGAGTATTAGGCAAGACTCTCTCCATCAAATCACATCAAAGCTGGTCAAAGAGTTCGATGTGATGGCAATTGAGGATTTAAACGTCAAAGGTATGGTCAAGAACCGCAGATTGTCACGGGCGATCAGTGATTTGGGTTTCTTTGAATTTAAGCGACAGCTTATCTACAAAGCCAATGAGCAAGGCAAGACGGTAAAGTCAGTTGGGCGCTTCTATCCCAGCTCCAAGACCTGTTCAAACTGCAATCATATCCTTGGTAAAGATGAGCTGACGTTGAAGATGCGCGAGTGGATCTGTCCTAGCTGCCAGACAAAACATGACCGCGACCTTAACGCCAGCATCAATATTTTAAACAACGCGACTGTCATCTTAACAGCCGCATAACCCCGTTTTATTGGACGGTGAGTTCCATCGCCAATTAAAAAAGTCTGTGGAGTCGTGGTCAGTCTAAGTCTCAAACGAGAAGTAGCGCGTGACAATGAAGCAGAAAGAAAACTTCAAACCTATCCAATAGTTAATATTGATTAGGTTTGAGTAAGATTTTTGGAACGGTAAACAGCGCCAATATAAAGTGAAAATTGCCCAATAGCGGGCAGCTTTTGCTACAATTAGCGCAATTTAGCCTTTTACGACGTCTCTTACTCAGTATGGCGCGATAGGCAAATGCTATTTGTGTTTTACCAATGACTTTAATGATAATTTAATGCTAACAAGGTGACCTCATGTCTGACAAAAACCCGCGTTACTCTCGTATCTTGTTGAAACTCTCAGGCGAAGCTTTGGCCGGTGGTAAAGACATGGGTATTGATACCGAAGTTCTCGATAAAATGAGCTTGTCTATCGCTCATTTGCGTGGACTTGGTGTGCAAGTAGGTATCGTTGTTGGGGGTGGTAACTTATATCGCGGCGCACAGTTGCAACAAGAAGGTTTGGTTGGCCGTGTCACCGGTGATCAAATGGGTATGCTGGCAACTGTGATGAACGGGCTTGCGATGCGTGACGCTCTTGAGCGCCGCAATATTAAAACGCGCTTGATGTCAGCCCTACCTATTGGGGAAGTGACTGAAAGCTACAGCAGCCGGAATGCGATTCGCTACCTTAAAAATGGTGAAGTTTGTATCTTTGTGGCTGGCACCGGCAATCCATTTTTTACCACAGATACCGCCGCTTGCTTGCGTGGTATCGAAATCGAAGCAGGTTTGATTTTAAAAGCAACCAAAGTAGATGGGGTTTATGATAAAGACCCAAGCCTACATTCTGATGCCAAAAAATATGACGGCTTAACGTTTGACGAAGTATTAGAGCAAAAGCTGGGTGTGATGGATTTAACCGCCATTGCTTTATGCCGCGAGCATAACGTACCGCTACAAGTTTTTGACATGACCAAGCCCAATGCTTTATTAAACGTCATTATGGGCGAAAATGAAGGTACGCGTGTTTATCATTAATTTATGAGAGCACGATAACCCTAATAATTTTTATAACTAACAGTAATGAATGATTTGTCGATAGCGATAAATAAGGACACATGATGATTAAAGAGATTAAGCAAGACGGCGAAGCGCGTATGCAAAAAACCTTGGAAGCGCTTGAGAGTACCTTTAGTAAAGTCCGTACTGGGCGTGCGCATCCTGGTATGTTGTCAGGTGTAATGGTCAGTTACTATGGTGCGCCTACGCCATTAAACCAAGTGGCTAGTGTGAATGTTGAAGACTCGCGTACGTTACTGGTTCAGCCATTTGACCGTACCATGGTACAAGCGGTTGACAAAGCCATTCGCGAAGCAGATTTGGGTCTCAATCCAATGACGGCGGATGTGATTCGTGTGCCGATGCCAGCACTGACAGAAGACACACGCCGCGACATGCAGAAGCTGGCGCGCGGAGAAGCGGAGAGCAGCCGTGTGTCTATTCGTAATATCCGCCGTGATATGATGAATGACATCAAAGAGCTTGCGAAAGAAAAAGAAATCTCAGAAGACGACGAGCGCCGCGCTAGTGATGATATCCAAAAAATCACTGACAAATATATTGAAATCATCGACAGCCGTCTGAGTAAAAAAGAAAGCGACTTGATGGACGTGTAAATACAGGTCTTTTATCATTTATGACCCACGTCAGTTAAGTCAAATCTCTAACGTTAAGCAGCCAATGTGCCAGTGCTCTTGGCTGCTTATTATTGTGTTGATCAGTACGATACAGTAGTAAATGGGCAGATTTTGCGTGTCTGACAAGTATTTGCAAGCCAGCTTTATAGGTTGTTTTTTGCAATTCTTAGCGTACTTGATTTATGATACATTTGTGAATGGTGTTTATTGCACTTTTTAACTGTCACAGTACGCGTTATTATTATCTCACCTTAACAATAAGCAAGTTTGCCTATGTCTACTTCAGCCGTTTTGGCCCCTGCTGTTCTTCCTCGTCACATCGCTATTATCATGGACGGCAATAATCGTTATGGTAAGGCCAACAATTTAGGTAAAGGCCAAGGCCATGTAGCAGGAAAAGATGCGCTAGACCCTATTGTCGACTATTGTGTCGATACAGGTGTTGAAGTATTAACGGTATTTGCCTTCTCTAGTGAAAACTGGCAACGTCCTCCCAGTGAGGTGGCGCTGCTAATGCAACTGTTAGCCTCGACCATTCATGAACAACTACCGCGTATGAATGAGTACCGTATTCGCTTGCGTTTTATCGGCGACCGCAGTCAGCTCAGTGATGACTTACAAACGCTGATGGCCGATGCGGAAGAAAAAACGGCCAATTTTGAAGCCATGACATTGGTGATTGCTATCAGTTATGGTGGCCAATGGGATATCGCCCATGCGGCAAAACAGCTAGCACAGCAAGTACAGGCAGGGCAATTACGGGCGGAAGACATTAATAAAGAGAGGCTTGGGAAGTATGTTCAATTAGCCGATGCGCCAGCGGTAGATATGCTGATACGGACGGGCGGCGAATATCGAATATCGAACTTTTTACTGTGGCAATCTGCCTATGCAGAGCTGTTTTTTACCCAAACGTTGTGGCCAAACTTTGGTGCAGATGAATTGTCTACGATGGTAACAGAGTTCGCCCAGCGCCAACGCCGCTTTGGCAAAACCAGCGAACAGATAGGGACAGAGCAGCCGACGCGTTAAAAGGTTTTCTACCTTAGGATGTTGGGTCGCAGCTTACAAAGTTGGTAGGCGATCAGTAGTTAATACCCCTTGTTTGTGAAATAATAAGCCGCGTTCATGAGTGTCAATTGCTATTAGTGGGCTATTGTGGATTAACTGCTATAATGCACTTTTTGACCATGCGTTTTTCATTATTATAAGGCTCAATAAGTATGTGGCAACGAATTAAGACGGCAATTGTTCTCGTTATTATCGTTGGTATTGCAATGTTTGCGAGCCAAACTCCTATCTTATTTGCCCCGCTATTAGCGATTGGCGTTATCATTGCCGCTCATGAATGGACAAAGCTGATGCCAAAATGGCGCCAGCCTATGCTGTATGTGCTATTGGTCTTAGTCATAACATTGGTGTCGCTCATATTTAAGGTGACTTGGCTGTTTTGGTGGGTGGCATCACTGGCAATATGGTTGATGGCGCTGTCTTGGGTTAAGGTCTTTCCCACTCATACCAATTGGTATGGTAAAAAACTGGCCTTGATGGGCGCTGTGATATTAACTGCCGCCATTACTGCTATGTTTTATTTGTGGCAACTGTCAGCTTGGTGGCTTCTTTATGTATTCTTATTGGTGTGGTCTGCGGATAGTGGTGCTTATTTTGTTGGACGCAAACTCGGTCGTCGCAAAATGGCACCGAATGTCTCACCCAATAAGAGTGTGGAAGGGCTGACGGGTGGCTTAGTCACAGGCTTGTTAGTCGTGATCGGCATTAGTGTCTTTAAGCTACAACTAACAGGCATGTCGTTAATCGCCTTTGTGGCATTATCCGCTTTAACGATTTTAGCGTCCGTACTTGGTGATTTGTTTGAGTCAATGCTCAAGCGCCGCGCTGATATAAAAGACTCAGGGAATATGTTGCCTGGGCATGGCGGCGTTCTTGATCGTATCGACTCACTGTTGGCGGCCACACCGATATTCGCGCTTGGCTTTTGGGCGATACAGCAACTGGGTTTGATAGTGGTATAAAGCGGCAAGGCTAGGGCGCATTCTTGTTTTAGCAAAGGCACTGAGCCACGGGTTTGTGTCGATTATTTGATGGCATTTTTGGCGAGATATCACGACGGGCTTTTGTGTGCTTTATGCCTTACTTCTTCTTTTGGTTCTCTTTTTTATAGTATCTTTTATAGGCATCGATGGTTATGACGCAACGCATCGCCGTACTAGGCGCGACAGGTTCAATTGGCGATAGCACGTTGGCAATATTAGCGGCGCAACCACAGGATTACGACGTTTATGCTTTGTCAGGTTTTCGCCGTTTAGACAAGCTTTTTGCTCTATGCCAGCAGTTTTTGCCAAGACGCGTCAATGTACCGACCGCAGCGGTCGATGAGTTTGCCGAGCGCCTAAGTGCAGTAGGTCTTGATATTGCCGTGGTGGGCGGTGCAGAGGGGCTGGTAGATATTGCTACCGATGCACAAACTGATACGGTAGTTGCCGCTATTGTGGGAGCGGCAGGACTGCCTTCCACTCTAGCAGCAGCGCGTGCAGGCAAGCGTATCTTGCTTGCCAATAAAGAAGCACTGGTGATGGCAGGCCAAGTGATGATTAATGCGGTTAAAACGTATGGTGCTACTTTGCTACCGCTTGATTCTGAGCACAACGCTATTTTCCAGTGTCTACCCCTTGCTATTCAACAAGACCATACTCAAATTCATCAGCCAGACCACGGTGTACGCAAGCTCTGGTTGACCGCCTCTGGTGGGCCGTTTTTGCAACAGTCTTTTGAGCAGATGCGCCAAGCAAGCGTTGCTGAAGCAGTTAAACACCCAAACTGGTCAATGGGGCAAAAGATATCGGTCGACTCTGCCACGATGATGAATAAAGGCTTAGAGCTCATCGAGGCGTGCCATTTATTTGATTTGCCTGAAGATAAAATAAATGTGGTGATTCATCCACAAAGTATCATTCACTCAATGGTAGAATACAGCGATGGCAGCTTTTTAGCGCAGCTCGGCAGTCCTGATATGAAAACCCCAATCGCGCATGCCCTCAGCTACCCCAACCGCATTGATAGCGGCTCGCAACCATTAGATTTGTATGCGCTAAGTGGGCTTGAATTTATTGAGCCTGACTTACAAAAATTTGCCTGTCTGCGTCTGGCCCGACAAGCGATGCAAGCGGGTACACAAGCGACCATCGTGCTCAATGCCGCCAATGAGATTGCCGTGGCTGCGTTTTTGAGTGGACAAATTCGCTTGACGGATATTGCTGATGTTAATGAGCAGGCACTCACCGAGATACAAGTGCCGTTATTAAATGAGCATGCCGACATAGATGATATATTAGCGATTGACAAAGTAGCACGCCGCCACACCGATGCGCTTATTAAAAAGCTGGCGTCATCGTAACAAAAGCAACTTAATCGAGAACAGATCATGACGTTTTTATTAACGCTGCTTGCGGCAATATTTGTCTTAGGTCCACTCATTGCTTTACATGAGTGGGGTCACTACATTGTGGCGCGTCTTTGCGGCGTTAAGGTGCTGACTTACTCTATCGGTTTTGGCCCTAAGCTCTTTGGTTGGACCAGTAAAAAAAGCGGTATTGACTATCGTATCTCAGCATTACCGCTTGGTGGCTATGTCAAAATGCTGGATGAGCGTGAAGGAGAGGTTGCAAAAGGTGAGCAACATTTGGCTTTTAATCGCCAGCATCCGCTAAAAAAGATTGCCATTGTCGCAGCTGGCCCTATCATGAACTTTGTCATCGCTATTGCCCTGTTTTGGGTATTGTTTATGACGCCAACAGAGCAGCTGGCGACCAAAGTTGGGCAAGTCTTACCTGATACGCCGGCTGCCGTGGCTGGGCTGCCTGTCGGTGATAAAATTGTTGCGATTGATGGTCATGACGTACAGACGTGGGAAGGTATCAATTATCGCCTTGCTGGCCGTATGGGTGAGACAGGCGAGGTCAGTGTTACCTTGCAGTCAGATCCACAAAATAGTAGCGCGCGCCAAACGTATCAAGCGCCAGTGCAGCAGTTCATGCAAGGCGCGGCGCAAGGTAAAGATGCGTTGAGCAGCTTTGGTATGCTACCGTGGCAACCACAAATAGCGCCGATAATTGGAAATCTGGCGCCCGATGGTGCGGCCATTCGTCAAGGCCTGCAAAAAGGTGATCGCATTACGGCGATTAATGATGCGCCAATCAAAGACTGGATTAGCGCCACCCGTATCATCCGCGACAGCCCTGAAGTACTTCTTAATTTTACGGTGTTACGTGACGGTGAATCTGTCCAGCTACAAATTATGCCACAAGGTAAAAAAGACAATTTGGGTAACGACTATGGGCAAATTGGTGCTATGGTGGCACAGTCTGAGATTGTTATCCCTGATGCTTACAAAACCACAGTGGTCTATGGGCCGGGCGAATCATTGATCAAGTCGTTTGAGAAGACCGAACAACTGGCAGTCATGACGGTAAGCTCAATGGGAAAAATGCTGTCAGGCATGATTGGTTTGGACAATTTGTCAGGCCCAATTACCATTGCCAAAGTCGCCAAACAAAGCTTCGATATCAGTTGGCAGATGGTGTTATCTACCGCGGCTTTGATTAGTTTGAGTCTGGCTGTGCTAAATCTTTTGCCTATTCCGGTATTAGATGGTGGTCATATTGTGTATCACCTCATTGAGCTGATTCGCGGTAAGCCCCTCTCAGAAGGCGTACAAATGGTGGGGTTAAATATCGGTTTACTCTTGCTGGCAGGTTTCATGGTGTTAGCAATTGGTAATGATATCAGTCGTCTTTTTTGAGCAAGTAATCAGCCATAGAGTGGATAAGACAAGAGACACTAATGGTTTTACGCTTATTATGCGCTAATGACGGCGATGATAGAGCGGAAGCTTTGTACCATGGCTACTGTACTAATCGTAATTTTTAGTTTATTTTGTGATGCATTTTATATAAAGTGTTCTGAGTCTCCCGCGTGTGAATATAAGATTTTATGCAAAACGGGCTAGACAATATGGGCTTTTTAACTTAACTTAAGCAAGTTTTTTATTGACGGATAGTGTTTATGCGTACGCCTTTATTTATGAGCGCGGCAGGGTTGCCGTTAGTGGTAGCGATGATGAGTATGCCTGTACAGGCTGCAGAGTTTGTAGTCACTGACATCGGTTTCAATGGTCTGCAACGCCTAACCCCCGATAGCCTCTATCCGGTTCTTCCTATTTCGGTAGGGGACACGGTGAATGATAGTAGTTTGGCGGCCAGTATTAAGGCGCTATATGCGACCGAAAACTTTGCCGATATTCAGAGCCGAGTCGAAGGGGGTCAGCTACGATTTGATGTCGTTGAGCGCCCAACGATCGCTGAGGTGAATTTTGAGGGCAATAAACTCATTCCAAAAGAAGGGCTGGAGCAGGGGCTTAGCAATGCTGGCCTGTCTGTCGGTGATGTGCTTAAGCAAGCCACGCTACAAGGCGTCGCCAATGAGCTACAGCAACAATATATCAGCCAAGGGTATTACAATAGTAATATCGAGGTTGACCAAACACTACTTGATGGCAATCGCGTCAAGCTCGATGTACGTTTTATCGAAGGCAAGCCTGCCAAAGTGGTTGATATCAACATTATTGGTAACAAACACTTTAGCGATGAAGAGATTAAAGACGTCTTTGCCGTGAAAGAATCGTCTTGGACACGTCTGCTGTCTAAGTCAGATCGCTATGCCAAAGAAAAGCTGGCTGCCAGTTTAGAAAACCTAAAAGCGCTATACCAGAACGATGGTTATGTACGTTTTGCAGTCGACAATGCCGTGCTTAATATCAGTGAAGATAAGAGCAGTGTCTTTATCGAAGTGAGTCTTAGCGAAGGTGAGCAATATCAGTTTGGCGAGGTGAGCTTTTTAGGTAAACCGACTTTTGACACAAATGAGCTAAACGAGTTGGTTGCTTTTGCTCCTAACGAAAAGTACTCGCAAGCCAAGCTAGAGGCGACGACTGCAGCGCTTAAAAGTCGCTATGGTAATGAGGGCTATTACTTAGCTCAGATCAGACCTGTGCCGCGTATCAACGATGATACCAAGATGGTTGATGTTGATTACTATATTGATCCTGCCCGTCCAATTTATGTTCGCCGTATTAACTTTACGGGCAATCTCAAGACCCAAGATGAGGTGTTGCGCCGCGAAATGCGTCAATTAGAAGGCGCTCTGGCGTCTAGCGAAAAAATTCAATTATCACGGACACGCTTGATGCGTACCGGCTTCTTTAAAGCGGTTAATGTCGATGTGAAGCCAGTGCCTAATCAGCCCGACCAAGTGGATGTTCACTATACTGTTGAAGAGCAACCTTCTGGTAGTTCAACCATTGCAGCGGGTTACTCACAAAGTGGCGGTGTCACCTTCCAGTTAGACTTGACGCAAAATAACTTTATGGGTACGGGTAACCGTGTCAAGGCGGCGCTATCACGCTCAGAGACACGTGATTCTTATAGCTTGGGTTATACCGATCCATACTTTACAGAAAACGGCGTGTCGCAAGGTATCAGCGCCTACTATCGCGAAACCAAGTATGATGACAGAAACGTCAGTAATTACGTCACCGATGCTTATGGTGCCACCCTGAATTATAGCTATCCTGTGGACGAGACCAAGCGTGTTAGTGCGGGTCTAAACGTTGATAACACCTCAGTACGTGGTGGTAGCCGTCTTGGCGTGTCAAACGTACAGCAGATTATCGATGATGGCGGTACGGTTGAAGACTTCACAGGAGACTTTGAAGGTCGTACAGGTTTTAAAAATGAGTACCAAACTTATAACTTACTATTTGGCTGGGATTACAGCACCTTAGATCGTCCGGTCTTCCCGACCAAAGGGATGAGCCATACGGTTGATGCAACCATTGGCCTTGGTGATGCTAGCTATCAAAAACTCGTGTATCGCGGTAACGTGTACTATCCTTTCTATAAAGATTGGGTGGCACGCGGTTATACCAAGCTTGGCTATGGTAATGATTTGCCATTTTATGAAAACTTTTATGCCGGTGGGTATGGGTCAGTACGTGGTTATGAAGCGTCCACGCTTGGACCTAGATCACAGTCCTACTATGATGCAGTCAATGACCCCTCTAATCAAACTTTGTTAGCAGAAGAAGTTGGTGGTAATGCGCTTGTCAGCATCGGTAGTGAGCTGATTTTACCAATGCCGTTTAAAGGTGATTGGGCAGATCAAGTACGTCCGGTGCTATTCGCCGAAGGTGGTCAAGTGTTTGATACCACTGATAAGGAGGATCGTACCTTTGTTGATCCTCAAACAGGGGATGATACAGGTGTGCCACTATTGACCCAAGACAACAGTATGCGTTTTAGTGCAGGGGCAGGCGTGACTTGGTACACGCCAATTGGCCCGATCTCTCTGAGTTACGCAGTGCCTATCGGTGATAAAGAAGGCGATGAGACCGAAAAAGTACAGTTCCAGATTGGTAATACTTTCTAACTTAGGGTAATTGTCCTAATTTATCTCGTTAATGATATAAAACGATGTAGGTACATAAAGCATCAGTTAGACATTAGTAGGTCGCCAAGATGATTTCTCAGCTTGGCGATTGCCTTATTCATAATAATGTTAATAGTAACTATGATAACGATTGAGCAACTTATCACTCAAATTGAACAGCGCCAGCCTATTGTGAACAAGGCAGAGATTGGCGCTGAACAGTTACGTCAAGAGTTCAGTAGCGTTGGTAGTTTAACCACTGCTGATCATGAGCAATTAAGCTTTTTAGCGGATCCCCATTACATTGCTAGTCTGGCGGACACGCAAGCAGGGGCGGTATTGGTCACGGCAGAGTATCGTGATCAAGTGCCAGCGAGCGCTATCGCGTTGGTAGTCACCAGTCCTTATTTGGCTTACGCGGGCGCCAGTCAGTTGTTTGCTCGTGATTCATTGTCTAACGGTATTCACCCTAGTGCGGTGATTGCTGATAGCGCCGTCATTGGCGATCACGTCAATATTGGCCCTTTTTGTGTGATCGGTGATAATGTACAAATTGGTGCGCGCAGCTCACTTGATGCGCATGTGGTGGTTGAGGCAAATACTAAGATTGGGCCTGATTGTGTGATCAAATCGCAAGTGGTTATCGGGCACGATAGCGTTATCGGTAGCCATGTGCGATTACACGCTGGCGTGAGTGTTGGCTCAGAGGGCTTTGGCTTTGCCCCGACCAGAGACCCTAGTGTTACTGGCTGGGAGCGCATTGCGCAACTAGGTCGTGTCGTGATTGGCGATCATGTGCGAATCGGTAGCCAAACCTGTATTGATCGCGGCGCCATTGATGATACGGTGATTGGTAATCATGTTATTATCGATAATTTGGTACAAGTGGCCCATAACGTGCGTATTGGTGATGGTACAGCCATCGCGGCTCAAACGGGTATCGCTGGTAGTACCAGTATCGGTAAGCGCTGCATCATTGGCGGCGCTGTCGGTATTACAGGTCATATCGAGATCACCGATGATGTGATCTTATCTGGAATGACCATGGTCACCAAATCCATTAAAAAGTCTGGTTCATATTCCTCTGGAACGGCTGCGATGCCGACGGCTAATTGGCGACGGGCAGCGGTACGTTTCCGTCAGCTTGGTCGTGAATAGCATAAATACAAACAAGTCATCAAAATTACAAACACAGCAAGGAAGTGCCGCTATGAGCAGCAACGATATAGATAGTTCAACTGATAACGAGATTAAAAGCTTGGCTGAGCAAGGTCTTACCCTGCCGCTAACTTACCATACCCTTAAGCATTACCTGCCGCACCGCTATCCTTTTCTGCTGGTCGATAAGATCATCGCTTGCACACCAGGAGAGTGTATTACCGGTGTTAAGAACGTGACTATTAATGAAGAGTTTTTTAATGGTCACTTTCCTGATGAACCGATCATGCCAGGGGTGTTAATGGTAGAGTCGATGGCGCAAGTCTCAGGCGTGCTGGGATTTATTAGTGCTGGCCTGACCGCAGAAGATGGCTATCTATATCTGTTCGCAGGCGTTGATAAGGTGCGCTTTAAGCGCCGAGTCATTCCTGGGGATCAGTTGATTATTCGTGCCAAAACAGTGATGCAAAAGCATGGTATTTACAAGTTTGATTGTACGGTACATGTCGAAGACGAGCTTGCTGCTAGTGCCCAAATAATGATTGCTCGGCAAGCACAGTAAAGCTTAATGACTGCTATTATGCTCATGCTAATCAAAATCTTTAGCGACTCCTATTAACATGAGCAGTAAAAATGATAGTTAGCAACCATGGTTAACAGCAGCGTCATGCTTATTTTATTTAATAAAGTTAAATTGGCTGTATTTGTTTTACCATTTACTCGCATCAGATGATACAAAGGCCCAAATTATGAGTCAGATCCACCCAACAGCACTCATCTCACCATCCGCTCAAATTGATGAGACGGCCGTCATCGGCCCGTATTGTATTGTCGGTGATGAGGTGACTATTGGCGCACACACGGTTTTGCACCGACATGTGGTTGTGACCAAGTTGACTCGTATTGGTCAACACAATCAGTTTTATCAGTTTGCAAGCGTTGGTGAAGACCCACAGGATTTGAAGTATGCTGGTGAGCGTACGTGGCTTGAGATTGGTGATCATAATACCATTCGTGAGGCCTGTAGCCTACACCGTGGTACAGCCCAAGATAGTGAACTTACCAAAATTGGTAGCCATAACTTGCTGATGGTTAATACGCATGTGGCTCATGACTGTGTGATTGGCGACCATAACGTACTGGCCAATAATGTCGGGGTCGCAGGACATGTGACTATTGGGGATCACACGATTATTGGAGGTAACTCCGGTATTCATCAGTTCTGTACGGTTGATGATTATAGCTTGATCGGGGGCGCGAGTCTGATTTTAAAAGACGTGGCTGCTTTTACGATGGTCTCTGGCAATCCAGCAAAAACGCATGGTCTCAATGTAGAAGGGATGCGCCGTAAAGATTGGTCAAAAGAAACCATCGATGTGTTACGCCAAGCTTATCGTATGATTTTTAGATCAGGTTTGACGACAGTACAAGCGCTAGAAGTTTTAAACAACGAGCTGCTCCCAAAAGAGCCGAAAATTCAACTGCTCATCGACTCATTACAGAAAAGTCGTCGTGGTGTGGTGCGTTAAAAATGTAGAGAAGTTTTGTTTAAGACTGAATGTAGCGTTGGTATTTCAATTAGGCAAACTCTTGTCAACGATAGAAAAAACCACCGTAAGCCATAACCAATTGTTATGGCTTTTTATGTTTATGAGTACTTGACTTTTTTGGTCGCTTAGCAGAAACTGAGCGTTTACGATATTGTAAACAATTCTTTCTTAATGTTGCTGGACGCCTCACATTGATGCGTTTATTAAAGTGCCTGAGATTATGAGTGGCGCTTTATGATAATCAAGGAAGATTATCAGCGACGTTAATTGGAGCACGAGGACGGAAAAAATGGCTATCAATAAACAAGAACATGCACAGTGGAGCTCAAGTTTTGGCTTCGTATTAGCAGCGGTCGGGTCGGCAGTTGGTTTAGGAAATATATGGAAGTTTCCATACATGGTTGGTGAAAGCGGTGGTTCTGCTTTCGTTATCGCTTATTTATTCTGTATCGCGCTGGTAGGTTTTCCGATTTTGGTCGCCGAATGGCTAATTGGTCGTCGTGGTCAAAAAAACCCCATCAATACTTTGGCTGATGTTGCGGCAAGTGAAGGCAAGTCACGCAATTGGGGTATCATAGGCGCGTCCGGTATTTTAGGTGGTTTCTTAATTCTGTCTTTTTATAGTGTTATTGGTGGTTGGGCGCTCAACTATATTACTAAAGTGGGTACAGGAAGTTTTGCAGGTCAAGACAGTGATTCTGTCGCTGCGACCTTTGATGCCATGTTAGCTTCAGCCGGTACATTGACGATTTGGCACACGGTCTTTATGATTTTGACGGCCATTATCGTTGGTATCGGCGTGACGGGCGGTATTGAGAAGACCGCGAAGGTTTTGATGCCATTATTAGGGCTTATCCTGTTCGTTATCGTTGGTTATAACGTGGTGAATGGAGGCTTTGGTGAGGCAGTGGCTTACTTATTTACGCCAGATCTTAGTAAGCTGACGGCGGATGTCATGCTCGCGGCTCTGGGTCATGCCTTCTTCACCCTGTCTATTGGTATGGGTATTATGATTGCTTATGGCTCATATTTGGGCCGTGAAGTGAACTTGCTTAAAACCGCACGAACGGTTGTGATTTTGGACACGGTTATTGCGTTGGCTGCGGGTCTAGCCATTTTCCCAATTATCTTTAGCAATGGTCTAGATCCTGCTTCAGGCCCTGGTCTTATCTTTGTTAGCTTACCGATTGCTTTTGGTAGCATGGGCGCAGGTACTATCATTGGTACCCTGTTCTTCTTACTTATTACCTTTGCTGCTCTTACCTCGTCAATTTCACTGCTTGAACCAACGGTTGAGTTTTTAGAAGAGCGTACGCCAATGAGCCGTACGGTATCAACCATCGTTGCAAGTACGGTGATTTGGCTATTGGGCGTTGCGGCATTGTTATCGTTTAACCTATGGTCTGAGTTCACCATTATGGGCAACGGGATCTTTGATGCTTTGGATAAAATTACCAGTAAGTTTATCCTCCCTTTAACGGGTCTTGCAGCGATTATCTTCCTTGCTTGGCAAATGGATCAACGCAGTATTCAGCAAGAGCTTGGCTTGTCTAATGGTGCATGGAAAGTTTGGCAAATCGTTGCTAAGTTTATTGCCCCTATCGCGGTGATCGTTGTATTTGTTACCTCACTGATGGGATAGCATAGCGACTGATGAAAAGTATTTGCTTGTTTGGTTTGAAAAACACTCAATAATAAAAAGGGCTTAAGATGATTCTTAAGCCCTTTTTGTTACTTGTACGAGTCTAAAAAATATTATGTTTAGCGCAAATTTAGTTCAGGAACGGTTTGTCCACGCTTGCTATAAAACTCATTTACGAACTCATCAAAGCGGTCTTGCTCAATAGCGTCTCTGATTCCTTGCATCAAGCGCTGATAGTAGCGCAAGTTATGAATAGTCGCCAGCTGGGCACCTAGCATCTCTTTGCATTTATTTAGATGGTAGAGATAAGCACGGCTAAAGTTTTGGCAAGTATAGCAGTCGCACTCTGGGTCTAGAGGGCCTTCATCATTACGGTATTGGCTATTACGGATACGTACTATGCCAGCATTGTCAGTGTCGCCCGTGACGAAATAGTGACCATTACGTGCATTACGCGTTGGCATCACGCAGTCAAACATATCGACACCGCGGCGCACGGCCTCGACGATGTCTTCCGGCTTACCAACACCCATCAGATAACGCGGCTTGTCTGCTGGCATATCATCTGGGATATAGTCCAAGACATCC
Source organism: Psychrobacter sp. CCUG 69069 (assembly GCF_021023115.1). Taxonomy (NCBI): domain Bacteria; kingdom Pseudomonadati; phylum Pseudomonadota; class Gammaproteobacteria; order Moraxellales; family Moraxellaceae; genus Psychrobacter; species Psychrobacter sp. CCUG 69069. The sequence continues at coordinate 123,827 of NZ_QQAI01000005.1, forward strand.
ATCATCTCATCCTTTGGCTCACCAACGGATAAGCCACCGATGGCATAACCATCAAAGCCGATATCGAGTAGGCCTTCCAGTGACTGCTGGCGCAAATCGGCGTACATACTGCCTTGGATAATGCCAAATAGGGCATTGGTGCTACCCAGTCTTTTGTGCTCATCAACGCAGCGTTGTCCCCAACGAAGTGAAAGCTCTAAAGATTTTTTCGCTTCGTCGTGAGTGGCTGGATAAGGGGTACACTCATCGAACTGCATGACGATGTCTGAATTCAAGCTGTACTGAATTTGCATGGATTTTTCTGGTGAGAGAAATACCTTGGCGCCATCGATGGGTGATTTAAAATTAACCCCTTCTTCGGTGATTTTACGCATGGCACCTAGACTGAATACTTGGAAGCCACCGGAATCGGTCAGAATGGGTTTATCCCAATGCATAAATTTATGCAGACCGCCGAACTTATCAATCACTTCAGTACCTGGGCGTAACCACAGATGAAAGGTATTGCCTAAAACGATATCAGCACCGATGGCTTCGATATCACGTGGGAGCATGCCTTTGACCGTACCATAAGTGCCAACAGGCATAAAAGCTGGCGTTTGCACATCGCCATGATTGAGATGAACCGTACCACGGCGTGCACGCGTTTCACCGCTGGCCGTTTTATGTAAGACAAATTGCATATGATAACCGCTATTTAAGCTATGAAAATAGCGCCAATTATAGCATTGTTAAGGTTTTTTTTGGATATGGATATTTAATCTCATTGATGAGCCTTATCCATATCACTCTGCTACAACCAAAAGATACAGACATGACGACAGGATAGTTGGTAAAGTATAAAACAGTTGGTGAACGATGACGAATCGCCAGACCATGCTTTTAGACGCTGGAGACACACTATGAAAAAGGCATCCTACTTATTACTAAGTGGTTTATTATTGACATCAGGAGGCGCTATGGCTACCGAAGAGCCAGACTATACGGTTTTGTCGCAAGAAGATGACTTTGAATTGCGGCGTTATGATGAGCAGCTGGTGGCGCAAACTTGGGTGACAGGGGATCAAAAAAGCGCTAGTCGTGAAGGGTTTAAAGTATTAGCGGACTATATTTTTGGTAACAATACAGCGCCTAGCGGGGAGAGTGGCAAGATTGCGATGACGGCGCCCGTTACGATGCAGCCTGATCCCAAAACAGACAGTAATGACTCTCAAAAAATTGCGATGACGGCACCAGTCAGTATGCAAAAAGCGGATGGTCAATGGCGCGTACAGTTTACGATGCCCAGTCACTACACAATGCAAACGCTGCCTAAACCAAACAATCCAAATGTTGAGATCGTGGAAGTGCCCCCACAAAATTACGGGGTCATCAAATTTTCAGGGTTGGCAGGCAGTCAAAAAGTAGCGACTAAAACGGAGGAGTTGCAGTCTTGGATGCAAGAGCGCAACTTAACCATAACGGGCGTACCTGAGTTGGCACGCTATAATCCGCCATGGACGCTACCTTTTATGCGTCGCAATGAAGTGATGATTGCGTATCAGCCAAAATAAAGCAAAAAAAAGACAGCATGGGCTGTCTTTTTTTTTGAGCTTTTAATATACGAGTATTAGTTTTTTTGCTCACGGATGATGTTAAGCATACGGCGCAATGGTTCTGCCGCGCCCCATAACAGCTGATCACCAACGGTAAACGCGCCCAGATATTCAGGTCCCATATTAAGCTTACGCAAGCGACCTAACGCAACCGTTAGCGTCCCTGTCACTGCCACTGGGGTTAAACGATTCATAGTCGCTTCTTTGTCATCTTCGACCAAATCTAACCACTCGTTGCCGCTGTTTTTAAGGGCAGCTTCGATCTCGTCTAATGGAATGTCTTTTTTTAGCTTGATGGTTAGACCTTGAGCGTGACAGCGCATCGCGCCAATGCGTACACACATGCCATCGATAGGAACCGTATTGGTTTGGTCATTACCAAGGATTTTATTGGTTTCAACGCCACCTTTCCATTCCTCTTTTGATTGCTTGTTTTCTAGCTGTGCGTCGATATAAGGAATCAAGCTACCAGCCAATGGCACACCAAAGTACTGTCTAGGAAAATCATTTGAGCGTTGAGCTTGGGCGATTTTTTTATCGATATCTAAGATAGCGCTTGCAGGATCAGCCAGCTCGTCTCGGACGGTGTCATGCAGCAGACCCATACCACTGATTAGCTCACGCATGTTGTTGGCACCAGAGCCACTTGCTGCTTGATACGTCATCGCGCTGACCCATTCCACCCAGCCTTTATTAAACAGCTCACCGATGGCCATTAGCATCAGAGATACCGTACAGTTACCACCGATGAAGTCTTTTTTACCGTTGGCGAGTGCGCTGTCAATGACGGTGCGATTGACTGGATCAAGGATGATGATGCTATCATCTTCCATGCGCAATGTGCTCGCCGCATCAATCCAGTAGCCATTCCAGCCACTATCACGCAATGGCTGATGAACTTTTGAGGTGTAATCGCCGCCTTGGCAAGTAATAATCACATCACAAGCTGCTAGTGCATCAATATCATGAGCGTCTTTTAACTGGCTGGTTTGAATACCATCAAAGCTTGGCGCATCCCCGCCTGCATTACTGGTCGAAAAAAATACAGGTGTAATACCGTCAAAGTCTTTTTCTTCAAGCATACGTTGTATCAATACTGACCCGACCATGCCGCGCCAGCCTACCAAGCCTACTGTTAAATTACTCATGAAATCTAATCCTATTTACAATTATTTATTGCATTGCCAGCCGATAACAATGCCGTGATTGGCCCTAAAAAGCAAGGCGTTTTGGCGATTTTTAGGCGTTTTTCATACACTATTAACTATGTTCATTATAACTTTTAGTTATTAACATAATGCTGATACTTCTATTGCTTGGGGACACACATGGTGTCTAAAAGCAAGAAGGCTAGTGTGCAATACTTACTATCGTAGATGCGACAAATTGTAACGTTTTATGGCACTTACCCCTTAATTGACACTCATTAGTAGGTGATAATCTCATGAAATGCTAAAGTAAGTACCTAACGTCAGCTCAATAAAAACCAAGCAAGACTTCACTATTGAACCAACACTGAACATCAACTCTAGGGTTCAATGACCATTTTAATAGACGGTTAATACATACTATGGATCTCTCACTATTATATTACAGCGTACAGTGGCTCGCAGGGCTCATCGCATTTGTGACGATTTGGGGCTGGATGCCACTTGATAACTGGTGGGTGCGCGGCGTTGAGTTTCCACGCATTCAGATAATGGTGCTTGGTGTCATTGCTTGGATTGGCATGTTGGCGTTTTGGCCAAATTGGCAGCTAGGTCAGTGGCTGCTGTTTATCGTATTGAGTGTCACTCTAGCGTTCCAGCTGAGAATGGTATTGCCTTATACCAAACTGTGGAAAAAAGAAGTACAAGAAGCAAAAGACACGCCAGAAGGAGCGTCGTATCAGCTCAAAATCATGGTCTCAAACGTTCTCACGCCCAATGATGAAACCCAAAAACTGGTCGATCTGGTTAAGCAAAAACAGCCTGATATTTTAATCACGCTAGAAAGTGATAAAAAATGGGAGAGGGCGCTGCATCAAATCGAACCTGACTATCCTTATACGGTAAAAGTACCACTGGATAATCTATATGGGATGCACTTGTATTCTAAGCTTGAGTTGATTGATCCTAAAGTTAAGTATTTGATGATCGATGACATACCTTCTATTCACACACAGTTACGCCTGCAAAGTGGTCGCGTGATTTGGTTGTATTGCTTGCATCCTATGCCACCAAGCCCCACGGAAGCGGATAAATCGACCACTCGCGATGCCGAGCTACTAATGGTGGGCAAACACATAAAAGAGAATGAGCAAACGGCCATATTGGCCGGTGACCTCAATGATGTGGCATGGTCAAAAACGACCAGGCGCTTTCAGCGAATATCAGGGTTGTTAGATCCACGTATTGGCCGGCATTTCATCAACACTTTTCATGCCAATTATCCATTTTTGCGCTGGGCATTGGATCATATTTTCCATAGTGCTTGCTTTACCGTGGTAGACATTCAACGTATGCCTTCTATCGGCTCCGACCATTTTCCTGTCATGACTACCTTACAATATGCCCCAGAAGAAGCGAGTCAACAAGAGCAAAACGCACCGACCGCGGCCGCAGAGGATAGCAAAGAGACAGAGAGTAAAATAGAAGAAGGTAAAAAAGAAGGAGAAAAAGTCTCAAAGGAGCACGCAGACGTGCAGAGAGGCTTGGGTTAACAGGGTGCTAACATGACCACCCATAGTGTCATTGAAAGCCCCGATAAGCACGTAAGCATATGCTTACGTGAAATAAGGTCTTTAGCCTCTAGTCGTATCAAGCGGATTGCACTAAAATACAATCATCAACACAAGGATACGCAAGGATGCAGTGTTGAGGCAGTAGTATAAAAGTTCAGGTCAGCCCGCTGTCTTATATACGCTACTGTTTGTGACTTAGGATGAGTCCACATGGAAGAGATAATAACAACAAGATGAAACGCCATAGCCCTGAACCAATCGCCCTAGGTTCGGGGCTTTTCTTTGTGTGTAAACTATTGATTTATAAGAGTGTGGGTTTAACGCATGGGCAGAAAGTACAAAAGCATACATTGATAACCGACGGTGAGTTATTTCTTTAGATCATAAATAAGAAGGGTACATGCCTTAGCACATACCCTTCTTAATAAAACACTATTAGCGATCATTTATCTTATCGATACACGGATAAATAGACTATCCAAGTACTTGGATATAAGCGCCCGCTCGTAGCTCTTGTAACCAGTCTTCTTTGGCTTGCGGTGCTAGGCGTTGATACAGTGTTTGGCGCGCCATGTTGCGACGATACTGGTCACTTACGTCTTGCTGACGTTTGCCTTCCACCTTTAAGATGTGCCAACCGAATTGGGTTTTGAAAGGGACAGAGTAATCACCAACCGCTGTGTTTTTCATCATGGCTTCAAATGGGCCAATCATATCTTCTTCGCTGACCCAATCAAGATCACCGCCGCGACCTGCTGACCCTGGATCGTCGGAATAAGTCGATGCCAAACCAGCAAAATCAGCACCGTTACGTAGTTGCTCATACAGATCATTGATTTTTTGTTCAGCAAGCGCATCCGTCTGTAATTCATCAACTTTAACCAAGATATGACGAGTATGCCACTGCGGTATGAGCATGGTGTCGCTGGATTTCTTGTCAGCAAGCTTAATGATGTCGATACCTTCAGGAGTCACTAGCGGTGCGCTGACAGCGCCAACATCAAGCTTGGTAATCTCACTCGATAGCTCTGTAGGGAGAGCCGCTGCTTTATGAAAGCCCATATCGCCCCCTTGTAGAGGGATAGGGTAGCTGCCTTGGCTGGCAGCAACAGCTTCAGCGACATTGATATTGGGGGCAAGCAGACGATCACGCAGCGCCTGTGCGACTTTCAGTGCTTCTTCACGCTGAGCGTCTGATAGGCGGCTGTAGTCATCCATGTAAGGAACCCGCACATGAATGGTTTGATACTCGCTTTGATTTAGGCGCTTGGCTTCAGGTGAGGCCAAAAACGCATCAATATCTTGTTCGCTAATGCGTACTCGATTGCTGATTTGGCGCTGTTGCAAGGCTTGAATGGCGGCATCTTCAATCAATTGAGTACGTAACGCAGCATAGCTACCGGGTTGTGCTGCGTCTAGACGTTGTTGTAACGCTGAGATGCTATTAAGTCCCTGTGTCTGGGCGATTTGAGCAAGGCGTTGATTAATAGCCGCTTCATCAGGATTCAGACCGACGCGTTTGACCATGGAGAGTTGCAGCTCGCGCAGGATGAGTGCGTTTAACACTTCAGACTGCAGTTGCGCTGAATTAGCCATGGGCTCACCCGCCGCTTGTGCTCGTGCTTGGGTTTGCTGGATAGCATTGATCAACTCGCTTTTTAAAATAGCGTTTTCATTGACCAAGGCAATAATGCCGTCTGTGCTATTAGCTGGTGTCAAACGATTAATGCTGCTTTGATCAGCAGGAGGCGTTGCTTGTACTGCTGCATTGATGGTAGCAGCTTGGGCACTTAATGTAAGCGCCAGACTGGCACTCATAGATAGCAATACAGCGCGGCTCGTTTGACGTAAAGAAAAAAATCTCATGATGCTCCTCATCAATGTCATCACATTGGATGGTAGTTGGTTAATGCTGTCTCACACACTTAATAGGCGAATGTTAGACAGCGTTATCCATAATAGGGTGGCAAACTGGGTGGTGAAAAATGTTATATCAGTATCTTATCTATGCAAACCATTTATTAATCTGGTAACCAGACAATGTATCAGTCTTTCCATGCTGTCTGGACAGGTTCAAAGCCCAAAACCTTATCAGTCAGTAAGCGTGTTAGGCGGCTGCTCCCACTACCAAGACCGTTTAATCTAATCTCTGCCATAATCGCTTGCGTTGGTTTGTCTTTGACGTTTAGGTCATTATAGTAACGACGTCCATAAACTGCAAAACCAAAACAGCAATCTTCATAATCAATGCCGACCAGAGAATCAAGCATTTTATCACGATTATAGTCATATTGACCTTGGGCCAATATACGCCAGCTATTATTGATAGGGAAGACTGCGGATGCTGTAAAAGCTGAGAGCGGCAACTGATTGGTGTTTTCATCACGTTGACGTTTCACGAAACCCACGTTAAACAAGCTATTGTCTGATGGCTGATAACGCAGCTCAGTCGTAATATAGTTTAAGTCATAGTCATTGGTCAGTGCACCACTGACATCAACCCAAAAGTTATTATAAGGCTGCGTGCTGGTATCCCAGACCATCCCTGAAGAAGAAGAACTAAAGACAGGTTGATCATTGTCAAGCGTGACACGGCCATCATCGATATAAAACTGCTCTGCTATGCTACCATCAAAACGTGTCACACCCGTTGCGTCGATGTAACGATAATTAATACCAGGAGTGATTGAATGCAAATCTTGCAAGCGATCATGGCCCAAGAACCAGCTGTCTGAAAACAGCTGCTCGTAGTTGATAGAGGCAATACGCGTGTTAAAGTTAGGGAGGTCGTTTTGGTTCTTATAGGGCGAATAGGTGTATTTTAAGCGCGGGCTAAGCAACTGATAGCCACCCATCGTGTCGTCAAAAGCACCAAAAGGGGACCCTGCTTGGTAAAAATTCAGTCCAGCATCGATACTGGCTTGCGGTACAAACACGGACTGACTGCCATCTTCGTCACTCAGCTGGTTGTCTGCTAAGCTGTCTTCATCATATGACGTATAAAGATGCTGTAAGCTTAGTTTGGGCTCAATATAACCCCAAGACTTCTCGATTGGATACGCAGCGCTGAGTTTGTTGTAAAGACGAACACCACTTTTTTCATTTTCAGAGCCATCATCGATGGATTTTTTAAAGTAAGCAGAATCACTGATGCCCGTGATATCAAAGTTTTTGGCCCAAGGCAGACGATAATCAAGTTTGAGCTGCGGCAATCGTGAATAAGGCTTGTCTTTATCTTTTAACGGCTGTCCATTATCGGTAAACGCATTTAAGGTTTGAAACGTTTCTACTTTTAATTCACCGTCAACATAATCATTATAATAATTCACGCGCGCACGGCGTGGTAAGTTGATGGTGCTATCTGATAAGCCTAACGTATCGAAATCGTTCAGATAGTCTGCGTCTGATACGTAGCTGTATTTGGCATCACCGCTTAACCGTGGAATGCTATTAGATGACCAATAATGATCATAAAAGAAACTGGTGCGATCTTCGTCATTATACTCTTTATCATTTGGCAGGTATGAGCCATTAAAAATACCCTCACCATAATTTTCGGTTAGGTAGCGAAACTCACCTGAGAGCATAGGGTTACGATCAGTGTAAATATGGGTGTTGAGCGTGGCATCATAATTGGGGGCTAAATTGAAATAATAAGGTACATCAAGTTCGACGCCGCTTTCACTACTGAAACTGGCATTCGGTAATAAAAAGCCACTACTACGACGACTGTCAATCGGGAAGTTAAAATACGGCAGATAAAACACGGGCACATCAGCGATACGGAAGGTTGTATTATAGGCTTCGCCGCGACCCGTCTCGGTATTCAAATCAATACTTTTGGCATCAAACTGCCACTTGCGATTGGTGGGCGGACAGGTGCTAAACATCACCTGGTCTAACTCATACTGACTGTCATTAGGACGGTTTAAGCGCTTGGCATAGCCGTGTGCTTGCAACTCCACACTAGCAAAGGCCACGTCATTAGCCGTTGATTGCCCCGTCTCCGTATTATACGCTAAGCTATCTGCGACACCGATAAGGCCGCCTTGTGATGCCTGAGCAGCTAAGCTGGCTTGAGGATTATTTAGCAAGCTGCTTCGTGGTACTTGCTGTCCTGTCGCTTGGTCAGTAAACATGACGTTGCCTTGAGCAGCAGCCACACTGTTGCTCAAATCTAGTACGATTTTTTCTGCTTCTATACGCTGGGTACCTTGATTAAGAATCACGTTACCTGATAGTTCAGCGTAGTCAACATTGTCGTAATAACCGTAGTCTGATTCGGTAAACAACGGCGCTTGACTGTTTGGGATGTTCGTCAGGTTAGGGGCTGGCTGGCCATTAGCTACGCCAGCCTCATTTACAGCGCGCTGGTAGTTAGGGTTGCTCTTTGGATACACCCATTGGCCTTCGCAGCGTTGAGCGCTATCCACAGCATTCGGTAATAACTGTAAGTTGCTACCCACTTTTGGGATGGTTGTCGATGTAGACGTTAGTGCATTTTGAATGCCGTCTTCTTCAGTGCTTATTGTTCCATCCGTATTACTTAACGGTGGCGTGTCAGTATCTGGTGTCAGCTCGTAAAACTCTGCCAAACGCATCAGACTGTCTTGAATACTTTCATCATTAACATTAAGATCACTACGATCTACAAGAGGATCTACAACAGGCTCAGGGGTAATCGTCTCACTGACTCGTGTCACGTTACGGCTTTGTTTATCATCCCTCGCGTTTGAAGCGGATACAAAATCGTCATGATCGCTATCATTGATAGCCGTAACTTCTAGAGAAGGGTTGTCAATATTACTGTCAGTATGATTATCAAAGTCACTAGCTAAAGAGTGGTTATCAGTCGTAGCACCAGCGTCCGCCTGTTGATACTTATTATTCTGAACATCGCCCTTATGATTACGACTGTTTTGATAGCGAATGTCACTAATGTCACTATAGTTACTATCTACGGTAACACTGCTGTCAGTGACTAGCGGCTCCGTTGGCTGTATGTCGGTGTCATTGATGGCAGCACTGACCGTTAGACTTGATAAGCCTAAGGCACCAAATAAAATCAAGCGGATGCTTTGGTAAAGCGGAGAATATAACAAGGGCACACCTATGATTGCAGAGCCTATTGGATTGCGTTACTGAGTTTAGTCGCCATACTATTGAGTCATATTGAATAGTACATAACCGGCTAAAAGACTACTCATTGCTCATGTAATTTTAAGAATTTGGGCATTTTACATATAATGACGACTAATCATAGTCAAAAAAAACCAAATCAGCTACACTATTTACCAAAATTTATAATGTAGCCAAGCTGTTTTTTAAATGGGTGCTAAAATTGTGCATAGCACTACGTGTATTGAATGATAACTCAATACGACTATGTATAGCAGCAACTGTGGCGCAGACGTCACTATTTTAGCAAGTATTTGCTCGACTTATCACTACTTTACTCGTTTCTGACTTATATCTAACCTATGATGCCTTTTATGACTGATCACAAAACTTTAGAGCCGAACATGACTGAAACCAGTAGCAATAATCGCTTACAGCAGTTAGAAAACTGGTTACAGCAAGTATTTACAGAGCAAGCATTTAATCTAGATAGCTTGCCTGGGGACGCGAGCGCCCGTCAATATCACCGTCTCCAGTTATTAGGAGAGAGTGATACGGGAGAATCGCGTTATATTGTCATGGATTCTGCTGACGAGCAAGACGCCTTGCGCCAGTTTATCAATATCGCCAAATTGATGGCACCAGCAATCAATGTGCCGACGCTCATCGCACAAGATGTGACAAAGGGCTTTTTAGTATTACAGGATTTTGGCACGGTAGAATTTGCCCATTTGCTCGTTAATGCGACGCCTGCCCAAATTAATACGTACTATCAGTTGGCAATGCAGACATTGGTGGCGCTACAGAGCGTCCCAATTGAGATGGCAAAATCCCAGCACCAATTGCCAGATTATGATAGCGCGTTATTGGAACGTGAAATGGATTTATTTAGTGACTGGTTTATACCTTACGTTGGTGCCGCACTTGATAAAACGTTGTGGTCCAATGTAAAGTCGGCCCTAATAAAAGAGATCTTGTTACAGCCACAAGTCATCGTTCACCGGGATTATCACAGTCGCAATCTCATGCAAGATCAAGCGGATAATGCGCGCTTAGGTGTGATTGACTTTCAAGATGCCGTCGTAGGATCCTATACTTATGACTTGGTGTCATTGGTGCGTGATGCTTACGTTGAATGTCCAGAGAGTCAAATATCTGAGTGGATCAACGATTTTTGGCAACTGCAACAGCAGGCAGGATTAACCACAGCGAAAAGCGCTGAGCAGCTTGAGAACGATGTGAATGTGATGGGTGTACAGCGTCATTTAAAAGTATTGGGGATTTTTATTCGCTTGTCCCAACGTGATGGCAAAGACCGCTATTTGGCCGATATTCCCAAAGTGATGCGTGATTTGCTGACTGAGTTAGACTGGCTTGCGGATAAGGGTAGTGATGAGATAAAACAAGCGGTGGTCCCTTTTAATCAATGGCTACAAGATAGCGTGCTACCTAATTATAAAGATAAATTCGCCGTAGTATAAATACGCATGAGTTAGGCTAAAAGCTTACGTCATATATTAAAAGGAGCATGCATGTCAACGTCTACACCTAAGATTACGCAAGCAATGATTTTGGCTGCGGGCAAGGGTACGCGTCTGCGTCCGTTAACACTTGAGACCCCAAAGCCTTTGGTCGAAGTCGGTGGACAACCGCTGATTGTTTGGCACATCAAAGCGTTACAGGCGGCTGGTATCACTGATATTGCCATTAATGCGTCATGGCTGGCTGATAAATTAATGGACACATTGGGAGATGGTGCGAAGTACGGCGTCACACTGCATTGGTCGGTTGAAGAGGATGAACCACTTGAGACAGCAGGCGGTATTTTCCAAGCATTACAAACAGGCAAGCTACGAGACGAGCCATTCATTCTCGTTAACTCTGATGTGTGGACGACTTATGACTTCACCCAACTGCGAGACTATAGGCTGAGTGCGGATCAGCGTGCGCATTTATTATTGATTGATAATCCTGCGCATAATGATGGTGGTGATTTTGCTATTAATAACGGTCTCGCCAGTGAGCAGCCAATTGGCGAGGCAGACAAATTTACCTTTGCTGGTATCAGTGTGATGTCACCTCGACTGGTTGATGGGTTGGTGTCAGGTCAACCAGCAGCGTTGGCCCCACTTCTTAAGCAAGCGATGATAAAGTTTCAAATTACCGCTGAGGTTATCACTGATAACTGGATAGATGTCGGTACGCCTGAGCGCTTAACGCAAGTGAACGCGTTTATAGAGAGTCATGGCGCCAACAATCATCTCGGATCGTAAGTGCAATAAAGACTTTAAAAGTAGCTTGTAAGAAACAGCCTCACATAAAAAAAGCAGCGTTGATTATTCAACGCTGCTTTTTTTATATGAGACGAGAGGTGGTCACTAAACGCCCATGGCGAGTTTGATTAACTGCGCAATCGTAAAAACCACCAAAAATCCTGCCACATACAAGCCAATAAACCACAACCACTGTGATTGTTTTTTACTAAGCTTCTTCATGAAAACCTCCTGATTGGCTTACGTATTGTGACTACCTTAAATGAATCATGGTAGCCACTTTTTGGCTGATCCGTTGTGCTGCTATGAGCGATTAATACATGGGTTTGTGATCAGATTTACCTTTGAATGTATAGTAGGCAAAAGCGGTATAACTCAAAATAATCGGTAGCATGATACCGGCGCCAATCAACATAAAGGACAGGGAGGTATCCGCAGCAGCTGCCTCATAAATCGTCATTTGATACGGTACAATATAAGGGAACATAGCAAAACAAACGCCGATATAACCCATCAAAAACAACGCAACAGTCAATAAGAAAGGGCGATACTCACGCTCTGTTTTTAAGTCTTTACGCATCAAGAAAAACAGCAGTACAACGATAATGGGCATAGGCGCAAGATACAACAGACTCGGGAAGCTAAACCAGTCTTCGAGTGCATTGATGTCTGAGAAATACATAAATCCTGTGACGATGATCATTGCCACTACTAAAGCCAGTAACATCCAGCCTGAGACTTTGCGTGCCCAAACTTGTAAAGTGTGTTCGGTTTTTATGATGAGCCACGTAGAGCCAAGTAACGCGTAACCAATGATCAAGGCAAAGCCGCAAACAATAGGGAAAGGTGACAACCAGTCGAATGGCCCACCAGTGTAAAGACGGTTGCTTGCTTCAAGACCTTGAACTAGCGCTCCAAGCATAATACCTTGGGAAAAAGTAGCAATGACTGAACCCACAAAAAAGAAAGTGTCCCATACGTGTCGACGTGAAGAGGCTTTAAAACGGAACTCAAACGCCACGCCGCGCATGATAAGACCGAACAGCATGGCGGTCACGGGTAAGTAGAGGCCCGTCATAATAATGCCATAAGCGACTGGGAAGGCTGCGAACAGACCGCCGCCGCCAAGTACCAACCAAGTCTCGTTACCATCCCAAAACGGGGCAATAGAGTTCATCATCCGGCTACGGTTTTTATCTGAACCTGCAAACGGAAATAAAATACCACAACCCAAATCAAAGCCGTCAAGTAGTACATAAATGAAGACAGAGAGGGCGATAAGGCCGCCCCAAATCAAAGGTAAGTCTAATACATCACCGTAGTTAAACATTAGCGTAACCCTCCATCATCAACATCATTAGCAGGAGTGTCTATATCTTTTTTTGTACTCTCTCCCGGGCTACTATCACCACTGAGTGCGCGCCCCTGACTTTCTGTCACTGTATGATCATAATAATGATCTTCATCCGGATCTTCGTAAGGCTTAGGTCCTTGTGCGATGAGGCGCAAAATATAAAAGCTGCCAGCGCCAAACACGAAAATATACAACACAATAAAGCCGATGAGCGTCGTGGCAACTTGCTGTGCGGCGAGCGGTGACATACTTTCAGCGGTACGAATCACACCATAAACGGTATAAGGCTGCCGTCCTGTCTCAGTCACAAACCAGCCCGCCAATAACGCGATAAAACCAAGCGGTGTCATCATCATCCACGCGCGGTGAAACCAGACACTGTCAGGATTGAACTGTTGTTTTTTAAAATACTTATAGAGACTGAATAAACCCACCAGTACCATCAACATACCGATACCAACCATAATACGGAACGCCCAAAAGACAATAATAACTGGGGGTTGATCCTCGGGTGCCCAATTTTTAAGACCTTTTACCTCGCCATCTAGTGAATGGGTTAAGATCAATCCGGACACGTAGGGAATGCTAACTTCGTATTTATTGGTTTGGTTTTCTTGGTCAGGGATCGCGAATAAGCGTAGCGCAGCACCGCGTTCATCCTCCCAAATGCCTTCCATCGCTGCCACTTTAGCTGGTTGATGCTCTAAGGTATTTAGACCATGCTCATCGCCAATTAATACTTGAGCAGGTGCTACAAATATGGCCATGATCATCGCCATGCCTAGCATCACCCGGCCATGCTGCCGGTGCTCGGTATGTTTTTTAGACTGAATGTAATACGCACCGATGCCACCAATAACAAAAGCGGTGGTCAAGAACGCTGCTGTCATCATATGAGCATAGCGGTAAGGGAAGGAAGGGTTGAAGATAATCTCAAGCCAATTGGTGGGATAGAGCAGTCCGTCTGCGCCTATCATAAAGCCCTGCGGCGTTTGCATAAAACTGTTGGCTGATAAAATCCAAAAACCTGAAATCAGCGTGCCAATGGCGACAATGGCTGTTGAGGCAAAATGCATGCGTTTGCTGACCCGTCCCCAACCAAACAGCATGATACCTAAGAACGACGCTTCTAAGAAAAAGGCGGTTAATACTTCATAAGCCAGTAGTGGGCCTAAGACGTTACCTGCTTTATCAGAGAAGACGGCCCAGTTGGTACCGAACTGGTAAGACATGACCACGCCCGATACTACGCCTAAGCCGAACACCACGGCAAATATTTTTACCCACTGTTTATAAACTTCAGCGTAAATAGGCTTACCCGTTCTTAACCAACGGAATTCAAGCACCGTGAGCCAACTGGCAAGACCGATAGAAAAAGCGGGAAAGACAATATGAAATGAGATCACAAAAGCGAATTGGATACGCGCTAGCATCAGCGCATCAAGCTGGTCAATCATAAACGTAGCGAACATAAACGGTTACCCTTATCTGTTAGCTGAATAGCGCTGGCTTCCATAAAACGCTTAATGAACTGTCCGTAATGACCCACAAAGGCAAGAGACCATCGTTACGGACAATAGCTTAGTGTTAAATAGCCAGCGACATTGGAGATAAAGTGCGGCTACGCTAACGACTGTTTAGCTGGATTGAATAACTTATATCCTTATAAATTAATATATTATTGTCATTACTATAAGCGTATTATGCGCCTCCCTTGATACGCACGCAAGCCGCTCAACGGCTCAGTCACATATCTGGTCGTGACTTAAATAGGCTAAAAGCCCCTCAGAAGCTTGAATTAATAGTAGGGAAAACCGACCTTTTATTCAATGGGTATTGGAGTGCTTTAACGGGATTACAACGTAACGGCTAAGCGTCGCTGGTGAACCGTTTTAGTAACGGCTTTTACTTAGTGAGCAGAGTAGCCCGCTTTTTCCCCTTTTTAGAGTGTAACCCAATTAGTATGTAACCCAATTAGTATGTGACCCAAGCGCACCTTACTCCTGTAATTGCTGATGTAAAATTCGACGTAAGGTCAGAATCGTTTGCGGATTGGTTTGAATACTATGACCACCGTTAATAACCGTCTCAGAAGCAGCTCCGTCAAGATGGGCGCTAGTATAAGGGACGATACCGTCTGATAACCGTTCCGTCAGCGCTTGGCTAATATTCTCATCAACCGTCACAGCAGCGATCAGGGGTTTAGCGGGAATTTTTGGTGTGTCTGAGGTGTCGCTTGTATTGGTAGTCTCTTTTTTATCTTCTTCTGTGGCTTGCGATAAGTCAATTTTTGCACCACTAGGCTGTAGTTGGGCCAGTCCTTTAGTGATATCAGCATCGTTATTGGCGATAATCGAATGATAGGTAATGCGTTCATTGATGGTGATGTCTTTCGTCAACTGTATAAAAGAAGACTTGTCGCTTAGTTGGCTGGCGCCATTTTGTAAGTATAGCGCCCCCAATGGGTTTTGCGCCAAATCGCCTTGGGTGGCAATCGTTGCTAAGTTATCAGTGACCGTCTTAACCAAGCCGACTGGCAAGTACACAATGCGGCGCAGTGCGCGTGTGAACCAGCGGTCTGCATAGTCAGTGCCACGAAAGGGGGCAGACAAAAAGACAGCTGTATCTACTTGCGGTAGCGCTTTTAATTCGAAACGCTCTTTTAGCTGTTCTTCGGCAAACGTTTCTTTAAGCGCGTCCCGAATCCTACGTTTTTCACTACTAGAAAATAGGGGTTGATCATCGAGCTTATCGAAGTCCTCGACCAAGTTGTCATCGGACAGCATCATACGAGCAATGATAGCGCCCATACTATGACTGACAATCACGCTGTTTTTGCTAGCGCGGTTTTGTCCGTTGGGGTCAGTTTGCTGGTAAGTGCTGTTAATCAAGCGTTGAATTTGATAACGGTTTTCTAAAATAGGTAAATTGGTTGGATAAAATATTTGCCAAACTTGATAGTTCTCCCGCAATTTATCATCATTAAGAATATCGTTGGTCAAATTGACCCAAGTTGCGGGACTAGAGGCCAAGCCATGCAGCATAATGATGACACGCTTATTGGGGTCATAGGGTTCAAGCATAAACAATTTGGGCAGCCTTTCCTCTGGCTGGCGCGTGATTAAATTCAAATAACCCACGCCATCTAGCTGGTTCTCTGACAGCCACAAACCGTAACCTGCGGAAAAGTTAGCGGCTAATGGGTAGTCATTATTTAGGATGCGCACACTTTCACTTTGATAGGGGTTATACAGATGGACATCGAGTTGACGACTGCTCAGGACATCCAGCACACTATCGCCGCTTGGTTGAATAAGACCAGTCAATAGCAAGTGCCCAGTAGGATAGATGCGTGAACTTGGCTTGCTCTCGTCTGTGCTGGCTTTATTTTTTTCACTGTTTAATCGACCTGACAATGACGATAT
The DNA here is from genome assembly GCF_021023115.1 of Psychrobacter sp. CCUG 69069. NCBI lineage: Bacteria > Pseudomonadati > Pseudomonadota > Gammaproteobacteria > Moraxellales > Moraxellaceae > Psychrobacter > Psychrobacter sp. CCUG 69069. The sequence continues at coordinate 140,314 of NZ_QQAI01000005.1, forward strand.
CAATAACTGGCGGATGGTGGTGGTGTAGCGGTCGTCTAATGAGGCGACCAAACTGAGACCCAAGCCTGGTCGTTTACTGATGGAGTTAAGCCCAGAGAGACGCAGCTCGTAAGTCGATACCAAATCTGCCAACGCAGAGGTTTGCTTACGTGCATTTTGCAGGTAGTTGTTTTCGTTTGGCAAATAAATACCGAGATTATAATCGTCGACTTGTACCTTCATGACTTTGACTTGGTCGGTCGGCTGGCCTTTTTGCGGTGAACGATTGGCAATAGCCGCTTGATTATTATTGTCAACGCTGGCGGCTGTGGGGGGTAGATATTCTACTTTTGTGCCACCCATTAATTTATTTGATCCATTGGTTGATCTATAAAGCTGGGTAATAATGTCATTGCTGGCGGCATTATAAACATCTTGGGTTTGAATATCGTTATCGGTTGGGATGCGGTTTTGCGTGTGAGAGTCGCTATGGTGCTGGTCAGCCCCCTCAAAATCATGGTCCAAGCTGTCATAGAACAAATAGGTATAGCTGGATTTGACAGCATCAAACAACCGTTCTTGATAATCGGTTAAGCAACGACTGGTGTTTTCTTGCTGCGTTTTAGCCGCGCTGTCACTCAGTGGCGCATTGGCGTAATAAGGGTCAATTGGGGGACGGGCAAGCGCATTGCGGCAGTTTTCCGAGTCAGCAAGCTGGCGGGCTTTTGCATAATGCAATTCTGCAAAAATCGCGAGTGCAGGTCGATAGTGTTTATTCAGCATACTGTCCGTAAGCTGAGTCAAGCATAAGTCAAATTGCTGCATACAGGCTTGCTCATTGAGCCCTGCTGATAGCAGTGCTGACGCAGTATCGCTGCTAAGCTTATTTTCTGTGACGATGTTGCCGCGCTGGGCACTAATGGTCTTCGCAGAAGCCTGTTTATTGACTGAGACGGTACTACAAGCAGTCAGTAACGCTGTCGCTACTATCAACGCGACTAAAAGGATAGACGGGGTTTTTTGATGGGTGGGCGTTACCACACGTTTGATAGAGCTAGCGAAGGTCATAGGTCAGTCCAGTAAACGGTAGTCATGATGGTATGATTCATTAAATGAGCGAGGACAAGAATGAGTGTAGCGTAACTTTCAATATTAGACTATGTTATTTAACTGAGTCGACGAAGCGTTGTTATCCAGCAGCTTTTAACCGTCTTGTAGCAGACGCAAAAAAGCGCCGCCTTTTTATATTGAAATGTGATCAACATAAAACGACGGCGCTCACCTTTACGTTTGAGCTATCTACCACTCACTATTATTAATAAGTAAGCATTAGACAGTGGGTTTGACGTTGATGTTAGGAGCGGGGATATCCCAAATATAGAATTTGCCCTCTTCGATGAGTTTGATTTGTTGACGAATAGTGTCATTGTTCGGATTTTTTTCTTCAAGGCGACGCAGGCGCTCTAGTGCGTTATCGCGACGATCACTTAACAAATCTGACTGAGCCAAGCTTTGCTCGGCTTCTGTGTAGCCTAGAGATACCGCACGATCTAAGTACTTTTGGCCTTCTTTAAAGCCGCCGCCTTCTGACAACATCATGCCATATAAAAAGTTGGCTTCAGCACTATCGGGTTGAATCTTGATGGCGCGGTCAACATACTTTCCGCCGCGTACCGTATAGTCTGAACCCAAATCTAGGTTACGTCCCATGCCATTAAGCTTGGCGGCACGAAGTAACACGTCATAAGAGGCGTTTGGCGACTGCGCATAAGGTTCAATCCACTCCGCCAACACTTTGATTTTTTCACGTGTGTAGTGCCGCTGAGAGCGGTTAGGGAAGTTTGGTGGATAGTGGCGGGCATTAGGGGACACATCTTTGATGAAGTCATCAAGAAGGCTCACATCCAGCTTATCGGTGCCAAGTCCTTTTTGCTGCGGGATCAGTACCGTTGGCACAAAGCTCACGTCTGACAGTTGCACTTGCGGCGTTGGGATATTTGTAAGCTGTCCGCTGCGCAAATCAATGCCAGCCGCCGTCATTGGACCGGGTTCATAGACACGAGTCGTCCCTGTCAATTCAGGGGTCGCGGCAGTGGGTGCAACTGCCTGTGGCTGCGCCGTACTCATAGAGGTACGGGTCGGCTGACCACTGCTTTGTGGCGCATTGCTTTGTTGAGGGTTGGCGCTTGCGGCATTAACTTGTGAGTTTGATTGTGACATTGCTGGCGTGTTTGTTTGCCCCGTACTAACAGCAGTGTTGGGTTGAGCCAGGCGAATCACCCGCTTGCTTGAGTCTATGGCACTCGGGACAGATGTCGCTGTAGTATCAGTTTGAGCAGCATTGACAGGCGTTGATAGTAGCATGGCACACGCTGTCGTAAGTGCTGTCAGAGTTGCCAGCTTAGGCGCCTTAGTAGACAAGCTGCTAGAGCGTATCGATTGGGTAGTGGCTTTCATAAAAATCGTTACCTTATTTAATCGTTATTTAGTAATTGACGGGTAATGCGGTGATGTCTATGGTGCAAAATCGTACAAATTTTTAATACCCTAGCAAATTAAGCTTAATGCCATCAGTAGTAGGATTGTTAATAGGAAACCTTAAGCAAAGTTATGAGTCTCAACAGTATGAATAACGCAGCTAACATAATGGCTATGACAAAACTCACTACTGCAAAATCAGCCATTATAAATGGTAAGCGGTGGCCTTCATGCGGTTGGCCATCCAGCGCATGGTCTGACGGACAGGTGGTGACAATGCGGCACCGCCACTTGCAAGTGCCAGCTCACGATGATGCAATTCTTCCACGTCCATTTGCGCCAGTATTTCTTTTGAGCGTTGATCGTGTTCAGGTAGCTGTTTGATGTGATCTTGCAAATGCTCGCTGACCTGTGCTTCTGTCTCTGCAACGAATCCCAAACTAAATTCATTAGAGATAGCACCCGCTACCGCACCTAGGCCAAAGGACATGCCATACCATAAAGGCGTAAAGACACTGGCGTGGCTGCCAAGCTCATCTAAACGCGTCTCACACCACACCAAATGATCGACTTCTTCTTCGGCGGATTGTTGCATGGCTTGCTTAACGCCATTGTCCTTGGCAGCAAATGCCTGCCCATGATAGAGGCCTTGCGCACATACTTCGCCAGTGTGATTGATCCGCATCAAACCTGCGACATGACGCGCCTGCGTAATGGTAAGCTCAGGAATCTCGTCACTAGTCACGGGAAGGGGACGAGTGCTGGGGTTTGAATGTGGCACGACAGCTCGTAATGCCTTATCGACCCCAAGCAACAATTGGTCGATTTTGGATAAAGGACGCAGGGCCATAATTCACTCCTGATGGGGTTGGGTACGCTTAATAAAATAAGGATAGAGACTACTGCAAGGCAATTATTGTCATTGCCTCACACACATTACTATAGCAAATAATCTAAATTGTCAGCACCAATATTCGTGGCTCAATGGCGCACTTTTAGCTATTTAACTATTTAAACTATGGAACGATGTCGTCATGCGTTTGCATAACGGCATTTTTAACATGTTTATGGAGCTTGGTATATAAAAAAGCGCCAAAGGCGAGATTGAGCACGCCTGTGACTAAAAATAGCTGTGGTAGGGTTAACCCTAACGTATTTAGCACAACAATGGCAAAAATCGCTGAGGTGACCATAAATATCGCATTGAAAATGTTATTGGCACCAACGATGCGGGCGCGATGGCTCCTAGGCGCATACGCCTGCATAGAGGCATACAAAGGCACAATGTACAAACCGCCACTAAATCCCAAAAAGAACAAGTCAGCAAAAACACGCCAGCTACTATTCATCGCAAACAGCTCACCGACACCGAGTAGTGTGGCATTATTTACGTCAATATTGAGACCTGATAGGGAAAAATACAAATCAATCGCAAAGATGCTCAATCCTGCAATACCAAAAGGTAGTAGACGTAGGCTGACTTGGTTTTTGGTCAATGATTTACACAACAAAGAGCCAATTGATACGCCAACAGAAAATAAAGTCAGTAGAAAAATAACCACTGACTCATCACCATGTAAGATGACCTTGCTAAATTCAGGCGTTTGCGTCAAAAACGTCGCGCCATAAAACCAAAACCAGCTATTGCCAAGGATGACAAAGAATAAAAAAGGCAGGGAGTACAAGTAGCGTATGGTAGTAAGACTGGTGGTGATGATATTCCAGTTGATTTTTAGGTGAGGCTGCACCGCTGGCATCATAGGAATATAACGCGCCGCTAAATAGCCCAAAACCGCGATGATCAACACAGTCGCACTAATCCAATATAGTGATTGCGACAACTGGGTTAAAACACCTGCGATGATCATCCCAAGGAGGATGGCGAGGGAGGTGCCCATTTGAAACAAACCATTCGCTCCAACCAGCTCGTCTTCTTTCATGGCTTGCGGCAAGTAAGCATATTTAATCGGACCGAAAAAGGTTGAGTGCGTACCCATTAAAAACAGTGCTACAAATAATAGTCCATACCATTCAAAGACGAAGCCAACAGCGGCGATTGCCATAATGATTAGTTCAAGCAACTTGATAAACTGTGTTAGCTTCGATTTTTCAAACTTATCAGCAATTTGACCTGCTAATGCCGAAAACAAAAAATAGGGCAATATGAACAACATCGCAGCTAAGTTGTTTAAAATGCTGACCTCCATACCCAGCTGACTGGCAGCAGTGTAAGTCAACACCAAAATGAGTGCTTGCTTAAAAACGTTGTCATTAAACGCACCCAAAAACTGGGTAAAAAACATGGCACTAAAACGGCGGTGCTTAAATAACTGAAACTGGTTGGCCATGAAAATTCCTACAGATGAGTGGCGGCTGGTAGCGTAAAGAAGAGCGCCTAGTACGGCTGTTAAGGTAAAGTGAATTATCAACAGTATCAAAAACTTATCGAAATATAACGTAGGTTTTATCACTGTTAAGCCGTATAATAGCAAGGCTTAGGTAAAAATACATGCGGCCGATGCTATGATTTCATAATTAACTAAGTTATGATTTGTAAATTTTAAGTGGTTGCGTCATAAGGTCTGTGCGGTGGCGAAGGGTGCTATCACTCAAGTCTGGCAGTCTACGCGCCTCTAAATAGAGCGCGAAAATCTGTGCTATTGATGCCCTTATCCAAGCAACGTTACGCCCCATAAAGTCACAACCCATAATTTTAGTCAACTGCTATAAGTTTATTCACCGGTAAGACTTGGCGATAGCTATCGTCCATGTATTGTGCCGCGTGAGGTGATAGGACATCAACATGAAAAACCAGCCTTCAACTCTAGCGAGCAACGTATCGGTTAAGCAGCGCAATACTATTAGCGTACAGAGTGAAAGCCACACTCGTACTACCGCTCCGCGCACTCATTTTACCCGCTCAGCGCTTTTTACGGCTTTAGCCACAAGCTTAGTAGGTTTTGGCATTGCCCCCGCGGCGTTGGCTGATACTACTAACAGTGGCAATACTCCTGATCAATCTATGACAAATCAGGTAGCGCCTAATCAAATAGTAGCTAACCCACCAACCTCGCTTATGGATGATGATACCCAGCTTGATAGGGCGCTGGACGCACTCCACCTAAAAAAAGCAGTAGAGCAAGGCATTATTGAGCAGTCAGTATTGGATGACTATAGTGAACAAAGCTTAGGGATTAAAAAATCAGACACGCCATCTCAGAACCTAGCGCTATCTCAAGATAATGCCAAAGATGAATTTGATACCAGCGAAGACGTAAATAGTCCAAATAGTGCTCAGCTGAATTTTCCTAGTAGTATCAATGAGGATTTGTCACAACAAGCGGCAGCGGTTCAGCAGCAGGGCTATCAGATGATGACGCCCGAGCAGATTGATCGTGAGCTGGCTGCCATGGATCTACAGAATGCTCAAGATATCAATAACATCGGTAACGTCCCTAACGATAGCGATTTTGATACGCCTATCGCGACGCTGAATGATGCGACGCCGCCCATTGGCTTGGATGTGGAGCTAGATGCCACCAATCTGCCTGCTCCTAGCAATCTTGATACCTTAGGTAGGAATGAGACAGACGCCGAAACTGCTGAGATTATGTCGCGTCCAATTAACGTGAGCGACGCTGTCAGTAGTGGCCGTGTGGATGACGCAGGTGACAACAGTGGTGAGATGGTAGCGAATGCCAGTACTGAGGACGATACGCCGTCCGACGTTATCAATCCTGATGATTACTTACCCGATTATCAAACCGAAACTCAGGCCGTCAATCAAAGCCTCGAACAAGCGAGTAAGCCGAAACCACTGGCTCGTAATAGTAGTAATATCGTCAAACGCCTCTATAACCGCTTGTTTAATGGTGGTGCGATGGCGCTGCCGCACGTAGAAACCACGGTTTATTTACAGCAAGAAGCGTCTGCAGGAACGGTCAGTGGTCAGCCAAATATAATCAAGGCAGATAATGACGTTCAGCCCATGAAAAACATTAAAGCCGCCCTTGATGATACGACGGTTCAATCGGTCGTTGACTTTACGGCTGCTTTGCCGCGGTTACGTGAAACGGCGTTAGATGCTGCCAAAGCCGTGGGTTATTATGATGTGACGTTACGTCTACGCCAGCCTAATCGGGATACGATTGACGTCATTATTGAAGAGCTGGGCGAGCCTGTCCGTGTGGATAGCCGTATTGTTGATATTCGCGGTGAAGGCAGTGAGCAAGAAGAATTTGTCACGTTGGAAGAAACGTTACCGCCACAAGAAGGCGATATCTTTAATCACCGTGTCTACAAAAACAGTAAAGCTGCGCTTGAGTCACTGAGTAACACGTACGGTTATTTCGATGAATATTGGCTCAATAAATCCGTTGATGTTATCTTGCCAGACAACACAGCGGATGTCTCTTTGGTCTATAACACCGGCGATCGCTATGAATTTGATGAGGTTGTGTTTTTTACTTATGATGAAGAAACAAACACACTGACTCAAGACCCTGATAAGCTGCCCGTTGAGCTATCGCTACTACAGCAGCTATTTGACTTTGAGCCAGGCGATCCTTTTTATCGCCCCGCTGTTACCAAGTTTAGCAATGATTTGTCCGCGACGCGTTACTTTAACACGGTCAACGTTGAGTCGATATTACCGCCAGATGAGCGCAGTGAAGCCAGTACATTGGATTTTGATAACGCCCCTGCCATGAGCAACAACCAGTTAGATGATGATATCAATAACGCTGGCGTGACAGACACGACTGGCAGTAACGAGGACGTAAGCTTAGCAGCAATCAATGATCGTAGTAACAGCAGAAAAGACGATGCGAATGGCAGTATGAGTGACAATGCAGATGACAAGGCCAATAATGACGAGGTTGTTGCAGAAGGTGAAAGCAGTCTTGACACCAATAACACAGAGACAGTCAATGCCGCCGATATTGCCGCTATCGAGTTTGAGGCTGATGAAGAAACGCTTGATAAACTGCAAGCCATTAGACAAAAGGCAGAACGCTTAAGCAACTTGCCAAATGATCGGGTGTTGGATGAAAAAGACCAAGAGGCGGATAATCTTTTAGGCAAAATTAGCGACTCAATCAGTAACATTGCTCAAAAAATATTCCCCGACGAAGAAAGTATCATTGCTGATGAAAACTTTGTACCACCAACGCTGGCAGGACGTAAAACCCCGCAAGAAGTAGCAGAGAGTAAAAAAGTACCGCTGTATGTCTTTGTATCGTCCAGTAAGCCACGTGATGCCCAAGTTGGTCTTGGTTATGGTACAGATACGGGTGTACGAGCCACTGCGAAGATAGATTATAATCTGCTCAATCGTCAAGGTTATCAAGCAGGGGCAGAAACCGAAGTCTCAAGAATTACTAAAAATGTCACCGTCTACGCCAGTCGTCCTTGGAAGCATCCGCTTAATGATACATTAGAAGGGCGTCTGACCTATGAAGAAGAAGTGATCGATCAAGGCGAAGGTAACTTTGATTTGTCTACCAGTACCTTAAAAGCAGCCTTGGCACGTAATATACGCCGTGAAAGTGGTTGGAATCGCAGCTACTCTGTACGTTACCGTTTGGATGAGCTGGAAACGGGTGTCGATGAGACGGAGTTAGATGACTTGCCTATACGCTTTACCTCCTCCAAGCCCAAACAGCAAGCGCTGTTATTTGGTTACGGTATAAATAAAACCGATGTGGATAGTGCGACTAACCCCACTCGTGGGATACGTCAGTACTATGCCATTGAAGCCGGTGCCGATAAGGCTCTTAGCGACACCGACTTGGCAATCGTTCGCGCGGGTGTGAGTGGTATTTATAGCTTTGGTGAGGACAAAAAACATCAAGTATTGGGCAGTGTGAATGCAGGTTACATTTGGGCCGATGATTTTTATGACGTGCCTTACAAGTTGCGTTTCTTTGCAGGCGGGGATCAAAGTATCCGCGGTTATGACTATGAAAGCTTATCACCACTAGATAAAGGGTATCTCACTGGTGGGCAAATCCTCGCCGTTGGTAGTGCCGAGTACAACTACGAATTTAGACCGGGCTTTCGCGGGGCATTCTTCACCGATGTGGGCAATGCTTACGACAAAGATTTTGAAACTGAAACCAAAGTTGGCGTTGGCGTTGGTATTCGCTGGGCATCACCTGTCGGTGTCGTGCGAGTCGATGTGGCCGCTGGTGTGACAGAAGAGAGTATTCCCGTTAGACTACATTTCTTTATTGGTTCGCCTTTGTAGTTTTTTAATTCAGTCGTGTAGTTCGTTTTGTTTATTATCTATCGTGCCGATTGCTGGTCATCATTCTTTAACGTAGTTGAGTGTCATGCTGACAAAAAATACCCCGCCTAATAACGCACCAGATGAAGATCCAGCACAGCGCGACGCTCGTGCAGTCAGACGTTGGTATCCTTTGTCGTTTTTACTCAAGCTGCTAGTACTGGTCACAATCGTACTGGCGATTATGTTTGCCGTGTTCTTCTATGCGATGGGTACAGAGTCCGGTACCAAATTTATATTAGAGAAAATCAGTGCTGAGACGGGTATTGAGTTTAAATATGGCCGCGGTAACTTACGTGATGGTATTTGGGTTACCGACATTGATATTAAGGCGACCGAAGATCTTGAGATATTGGTTGATAAGGCCTATGTCAAAGTAGGCTGGCGCGCTATCTTTGCCAAAGAAGTACATTTGCGTGATGCTGACATACAAACCATTGAAATCCTCAATACCAAGCCACCAACGGGTGAGCCGTACGATTATAGAACCTTGCAATTGCCAGTCAACCTGCGTTTTGACCAGGCTAAGATTAAAAAAATTATTTATAAGCAAGTGACTAAAGAGGCGATCGTTGTCCATGATATTGCTGCTCGTGACTTGACGTGGGTCGGTAGTACGGTAACGGTGGGTCGTGGTGATTTACAGTATGCTGATATCGTCAAAATCAATGCCTTACAAGGCGAGATTGATTTACAAGGTGATTATCCGCTGGACCTGAGCGCAATTGCCGAGGTCAGTGCGCTAGAAAAAGCCTACATTGACCCGCTAAATATCACCGCAACAGGAACATTAAAACGCACAGTCGGTAAAGTGCGTAGTCGCTACAATGACAGCGATGTCAGCGGTGAGTTCGTCGTGCAAGGGTTGAGTGATGACTCGCCGTTTCAGGCCAAATTGCAATGGGATGATATTTTGATTCCTTATGCCGACAGTCAAAATATCCATCTAAAGAGCGGTACTGCGACGGCAGCAGGGGTGATCTCTGAGATACGTCTGCGTATCAACACCGAACTGACCGCCAAGGATATTCCATCCGGTCATTATCAAGGTCGCGGCGTCATTGCAAACAGTCAGTTACGCGTCGATCGTTTAGAGGCAGAGGTTCCCGCTGGAAACTTGATACTGCAGGGGATTTTAGACTGGAAAAATAGCTTTGATGCAAAGGTACGAGCGACTGGTAGCAATTTTGATATTCGCCGCGCTATTCCTGATCAGTACACGGATTTTAAAGCGTACGCCCCGCAAAAACTCAATGGCAGACTGTCTGTCCATTATCAGCAGCAAAACAGCGCTGGTAATATAGAGATGGATGCAGCCTTACGTCAACGTGATGGCGAACAGGTTAATGCCAATATTGTCCGTGGTAAAACATCAGCGAAATCTACGCAGGTGGCACCTTGGTACATTGATGCGAGATGGCAAAACCTCGTCCGCCAAAATGTGCCGAATGTTGGCGATATTGACAGTCCGCGCGGACAAGCGGAGGTTATCGTTCGTGGTTCACGGCTATCTGTCGATGCCAATGCGGTTATCAATGAGCTTAACGCGGCACCCAAAGGTAATTACGATGTACGCGTGCGTAAAAACGGTGACACCATCGATATTAATCGCCTAGATTACGAAGGAATCGTCGGGGACTTAACGGGAACTGGGCAGATTCAACTGGCGAATAAACAGCGGCCGCTGACTTGGCAAATTGACGCTCGTACCGATGGCTTACTTCCCAAACAATATCGCAGTGACTTACCGCTTGAGCGTTTAACGGGAAGGGTCAGCGCTCGTGGTCGTTTATTAAAGATTACCAAGAATGGGGTGAGCGGTCAGCGCCATATTGTTACTTTGAGTGAAACGGATTTGCAGGCGCAACTTGATGACACGCAAGATAGCCGCACGATCGGTATTACTGGTAGCGGTGATGCCAGCGTCAACATGATTGGTGGTGAGCTGTCTGTGTTTGACGCGCGTTTCGATGGTCAGATTGATACGGCGGAGGTGCCAAAAGGACAACTTTCGATCGATGCCGCTGGTACGCCAAAGCTTATCAGTATTCGTAAATTCAATTATAACGGTGAGGCTGGCGCAGTAAGTGCGAAGGGTGTCATCGATTTGCGTAAAAACATCGGTTGGCGTGTCGATGGTCGCTTTGAGACGTTTAATTTGGGTTATTTTTTACCCAATAACTCAGCGATTATCACAGGTGATCTACAGACCAGCGGTGAGTGGCAAACGCCGCCTAAAGACAGTACCAATACGGCAGGCAAGCTGCAACGTTTTTCGGTCAACTTCGATGGGGTGTTAGATGCGGAACAACTACCAGCAGGTGAGTTAATTATTGATGCCAGTGGCGACGCTCAGCTGTTTCGTATTAACCGTTTTAGTCATATAGGCGCGGCGGGCAGTATTAATGCCAAAGGCACCGTTGATGTGAGCCAAGGCATTGCTTGGGACATCAATGCCGTGATGGATCGTTTCAACGTAGGATATTTCCTAAAAGACACGCCAAGCCTTATCACTGGGACCATTAGTACGAATGGACGCTGGACTGACTCGCAGCAAGTTATTAATATTGAGCAGATTAACCTAAGTGGTATGTTAAAAGGTCAACCGCTTAGCGCGAAAGGCAGTTTGGCGGCGAAACTGCGTTTGCCAAAAGACTTAGCAAGCTACTTTAAACGTCTCCAAACGCAAGATGCGCAGGCGCAGTATAAGCAAGTGAATGCCTTAATCGACAGTTTGAACGCTGACAATCTCGTGCTGCGTTGGGGTGATAATTATATAACAGCCAATGGCAATGCCAGACAATTACAAACCAAAATCAATATCACCAGTCTGGATCAACTCTCAGACAAGCTGGCTGGTAAAGTAACGGGCGGCGCGACCTTAACGCAACCAGCCGGACAGGCATTACCAACCATTTATATCGATTTGGTCGGTGAGCGTATTGCGTTGCCAGGTTTTATTTTGCGACAGGGCCGTGTGCGCGGCAAACTGGTCAATTTGGCAAACAGTCCAAGTCAGCTCATCGTCACCGCTGAAGGCTTAGATGCGGCAGGGCAAAGTTTTGAAAGTGTGGAAGCCGTCTTTAATGGTACTGAACAGGCACATGTGGTCGATCTTAACGTTGCCAATGAGCAGCTCGATATTAGCGCACGGCTGAAAGGTGGCTTTAACCGAGACCAGCTTATTTGGTCGGGTGTGATTGGCAAGGGCCGTATTGAATCCCAGTACGCGACCTTAAAACAGTTGCAGCCTGCGCAGTTGATTGTAAATCTACCTAATAACCAAAGTGGCAATAATAGTGACTTAAAGGTACAGCTGGCGGCACATTGTTGGCAGGCAACTGACCAGTCTGGCAAACTATGCTTACGCGAAAACTTAATCGCGTCACCAGATAAAGGCGATATCAATATTGCTGTGCAAAATCTAGATACGTCATTGTTCTCAGTTTTTTTACCCAAAGACATCGATTGGCACGGTAAAATTAATGGTAAAGCTATTGTGGGCTGGCAAGCGGGACGTCCACCAACCATCAATATGACGTTATACTCGGATAATGGCAAAATTGGTTTGATCCAAGATGGGGATAGCGCGCCTGTGACCTTGCCGTATAAGCGTGTGTCACTCATTGCTATGTCAGTTCCTGAGGGTATCAAGCTGCGTACAGACATCAATACGGGTCGCGGTGCTCGTGGTTATGCTGAAGTGGTCGTTGATCCTTATAAGACCCCGAAGCCAATTTCAGGTGCGTTGGTGCTAAATGAGCTTAATCTAGCGATATTTAAGCCTTTCTTCCCAGGTATGCGAGTGCTAGAAGGTAATGTCACTATGGCAGGTGGACTGGGCGGGACATTAGACAAGCCGCAGTTCTATGGGAATGTGAAGCTCGTTGATGGCCGTATCGCGATGCTTGATCTACCAGTGAATTTAACCAACGTGAATACTGAAGCTAAAGTTCGTGGTACACAGGCGACCATTGATGGAAGCTTTGACAGTGGTACAGGTACAGGCACACTAAAAGGCACCGTGAACTGGCAACAAAAGTTACAGGCCAAGCTTAGCGTGGTTGGTGAGCGCTTGGTGATCACGCAGCCGCCATTATTAGTCGCGGAGATTAATCCTGATATCGATATCATCATACGTCCAACTGACCGTTATGTCAGTATCAAAGGCGCAGTGAGTGTGCCTTCAGCAACCATTCGTCCACCAGAAGCCAGTGAAGATATTATCACGCAAACTGAAGATGCAGTTGTGCTTGATCGTCGTCTGATTGGTAATATTGATGAGGTATTGGCGGTTTCAAAACCTTGGTCCATCAATGCAGACATTGGTGTCGACTTGGGTGACAATATAAACTTCCGTGGTTTTGGGGCAGTGATTCCGTTAGCAGGAGCGATTAATGTTACTCAAAATGGAACAGGTGTCATGCGGGCGAAAGGGGTGGTACAGGTATCACGTCGCACCAATATCAACGCCTTTGGTCAGAATCTAGAGCTTAACTACGGGCAAGTACGCTTCAACGGTGATGTCATGAAGCCTAACTTGAGTATTGAAGCGGTTAAAACGATCGATGGAAAAACCGTAGGCGTGCGTGTCAAGGGCAGTACCGAAAATCCGAATATCACGGTCTTTAATAATGCAGGCCTGACTCAACAGCAAGCCATGAATGCGCTAGTTACAGGGCGAATCAATAACAGAAGCGCCACACAAATTAGTGAGCAGGGCTTTAAGTCGCAGGTCACCAATAACTTAGCGGCAGCTGGATTGAGCTTTGGTCTGAGTGGCACGCGCAATCTAACCAATCAAATCGGTCAAGCTTTTGGCTTTCAGAGTTTGACGGTGGATGCCTCAGGGGGTAGCGAAGATACCAATGTCAATGTCACAGGTTACGTGAGTCCTGACTTATATATTCGCTATGGCGTGGGCGTTTTTAACGCGCAAAACAGCCTCTCTATTCGCTATCAGCTGACACGCCGTATCTACATTGAAGCAACGTCAGCTGCAGAAAATGCAGTAGATGTGGTCTATAGTTGGCAGTTCTAGAAGATATGGTCAGTTGACAATAAAACGGTTGTATAAATTTAAACGCGCTACTAGCACAAGTTTTACGTGCGTGCTGTGCCTACGCAGACAGAGGCTGCGTAAAATTTGTGCTAGTAGCGCTATAACACTGTTTAAGTGCATCGACTATGTACCTAGATACTGACAACACCTAGGATTGAGAGATTCATCGTGCCGCTCATAACTGGTTTGCAATAAAAAACGCCTTTTAATGAAGGCGTTTTTTTATAAGGGTGCTGACGTTATTTTCTACTTATTTAGTCAAAATTAAGCGATTGTTACGTGTTAAACGTAGACGATACTCTTCACCTTCATGTTCGATACGCACTTCTTTGGTGAGTGCAAACAGATGCTGCGACTGTAGGGTAGGTAAGCGGTTTTCACGGCAATTCAAATAACGAGAGATGACCATGCTCATGGTAAATTCCTTTTGATAAAAAGTGGCTGAGTGAAGGAGCAATAGAATGACTGCCTTTTAACGATAATAATTATCATTTACATTCAAAGATTTTGCAAGCTAATTAATAAAATAAATTGCAGTCATTGTGTAAACTTATCTAAAGCAAGCCTGATACCGCCCTTATAAGTCATATTTTTTATCACAATAATGGATAAACCATACGTTAACGTGAATTTAGTAGCTCTTTTCACCTTATAAAGGGAGAAGACAGCAACGTCATAAAAATAGCAATAAAGGATCTTCCTATGCCAAGCCCATCAAACCATTCAACCACCTGTGAGAAGGCGACTGTCGTCAACGTTGCGGTGGCAGTTATTCACTATAAAGAACAGTATTTGCTTGGATTTAGAAACGCTGCGCAACATCAGGGTAATCGTTATGAGTTCGTAGGCGGTAAAATAGAGGCGAGTGAAAACGCAAAGCAGGCAGTCATCCGAGAAGTCGCTGAAGAGACAGGGTTTGCCATTCATGAGAACACGATCGTGAAACTTGGTCGCCTACATCATGACTATGGCGATAAGCAAGTTAGCTTACAGGTTTATAAGATTGAGCTAACAGCGCTGCAGTATGAGCAGCACAAGCACTGCCAATACGGGCTAGAAAAGCAGGCACTGACGTGGGTAAGTAAAGCGGACTTATTGGCCGAGAAGTATGACTTGCCAGCTGCCAACAAGACGATGCTTGAATGGCTAAAATTGCCGGCAAATATAACGATTACTTATCCACTGTCACATTTTGATGACCATTCTGACCCAGCGGTAGCGTGGCTGCAATATCATGAAGAAAAACTAACAGTCGCCGCATGGGTGTATGTGCGAACAAAAGAAGCGGGCACAGAGAAGCTCATCGCGCAGTTGACGCGGGCGCGTCCGGATATCCATGTGATTGTCCCTCATCATGCGGATAGCCAGCTTTTAGGCACTGATACTCACGTTGTTGCTCATCATTTAACCCATACGGCATTGATGCAATGGTTTAATGATGCTCAGGAGGCTGCGATGCCTGACCAAGGAATCTCAAGCTCTCATCCATTAATCGTCAGTTGCCATGATGCCGACAGCATTACAGCAGCTAATAAACTTGCTAGAGCTCGATTGCAGCAACAATTACCTCCAGTAGTTGGGGCTTTCTTATCACCTGTGTTAGCTACCCAAACCCATCCAGATGCTGTCTCACTTGGTTGGGAGACATGGTCCGCATTGGCACAATTGTCTGATATACCGATTATCGGTTTGGGCGGATTATCACCGACACTAATTGATCAAGCAATCTCATACGGCGGGGTTAGTGTGGCAGGTATTCGTCAGTTTCTTTCATCACAAAAACCTAAAGCGTAACGGCTGGTAGACATAACCACGCTAGCCGCGTCGGTGCGATGGGGTGTTGAAACTCAGCAAAGCAAATAACTGATTTTGAACATATTTATCCGATGAGTAACTATGTGTTTGTTGGACACCATAAGCACATAATTACTTACAAACCGTTGCGTTTCCCTACATTGCAACACTGTTTTAATAGTCAATCTCCCCTTAATATATACTACCTAATTTAAAGAGAATTGACTCTAATTGTGATAAGCAATTTGCTGATCAAATACCAATCTTATTCTTTCTAATCTAATAATATTTAAGTTTTGCCGTACAAGCTCACACAGTAAATGCGTTTTGTCAGTAAATAACGTCCATAGATTGGATCAAACGAGTGTGATAAGTAAAGAATTTTAACAGTCACTATTAATATGGTACCCCTATGAAAACCAATAAGTTACCTCAATCAGTATGGTCTGATTCACAGGAAGCTGGTTCTCAGTCTCAGCAGAATAGCCAGTCGAATCGTTATTGCTTAAATGGTAGTAATGGGCGACAGACAAGCTATGCCAGCAACGATGCTAGCTATAACCATGATGTTCCGAATGATAACGACTTAAAACAGGCTGCAAAAAACACCTCCATGCAAGACAGTAATTTTGGCTATAAAAGTGCAAACACTAGCACGTTAAAAACCAAAGAGTCTGGTATGCTTGACAGCACCACTATAAAAAATAAAGGGTCAAGATCCAGCGTCAGCGTTAGTGAAAGCACGGATATTGCTAATGGCTATTACTCTGAGGGCTATAAGCAGGCCACAAAGCTGGCCGAAAAAGAACCCATGCTGTCAGGGTTTTTAGAGGATCATGCAGAGGTGTTACCAAAAAAACTAGAACGAAAAGGGGGGCTGGGGCAAAGTGTCAGTGCCTCATCAACCGCAACTCACACCTCGTATCAAGACATACCGGAGCGTATATTTATGAATGGACTGATCAAGCACACAGGTATTGCCTTAGCTATTATCATACCGCTAGCAGCATTTTCAGCTTACGCTGCAACGCCGCCGGTTAACACTAGTGATAGTGTGGCGGCTGACGCAACGACTGAGAAAACCACGACAGAAATGCTGTCTATTAAGCCGAGTGCCATCATTCATAAGTCGGCCAGTACACCGACCACTGTGGATCATGTCGATCTCAATAAATATACTGGGACGTGGTATGAAATAGGACGCTTGCCCATGTATTTTCAGCGTAATTGTGCTGGTGATGTGACCGCCAACTACACTGAAAAAACAGATGGTTCAGGTATTATAGTCACTAATAAGTGTGTGGATAAAGACGGTTCTAGCATCGTTGCTGAAGGTTTAGCTAAGCCAGTTGATGAATCAGGAAGCAAACTAAAAGTTACATTTTTACCTTCTTGGTTACGCTGGTTGCCAGTCGGCCGTGCCGATTATTGGGTGCTAGCACGTGATGCTGACTACAAAACGGCTTTGGTAGGGACACCTGATAAAGAGTATCTCTGGTTATTAGCGCGCTCACCAAATGTGACTCAGGAAACCTATGCTAAGTATCGGCAGATTGCCCAACAACAAGGCTATGACTTAAAAGAGTTTAAGTTGACACCGCAAACCAATCAAACGGTAAATCTGGTGCCATAATTGCCTATACCTGCTTAACTGATACGTTAAAGGATGGACAGCTCTTGATGTCATACCCAAGACTTAAGACAATAAAAATAAAGGTAGCTCAATTGGCTGCCTTTATTTTTATAATAACCAATATAGGCTAATAAAATACCTTATCGACCCTAGCAGATCGGTTATCACTGGCAAAATAAGGCGTTTTAGGCTAAAATCTAGGCAATCTATCTACTCTACACTTTATCACTGACACTAATAGTGTGTGGTTTCCATACTAGAGTAACTGCGCATCACCTATCTACTCTATATTTTTTAAACTTTACTGATCATACATTACCGACCATAAGGATGTTTCTCGTGAGCAACGCTGATACCTTACGCCAACTACATCAAGACCACTTAGGCCACTATAATAATCAAGAGCAACAAGCGATTGAGCTTATGGGGCTATTGAATAAGCTCTACAATGAGCAAGACGTACAAGTGACCTTGTTTGGTGACACGCTAAATACTACCTCAGTTGGTCAAATATTAGCATTACATCAAAAAGTAGCGCTACGTAATCAAGAAGCCCAATCTATCGATATCGCTGCTACCTTAGCGATGGTTAAAACGCTGGCAGAAAATGACAGTCTCCAGTCTGCACAGGTTGATGTTGGACAGTTGATCGCCAATGACACCAGCTTACAAGCGGCCCTTCAAGCGGTTAACATCAGTGAAAGTACGGTGAATTCTGCAACGGATGTTGTGCTATATGGTTTTGGCCGTATTGGTCGTATCTTAACGCGCCTACTATTGTCACAAGCGTCAAGTTCAAAAGGGCTACAGCTAAAAGCCATTGTGGTCCGTCCTGCTGCCGCTGGTGATTTGGCAAAACGTGCCTCATTATTAGAGCGTGACTCAATTCATGGTAGCTTCGCGGGTGCCGTGGTAGTGGATGATGAAAACAACGGCTTGATCATCAATGGTCGCTTTGTCCAGGTTATCTATGCCAATGACCCAAGTAGCATTGACTATACCGTTTACGGCATCGACAATGCCTTGGTTATTGATAATACAGGCATCTGGAAAGACGAAGCGGGTCTTGGTAAGCACGTGCAGTCTACAGGTGTGAAAAAAGTGCTATTAACGGCACCAGCTGGTGGCGATATCAAAAACGTCGTGTACGGTGTGAATAATGACACGGTTGGTGATGACACGATTGTGAGTGCAGCGAGCTGTACCACCAACGCTATCACCCCAACTTTAAAAGTATTGAATGATGAGTACGGTATCGAAAACGGTCACGTTGAAACGATTCATTCATTTACTAATGACCAAAACCTAATTGATAACTACCATAAAGCAGATCGTCGGGGTCGTAGTGCGGTCCTTAATATGGTGATCACCAGTACGGGCGCGGCAAAAGCAGTGGGCAAAGCGTTACCAGCCTTGAGTGGTAAACTCACTGGTAATGCCATTCGTGTACCTACTCCCAACGTCAGCTTAGCGATTTTGAACTTGAATCTTAAATCTGCTCCAGAAAGTGCAGAGGCGTTAAATAAGTTCATGCGTAAAGTGGCCAACAGCAGCACTTGGCAGACACAGATTGCTTATACGGATTCGACAGAAGCGGTATCGACTGATTTTGTCGGTGACACGCACGTCGGTATCGTTGATGCACAAGCAACGATCTTGACGGATAATCATGCCATTGTTTATATTTGGTATGACAACGAAGTAGGTTACAGCACTCAAGTATTACGTTTGGCGACACAAATGGCTGGAATTAGTTATACTCAGATTCCAGCATAAAATGCCAAATTTGGCAAAGTGGCAACCTCATAAAATACGGTAGTAAGCGTTAGGTTTGCGCAGATTTTACTTGAGGTTTCTGTCAGAAATTAAGCATAATTTGAAGTGTCATACCAAACACCCGATAGTCCGATTGGTTATCGGGTGTTATTGTCATAATGAATGCTAAGAGCAATGCCATTGCTTGCTGCGTTCACTAGGGCAGCACGATATAGTAACAACCTAAAAGACAGCCGTTGGCTGTACCAGTATATACACTGGATTGTAAATTAAGGAACGTAAGATGCGATTTATTGATGAAGCCGTCGTAACGGTAAAAGCAGGTGACGGTGGTAACGGAATCGCCAGTTTTCGCCGAGAAAAATATGTACCGCGTGGTGGTCCTGATGGCGGTGATGGTGGTAGTGGCGGCGACGTCTATGTCATCGCTGATGACAACACCAACACCTTAGTTGACTATCGTTATACCCGTCGCTATGACGCGATGCGCGGTGAAAACGGACACAGTAAGAACTGCTCAGGTAAAGGCTCTGACGATATTTATTTGCCAGTACCGATTGGCACCACTGTGGTCGACACTGAAACAGATGAGGTGCTGGGAGACTTAGTTGAAATTGGTCAGAAATTACTGATTGCCAAAGGCGGCGACGGTGGTCTGGGTAATACGCATTTCAAAAGCTCTACGAACCAAGCCCCACGCAAAGCCACATCAGGTTTTGAAGGGGAATTAAAAATCCTCAAATTTGAGCTAAAAGTAGTGGCTGACGTGGGTTTGGTCGGTCTACCTAATGCGGGTAAATCTACTTTTATCCGTCAAGTCTCTGCTGCCAGACCGAAAGTTGCTGACTATCCGTTTACCACGCTAGTGCCAAACTTGGGCGTGGTGGATATTGGACGTCATCGCTCCTTTGTCATGGCTGATATTCCTGGTCTTATTGAAGGCGCATCAGAAGGGGCTGGACTGGGCATTCGCTTTTTAAAGCACGTGGCTCGTACGCGCCGCCTGCTGCACTTAGTCGATGTAAAACCAATTGACGGTAGTGATCCGGTAGAAAATGCTCGCGTTATCTTAAATGAGCTTGAGCGCTTCTCTCCTGAATTGGCCAACTTACCGCAAATTTTGGTATTGAACAAAATTGATCAGGTCGATGACGAAGATTTGAATGAGCTTTGCACGCACATTGTGGCAGAGCTTGGTTGGACAGGTATGGTTTTCCGCACTGCAACTCTGACTGGTGAAGGCGTAGATGCGGTCAAATACCACTTAATGAATGAAATTGAGCGTGAGCGTGAGCGTGAAATAGAAGACCCGATCTTCGCTGAAGCGCAAAAAGAACGCTTTGAGCGTTTAGAAGCGGAAGTACGTGTAAATACAGAAGCTCAGCGCGAAGCGTATCGCGCGGCTCGCAAAGCCCAGCGTGAAGGCTTGGATTTAGCCAATGATAGCGATCTTGATGATGACGATGAAGATGGTGTTGAGGTGGTTTATGTTCCTTAAGCGACCACGCTTGAGCTGATATACTAGAATTTTTTAATTATTCCCCGTAATCAATTCACATGAGAAACAGGAGTTTATATGGCAGGTGACATGGAAAAAACGACCGAAGAAGCAAGGTTTATTAAACAAACTCGCAACTTTGATATTCAGCGCGTTATTGTCAAGATTGGTTCATCGCTGTTAACCAATAACGGCCGAGGGCTAGATCGAACTGCCATATACGAGTGGGCAAAGCAGATCGCTAAGCTACATAAGCAAGGGGTCGAAGTGCTGCTGGTATCATCAGGTGCAGTGGCTGAAGGTGTGGTACGCATGAACCTTGATGAACGTCCTAAAAAACTGGCTGCACTACAGGCTTGTGCTTCTATTGGTCAAATGGGTTTGATTGAAACATGGTGGTCAGCACTGATCCAACATGGTATCCAAAGCTCGCAGCTACTACTAACGCATGATGACTTGTCTAATCGTAGCCGTTATCTCAATACGACAGGCGCGCTCACACAATTACTAGAATGGCGCGTGCTACCCGTCATTAATGAAAATGATACCATTACCATTGATGAAATTAAATTTGGTGATAATGACACGTTAGGAGCGATGGCAGCAGCGATGGTTAATGCTGATTTGTACATTATCTTAACGGATCAAGAGGGCGTGTTCACTGATAACCCGCGTGACAATCCTGATGCCAAGATGATTCGTCAAGAGCGTGCAATGGCGGATTATTTGTTTGATATAGCAGGAGATGGCGGAAAGCTTGGACGCGGCGGTATGTTGACCAAAATCCGTGCAGGTCGTCTTGCTGCAATGGGTGGCTGTCCAACCGTAATCGTGAGCGGGGCTATTGACGATGTCATCACGCGCGTGGTGTCAGGTGAAGCGGTCGGTACGCTTTTGACGACCAACGATGAAGACAAAATTATTGCTCGTAAGCAGTGGCTGGCGGCGCATCTACGCATGTCAGGCAGCTTGGTGGTCGACGCTGGTGCAGCAAAGGCGTTGACTGAGCACAATAGAAGTCTGTTACCAGTCGGTGTGGTAGAGGTGCGTGGCGGCTTTGATGAAGGGGATGTTGTAGAGATTATTCATCAGGATACAGGCGAGCGTATCGCAGTTGGACAAGTGAATTTCTCGTCGCATGATGCGCGCCGAGTGGCTCGTGAGCGGACAGAACATTTTGATAAGATCTTTGGTAGTAACGAAGAGCGCGTCGTCATGGTGCACCGTGATAACTTGGCTTTGACAGTATAGTACGTGAATGGTTAAGCAGATTTTCCTGATTGAAATAGCTTATCTATCGTATAGGTAAGCTATTTTTATCCAGCATCACAGCAAATCATACTTATAAAGTCTAAAGCGTCGTATCAGTTAACGCTGTTAAGAACATTCAGATCAGACGTCACTATCTACACGTATAAGCGTTTTTTATTCCTTTATTCAACTTATTTTAACCAGCATAGTATCTATTAAGACGTATAAATACTGTGTTGTTTTGGAGATTTGTACATGAGTGCTTCAGATAATAGTGACTCAATTGGGCAAGAATTTGCGCCGTTAAAAAACGATAGATTGCTACGGGCACTACGCTTTGAGACGATCGATACCACGCCAGTCTGGATGATGCGTCAAGCAGGTCGTTATTTACCAGAATATAAGGCGACTCGCGCTGAGGCGGGTGACTTTATGAGCCTATGTAGAGACACAGACCGCGCCACTGAAGTGACGTTGCAGCCTCTGCGTCGTTACGATTTGGACGCCGCTATTTTATTCAGTGATATCTTGACCATCCCTGATGCCATGGGATTGGGTTTATATTTTGAGACGGGTGAAGGTCCTAAGTTTAAACATCCGATTCGTCAACAGGCTGATCTTGATAGACTGCCCGTGCTAGATGCTAATGACTCTCTTGATTATGTCATGCGTGCGGTGACGAGCATTCGTAAAGCGCTAAATGGTCAAGTACCATTATTTGGTTTTTCTGGTAGTCCATGGACACTAGCGACCTATATGATTGAGGGTGGTAGCTCAAAAGATTATCGTTATACCAAAGGTTTTTTATATAGCAATCCTGATTTTTTACATCAACTGTTAGATAAGTTGGCAACAGCTGTGATTGACTATTTAGATGCGCAAGTGGTCGCTGGTGCTCAAGTCTTACAAATATTTGATAGTTGGGGCGGGGCACTTGGTCATCGTCAATTTATTGATTTTTCTCACGCTTATAACAAGCGCATTGTCGCTGAGTTAAAGGTACGCCATCCACAAATACCTGTGGTACTATTCACTAAGGGCGGCGGGTTATGGCTCGATGTTCAAGCGGACAGCGAAGCGGATGCTCTTGGCCTAGACTGGACGATGCCGATCGATCGTGCGCGGCAAGTATTGACTGAAAGTCAGCGCCAGTTGACCAAACAGCATAAAAAACTACAGAGTAGTAAAGCGATTCAAGGTAACTTGGATCCAGCAACCTTGTACGGATCACCTGCGTCTATCCGTAGTGAAGTGAATGCGATGCTTGATAGTGCGTATGCTAACGGTGAAAAAACAGGCTACATCGCAAACTTAGGTCATGGAATTACTCAGTGGGTCAACCCTGACCATGCTAAAGTGTTTATTGATGCGGTACATGACTATCAAATCTAAACACTCTAAAATGTAGAAGCGATCACTTTTTGGCTTATTAAGCTAAAAATTGACTTTTATAGCGATTTAGAATGTTTTTACTGAGTACAAGAAAAAAGGCTATCTTATGATTTCAGCAGCGATTGTTGGTGGTACAGGCTATACAGGTGTTGAGTTGATTCGTCTGTTGTCGGCGCATCCTAAAGTCTCGATTGATTTACTAACGTCGCGTAGCGAAGCGGGTACACGCGCTGATGAGATATTTCCAAGCTTACGTGGTATCTCAGATATCGTCTTTAGTGACTTAGGTGATAACACACTTGCTACGTTACAAAAGTGCGATGTGGTATTTTTTGCGACACCGCATGGCGTTGCCATGCAGCAAGCTGAAGCACTCACTCAAGCAGGCGTAAAAGTGATCGATTTGGCGGCTGACTTTCGTTTACAGTCACTGACCGATTTTGAGCAGTGGTATCAACAGTCGCATGCTTGTCCTGAGCTGCTAAAAACAGCCGTTTATGGATTACCTGAAGTCAATCGCGATAAGCTTGCCAGTGCTTTAGTCGTCGGCAATCCTGGCTGTTATCCGACCACGGCTATTTTGGGCTTAAAACCCATAATAGAAGCACAAAATAAGCAGGCACAAAGACTGGTTGAGCCTCGTATTGTCATTGATGCCAAATCTGGTGTTTCAGGCGCTGGACGTCAAGCAAAGCTTGCGCTTAACTATGCTGAAACCACCGATAATTTTAAAGCGTATAGCGTTGAAGGACATCGTCACCTGCCCGAGATTGAGCAAGGCGTCGCCCAGCTGTTAGACAGTCAGTTTACCCATCGCATTCGTTTTTTACCGCATCTTGTGCCCATGATTCGTGGCATGCTCAGCTCTATTCACATGGAGCTTACGGAGGCTGGTGCGGCTATTGATTGGCAACACGCATTCGAGAGTGTTTATGCCTCAGAGCCGTTCATTGATGTTATGCCAAAGGGTATTTATCCCGACACCCGTAGCGTCCGTGCCAGCAATCGCTTACGTATTGCCGTGCATCAAGACAATGAGCGTGCTGAGCTAACCGTTATCGTCGTGCAGGACAATTTGGTAAAAGGGGCGGCGGGCCAAGCGGTACAGAATATGAATGTTATGTTTGGATTTGATGAAACAATGGGGCTAAACTTTGCTCCTATTGTCCCTTAGTACTGGTTCTTATCGCCACTCTATTCACATTTACGGTGCTAGGTATTGATTATAAATTCCGCTATAATAACTTGCCTTTACTGTTAAGAGATACTGTCTAAATGCGTGTTAAGCTCATACTACGCTTTTGCTCACAGCCAGCACGTTCATCGTGCCAAGATTCTGCTTTACCTCATTTGGAGCGTAGACCACATTTTGTGACCAGTAAGGATTGCCTAGCAAATACGACGGGTAGGGCGCAAAAAGGGGCATCGACACTGGTACTGGCGTTATTTGTCGTGGTCGTCCTAGTGACTGCGGGCGTGAGTCTCATATTTGGTCATAAACTGGGGTATCAGCGCGGCTTTCATTCGATGCAAACTGAAACCAAGCAAGCGTTAATCAATAGCACCGAGGCCACTAAAGCGCTAAAAGAATTAAGGCACAGTAATAAAATAGCGACCAATCAAGCCGTTACAGCCAAGCAAGAGCTGGCAATAAGCTTGGCCAATCTAAAAGAGTTACGTGAAAACCAGCAGGAATTAACGATTGAAAACAAGCAAGTCGCGCAGCTGAATGAACTCTACGCTGATTTCATTAGCCAAAAAGGCGGTATGCCCTTACAAATACTTGGCGCTAAGATTGAACCACTACCTGAGAACGCCTTTGAATATGGTTTTGATATCGGTATGCTGGCAAGTGATGGAGAAGCCAAGCGTTTAAAGCCCACCTTGACATTGCTCAATGACAATGACTTTGTAGAAGTGCCATTAGATCCCGTAACTTACTCCATTGAAGGTATCACTCGTATTCGGGGCCGCTTTATGATGCCCTCAGGTTTTAAACCTCTACAAGTGAAACTGAGCGTACAAGCAGGTGGGCAGAAAGCGGAACAGCTATATGACTGGAAGCTTGGCGATCGAGTTGATAACCTGCCGTTGTCACTTTTGGACTTGCCGGAAGTCGATGAAAGTCCCATTGAGCCTTAATCAATCATAAAGCAATAATGACATAGTCCTTAAATGATGTTTTGTTCTCTGCGTGGTTTCCTGCCTGTCTACTCTTTCTTACTTCAAAAACACCTGATAACTGTATTTTTATTATGATGAAAAAAATGATATTACAAGCTACGCCAACGGTTTCTGATTGGCACTTCCCAAATATGCCTGCTCATCATGCACAAGAGGGCGATACCGACGGGGAAACCTCGCCGCAAGCAGATGTATTGGTGGCAGAGCCAGAAGTGGCTAAGCCGCCGATGTATGCCGTGGTTATGTATAATGATAACTATACGCCCATGGAGTTCGTCGTCTATATTTTACAGTCGGAGTTCCGTCATAGTATGGATTCTGCGGTGGAAATTATGCTGACGATTCACAACAGTAGCAAAGGCATTGCGGGTATTTATCCTAAAGATATTGCTGAAACTAAGGCCAAAAAAGTGAACAGCCTTGCCCATCGTGAAGGCTATCCGCTACTGACCCAAATAGAGCCGCACCAAGGCGAATAAAAACATTGTACAGATGTTAATGTGCAACTCTCACTTTGCTTTTGCTTTTGCTTTTGCTTTTGCTTTTGCTTTCTCTGCCTTGTGATATCAAACCATCAGTACAGCTTATAAATAGTTTACCTTGATAGCCAGCTTAATAAGCACTCTGCACCAAGTCCTCATTGATCACATCTTTCTTATAAAACATACTGAATGAATGGCTGTATTATTATCACAACCTTGATTTTCTTCTAATATAGCCTTATATAGTAAGTCACCCCGTTAAGTAGGGGCAGAGCCAGAGGTCTTGTATCACTCCTCTTCTAGTATCGTTTTTTAATAGCATCGATATTCAAGCAGCGTTGTCTTAGAAATTTTTGTTCCGCTCCGTGCTTAAATAAAAAACAGCCAAATTTTTATACCTCCCTTCGTTATCTTATAACCAAACTCTCTTGTATCTACCCAGTTTCCTGAGCGTTGCTGCTCTATTATTTTTGTGTCTATCAAGATGTAATATGCTTCGATACATTTTAGTCTGTGTTAATAGATTGACTCTGCTGAAGTATCGTGTTGAGATAAAGAAAAGAGAATGTGAGTGGTTAACTCTCTTGATCGATGATAAGTAGGTAAGCAATGCATGACCAATGTCATTTCATGATACCTTTTAATAATACGGATGTTGCCCTTGAACAATCCATCTGTCGCCCTGATTTACTTACTAACTCATTCATAAAGCTATCAATTATAAAGATAGGTATAACCGTAGGAAGTCGTTATGTTAAGTCGTCATCTTGAAGTTTCTCTACGTTTAGCAATGACGCTTGCGCGCCAAAAATCGCATGAGTATCTCACTGTTGAACATCTATTACTGGCATTGTTAGAAAATACTCACGCTGCCAATACCTTAACTGCGTGTAATGCCAATGTTTCAACGCTGCGCACTGAGCTTGAGGCTTATATTAGTAAGCACACGCCAACCGTCGACGCAGATTCGGAACAATCGCCGCAGCCAACCCAAAGCTTTGATCGTATTTTGCAACGTGCTATTTTCCACGTGCAGTCTATTGGCGGTGGCCGCCTTGTCGAAGGCTCAGATATTTTAGTGTCTATGTTTTCTGAGCATGATACGTACGCGGTTTATTTACTGAAAAAGCAGGGTATTAGCCGTCTGGAGCTAACCCAGTACTTGTCACATGGACAAGATAAAGACGAGCCAGCTGAGCCGCGTGCTTCTATGACTGGTGAGCGCCGTAGTGCGTCAGAGAAGACCAGTAAAGACCCATTGGTAGAATTTGCCACTAACTTAAACCAGCGCGCTGCTGAGGGCAAAACAGACCCACTGATTGGCCGTGCCTCTGAGATTGAGCGTGCCGCGCAAGTACTGTGCCGCCGACGTAAAAACAATCCCTTGTTGGTCGGTGAGCCGGGTGTTGGTAAGACGTCTATTGCTGAAGGTTTGGCATGGTTGATTATCAATGATAGAGCGCCGAAGCCGCTGAATGGTTGTGTCATCTATAGTCTTGATATTGGCTCATTGATTGCGGGCACTAAATATCGTGGTGATTTTGAAAAACGTATGAAGTCACTGCTCGATGCCCTAAAGAAAAAACCTAATGCTATCTTGTTTATTGATGAGATACATATGATTATTGGCGCAGGCTCGTCCATGAGCAGTAATATGGATGTGTCCAACCTAATCAAGCCAGCGCTTGCCAATGGAGAGTTACGCTGTATTGGTTCAACGACCTTTACCGAATATCGTCAGGTATTTGAAAAAGATCATGCATTGTCACGTCGTTTCCAAAAAATCGATGTGAAAGAACCTAGTGTCGATGACAGTATTGATATTTTGCGGGGTCTTAAACCACGTTACGAAGAGTTTCATAACGTTGAGTACACAGATGAGGCCTTGGTCACTGCCGTACAGTTGTCCGCTAAACACATTCATGAGCGCTTTTTGCCAGATAAGGCCATTGACGTGATTGATGAAGCGGGTGCGTATAAACGTTTGGGTGTGATTCCTGATGCCGATGATATTGATGCAGAAGAAAGCTTCATTGCGGATCTAGAACAAGACTTTGACGCCCAGATTGATGAGGATGTTGATAGCGCCGTGGCTCATGACGCGACTGATAGTGAAATGCAAGATGAAGCAGATGCGGCAAAAGCCAATGACCGTGCCCAATCGTCTGATGATTCTAAAGCATCTAACGCCAAGAAAAAACCACCGATGAAAATTGATGTGGCAGATATTGAAGCGATCATTGCTAAGCTTGCGCGTATTCCGCCCAAGTCAGTATCGAGTGATGATAAGAGTATTCTTGAGCACTTAGATCGCGACCTTAAGCACTTAGTATTTGGGCAAGATGAAGCGATTGAGACGTTAGCAGATGCGATCAAATTGTCGCGTGCTGGTCTTAAAGCGCCTGACAAGCCCATTGGTTCATTTATGTTTGCCGGTCCGACTGGGGTTGGTAAAACAGAAGTGTCACGTCAGCTAGCCAATTTGCTCGGTGTCGAGTTGGTACGCTTCGATATGTCAGAGTATATGGAAGCCCATACCGCCTCACGCCTAATTGGTGCACCGCCAGGCTATGTCGGTTATGATCAAGGTGGTTTGCTTACTGAAAAAATCAATCAACATCCGCATTGCGTTTTGTTACTTGATGAGATCGAAAAAGCGCACCCTGATGTCTTTAACCTGCTATTACAAGTCATGGATCATGGTACATTGACTGACAATAATGGTCGTGTTGCTATCTTTAAGCAAGTCATTGTTATTATGACAACAAATGTCGGCGCGGATAGCATCAGTCGCTCGTCCATGGGCTTTACGCAGCAAGATCATAGTCGTGATAACACTGAAGCACTCAAACGTGTCTTTACGCCTGAGTTCCGTAATCGTTTGGATGCCATCATTCAGTTCAATCCACTAGACACCTCAGTCGTGGTATCAGTGGTTGATAAGTTCTTGGTTGAGCTACAAGTTCAGCTCGATGACAAACAAGTGACGCTAGAGATTGATGATGAAGTACGCGACTACTTAGCTGATAAAGGCTATGATCGTCTAATGGGTGCACGTCCAATGCAGCGTCTGATTCAAGATGAGATCAAAAAGCCGTTGGCAAGTATGATTTTGTTTGGTGACTTGGTCAACGGCGGGGTAGTACAGCTTACTTTGGCGCCTGAGTCTACCGATGCACAAGATGACGATACGGTAAGTCTTGATAAAAGTAGAGGCAAGCGCTCAGAAAAAGGAGCAGCCGACAGCCGTATTGTGTTGACGGTTGTTGAGACTCATGAGCCCCATCCAGATTCTGAGTCATTAGCCAGCTAAAGCGTCTTGTACCAATATTATAAGAACGATTACTACATTATAAAAACGGTTACTGCGGTAGCCGTTTTTTTATTGCTATAATTTAGCCAAAGCTATTATCAAGTTTATTAATCTTGAGTTGCAGCGGTTTTATAAAACATTGATTCAGTGATTCTTATAAAAAGATTCTTACAAAAAAGTAAAAAGGAAACAGTATGGAGTTGTTTGACGAAAAGACGACGAAGACCTCAGAGCAAAAGCAGGCGATTTTAGACAATGTCCGCCTGCCCGAGGATTGGAAAACAGCACTAGCAGAGGAGTTAACCTCCCATAATATGGATGATCTACGGGAATTTCTAAAGGATGCTTATCAGTCAGATGAGAGTATTTATCCTCCTGCACCGCTGATGTTCAATGCCTTTAACTTAACGCCTTTATCACAGGTAAAAGTGGTTATCTTAGGGCAAGATCCGTATCATCGTCCAGGGCAGGCAATGGGGTTGTCTTTTTCTGTGCCCAAAGCCATACCAAAGCCGCCCTCACTTAACAATTTATTGAAAGAGATGGCAGACGATATTGGTATCAAGCCCTCGGCGCACGGCGATCTGACTTACTGGGCGCAGCAAGGGGTTTTGCTATTGAATAGCTCACTGACGGTACAAGAGGGAGCGCCCAACAGCCATCAGAATAAAGGCTGGGAGCAGTTTACCGATGCGGTGATTGATGTGGTTAACGAACAAACAGAGCATACCGTGTTTATCTTATGGGGTAGCAAGGCACAGAAGAAGGGTAAATATATCAACACAGATAAGCACCTGATCTTGACAGCGGTACACCCATCGCCACTTGCTGCTAACCGTGGTGGTTTCTTTGGTACCAAACCCTTTTCTAAAACCAATGACTATTTGCGGCAGCATGGGCAAAAGCCGATTGATTGGCAGTTACCACAGTAAATGATAAACACTCTTCCTTTTAATTTACAGCCGCAGCAATTAATGGCTGACCCGTTAACGCCCTTAAGGCTTGAGAGTTGTACCTTTTGGTTACCTCAAGATGTAAAATGGATGCAAGAAGCCCTTAAGTTGGCCAAACAAGGTGCTGAGCTTGGCGAAGTGCCAGTAGGCGCTATACTGGTACATAATCAGCAGGTTATCGGTCAAGGCTTCAATGAACCGATTGGCCGCCATGATGCGACTGCCCATGCCGAAATTGTAGCCCTAAGGGATGCTTGCGCCCGTTTAAAAAACTATCGCTTACCCTTGCAGACGACTTTGTATGTGACTTTAGAGCCATGTACCATGTGTATTGGTGCTCTGATTCACGCACGTGTTGATAGGCTAGTGTATGCGGCGAGCGAGCCTCGGGCCGGCATGGTTGGTAGTCAGATGGACTTGTCAATACAGCCGTTTTATAATCATACAATCAGCGTGCATCATGGCTTGTGTCGTGAGCATAGCAGTCAGATACTTAAGGCGTTTTTCCGTGAACGCCGACAAGCTGCCAAAAAGAAAAACAACATAAGTAATTAACAAGATATTGGTCTTGTGGCTAGTGATGGGCAGGTTTATTTGCTATAATACTGCACTATTTGGTAGCGAGCTTCTTAATTTGCTGTCAAGTATTTGATCAATAAATGGATATCGTGCTGGTACTAGCCTACAAGCAGCCGTATAAGTACGCCTACTATTAAGTGAGTATTATGACCGTTTCTACAGCTGATAACACTCCACTTAATAGTGATGATACTAGCCAAGTAAAGCCATTGCGTTATCCTGTTATTTGTATTGATGGGCCAAGTGGCGCCGGTAAAGGTACAGTGACGTGGCGCTTGGCCCAAGCTCTAAATTATCAACTGCTAGACTCAGGCGCCCTCTATCGTATCGTAGGTCTCAAAGCATTTGAAGCTGGGTTGATCACTGCCGATACCAACCAAACTATTGATGAGACAGCGGTATTAGCGTTAACACAAAGCTTAGAGATCGCCTTTGTGCCTAACAACGAGTCAGGTCGTGTCGATATACTGGTGAACGGTGAGGCAGTAGGTGAGCAAGTCCGTAACGAAACGGTTGGTGGTTATGCCTCCCAGATAGCGGTATTTCCCACAGTTCGCCAGGCTCTGCTAAAGTTGCAGCAAGATATGGCAACCCGTTCAGGACTCGTCGCTGATGGGCGTGATATGGGTACGGTCGTGTTTCCAGACGCTGATGTTAAGGTTTATTTGACAGCTAATGCGGAGGCGCGGGCCGAGCGCCGTGTGACTCAGCTACTAAATGCTGGTCAAACAGCCGATTTTGAAGCGATTTTAACCACGATTAAAGCCCGTGATGAACGCGATGAGAACCGGACAACGGCCCCATCAAAACCTGCAGAAGATGCGCTGCTGCTCGATAGCTCAACATTAGATGCAAATACGGTTTATGAACAAGTTAAAAAACATTGCCAAGATCAAGGTATTTGTTTTAATAGTTAATAAAAACAACATAGTAAGTACTAAAAAGCTTAGCATAGGCGGGGTTTTTAGTATAAAATCATACTGTTAGACTTGAGCTTTTTTCAAACCACAGCGTAGAGACTCAGTTTGACTAAGCAAAAAGAGCTTACATAAGACACTTGTTGCTAGTGAGTTTGTTCAATCATTCGCTTATTAGCAACAAACGTTTTTTTATATGACTGCGTAAGATATAAAACCAGTATTCTCGTTTTATGCAGTCATAAATTTGATCCGTACTGTGCTGGACAGGATACGGCTATACAAAGGTAGACATAATGGAATCATTTGCTGAACTATTTGAAGCGAGCATTGAAGAGCAGGGCCTGGATATCGAGCGTGGCTCGGTTATTACAGGTACTGTTGTGGCCATCGATAGCGATTGGATCACAGTAGATACTGGTCTTAAATCTGAAGGTATCGTCGCTCGTGAAGAGTTTTTAAGCGAAGAAGGCGAACTTGAAGTTGAAGTTGGCGATAGCGTTGATGTCGTAGTTGAAGCGGTTGATAACGGTATGGGTCAAACCCTACTGTCACGCGAAAAAGCCAAACGCGTTGAAACTTGGAACTTCCTTGAAAAAATCGCTGACAACGATGAGATCGTAAAAGGTATTATCTCAAGTAAAGTTAAAGGCGGTTTCACGGTAGATATCGGTTCAGTACG
This sequence comes from Psychrobacter sp. CCUG 69069, assembly GCF_021023115.1. Taxonomy (NCBI): domain Bacteria; kingdom Pseudomonadati; phylum Pseudomonadota; class Gammaproteobacteria; order Moraxellales; family Moraxellaceae; genus Psychrobacter; species Psychrobacter sp. CCUG 69069. The sequence continues at coordinate 172,573 of NZ_QQAI01000005.1, forward strand.
CGCATTCTTACCAGGTTCATTGGTAGATGTACGTCCTATCCGTGATACGACGCATCTTGAAGGCAAAGAGCTAGAATTCAAAGTTATCAAGCTTGATCAAAAGCGTAACAACGTTGTTGTTAGCCGCCGTGCCGTCATGGAAGCTGAAAATTCAGCTGAGCGCGAAGAGCTATTGAACAAACTTGAAGAAGGCATCGAGATCGAAGGTATCGTTAAGAACCTTACTGATTACGGCGCGTTCGTTGATCTAGGTGGTATCGATGGTCTATTGCATATCACTGACATGGCATGGCGCCGTATCAAGCATCCATCTGAAGTTGTTGAAGTTGGTCAAGACCTAAAAGTTAAAGTATTGAAGTTTGACCGTGAGCGCAATCGCGTAAGCCTAGGTCTAAAACAACTTGGTACGGATCCTTGGGACAACGTTGGCGGTACTTACCCAGTGGGTAGCGTGGTAAAAGCTCGCGTAACTAACTTGACTGATTATGGTTGTTTTGCTGAGATTTCTGAAGGTATCGAAGGTCTAGTACACGTATCAGAAATGGATCATACCAACAAAAACATCCACCCATCAAAAGTTGTTCAAGTGGGCGATGAAGTTGAAGTAATGATTCTTGATATCGACGAAGAACGTCGCCGTATCAGCCTAGGTATTAAACAGACTCTAGCTAACCCATGGGATGAGTTTGATAAGAAACATGAGCGTGGTGATAAAATCACTGGTACGATCAAATCAATCACTGACTTTGGTATCTTTATCGGTCTAGACGGTGGTATCGATGGTCTTGTTCATCTATCTGATATCTCTTGGAACGAAACTGGCGAAGACGCTATCCGTAACTACAACAAAGGCGACACCGTTGAAGCAATGGTATTGTCTGTAGATGCAGAAGCCAACCGTATCAGCCTAGGCGTGAAGCAGTTAAGCTCTGATCCATTCAACGAGTACCTAGTCGGTAACGACCGAGGTGCTATCGTAAATGGTAAAGTAAAAGAAGTAGATGCTAAAGGCGCTACTATCGAGCTTGCTGACGAAGTTGAAGCGTATCTACGCGCTTCTGAGATTCAGCGTGACCGCGTTGAAGATGCGACTAAGCATCTGTCTGTTGGTGATGACGTTGAAGCGAAAATCATCAGTGTTGATCGTAAAACACGCAACATCAACTTGTCTATCAAAGCGAAAGACGAAGCTGAAGAGCGTCAAGCGATTAAAGATCTTGGTAGCACCAACACGACTGCAGCAGCAGGTTCTGATGCTCAGCCAAAAACCATTGGTGACTTGATCAAAGAACAAATGCAGTAAGCGATACCTTATTGATATAAAATAATGTGAAAAAAGCGACTCCGGTCGCTTTTTTTGTGACTAAATTTTGATCCGGTGGTTAATCGGTAAGGTTTTTGCCTAAACCGGTAAACTCTTATTTCCATTTACGATAATATCCGCTATCATTTCGTACATTGAGTAACGAGATGTGAATCACAGATTATTTAAGACCGTAGTATTGTTTGAGTTATGAAGTTTTCTTTTTATGATTCTAAGGTACTTACGTGTTTAAAAATAGTTTTTAAAAAATCGCTAATTAAGCGCAGTGACTGAAAAAAAAGTCTGATTCATAATCATCTTATCCAGCAATCAACAAGGCAAGCGTAATAATGCAGCAAACGATTAACAAGTCTGAATTTATTAGTAATCTGAGTGCGAACTGCGAAAATGTGACTGATACCGTGGTCGATGATGCAGTGCGTGAAATATTAAACCTAATGACCCACACGTTAGCCAATGATGGTCGGGTGGAAGTTCGCGGATTTGGCAGTTTTTGTCTACATCATCGCCGTGCTCGCATGGGCCGCAATCCTAAAACAGGAGAAAGCGTACCCGTACCCGCGAAAGCCATTCCACACTTTAAGCCAGGTAAAGCGCTACGTGAAGCAGTCAATGATAAAGTTGCAAACAGTTAGTAGTCATAAGCGGTAATGAGATAAAACCAGTATTAATCTGGTTTATCAGCGGCTTCTGTATGGCTTTAACTTCAACATACAAATGACACTCCAAACCGAGGTATCCCTCTCATGCGATTTTTACTGTTTGTCTTACTGTTTTTAAGCTTTGCTTACGCCCTTGGTTTGGTGTTGGCAAATAATACCGAAGTTGGCGTCAATCTACTATTTTTACAAGCACCTACGATGAATTTAGGGTTGCTGCTGATCCTTTGTCTGATACTTGGCATTATCATTGGTATTTTACTAGCATTGCTTATCTTTCGCGTGCTACAGAATAAGTGGGAAATCTCCCGTCTCCAAAAGGCCAATGCCAACCTGCAAGAGCAGTTGACACAAGCCAATGTCGTTATTGACCGCCAAGCAAATGCGCCTTCGGTAGAGGAAGCGGTTTATGGGGCGACTGCCACTAATGTGCACGATGAAACATCACACAGTCTAGACGAAGGTGCGACCTTAACCAAGAAAAAGCGAGATTATTGATTGGTGATAGGATGAATCAGTTGCCAAGCAGTCGATACATAATAATTTGATAACCTTGATATAAAGTGGCACCCCTATGAATAAAACCGTCCTTTCTCCAGTCATAGTCGCGTTAGATAATATGACCATGGAGGCCTCTCTAACTCTAGCTGACCAATTAGATCCAACATTGTGTCGATTAAAAGTAGGTAAAGAGCTGTTCACTCGCTGTGGCCCAGATATCGTTAAATCGCTACATCAGCGTGGTTTTGAGGTATTTTTGGACTTAAAGTTCCATGATATTCCTAATACCACTGCCCAAGCCGTTTTAGCAGCCGCTGAGCTTGGCGTGTGGATGGTTAATGTCCATGCAAGCGCTGGTTTAGAGGCGATGTCATTGGCAAAACAGCGTTTGTTAGACAATGATCTTAAGACCTTATTGATCGCGGTAACGGTCCTGACATCTATGGATGCGAAAGCGTTGATGCAAACGGGCATCCCTGATCGTTTGGATACGCAAGTGAGTCGATTGGCACAATTGACCAAGCAAGCGGGTCTGGATGGCGTGGTATGTTCCGCTCAAGAAGCTCAAACGCTCAAAGCCCTATGTGGGTCTGACTTTAAACTAGTCACGCCTGGTATACGATTGGTAGAGGATAGTGCTGACGATCAAAAACGCATTTGTACCCCAAAACAGGCGTTGAGCGCTGGATCAGATTATCTGGTGATTGGTCGTTCCATTACCCAAGCCGCAGACCCCGCTGCTAAACTGCAGAAAATACTTCAAAGTATGTAAGTTGTACTTATTATAGAGCAATAAAAGACAGCCTAAACCGCTGTCTTTTTACTTTTTGATGGTAGAGAAAAAGCTGCTACACTACTTAAATTTAGACTGATACCATTCTCGAGAGTATGAGGGACGCCATCAAATACGTTTAACTTCCTAGACGGGAACGTGAGTGATGAAGGTTTTTCTTGATACTCAAATTTTAATAATGACATTATTGGATGACGTTGGACAATATGAAATTACAGATTTTAAGTGACTTACATATTGACAGTTATGCACGGCAGTCGCGTTCTGTGGGGCAGATCCCTAAAACCGACGCAGATATGCTGTTAGTCGCAGGAGACACGGCCAACAGTGACAGTGGTATGCCTTGGCTACAAGAGCAAGCAGCACGCTTACAAGTGCCATTAATTACTATTGCTGGTAACCACGAGTACTTTAATGAAGATGTGCTGCATTTTGATAAAAAGTTAGCGACTTGGGACAACTATAATGATGAGTTGCAGCAGGGTGTTAAACTGCTACAGTGTCAGTATATTGATATTGGGGATATACGCATCTTGGGCTGTACACTGTGGACGGATTATCAGTATCAAGCCAATGACGACACAATGGCTGCAGCTAAACGCTTTATGCGTGATTATAAGCAAATCTATGCCGGTAGTGAGTTATTTTCTCCTGAGGTATCGATGCAAATCCATGCTGAGCAGCGCCAGTGGCTGCAGCAAGCGTTAATAACGGCGCGAGTGCTTGGCAAAAAAACGGTCGTGATGAGCCATCACAGTGTCAGCCCTCTATCTGTGTCTGAGAAGTATGCCAATCTGCCCAGCAATGCAGCGTTCGTCAGTGATTTGTCTGGCTGGATGCATCAGGATTGGGCACCAGTGCTTTGGGTACATGGGCACACTCATGAAGCATTTGATTACCGGATTGGTAAGACACGGGTGATTGTTAATCCGCGAGCATATCCTAACGAGATTAGTAGCACAGCATTAGCGTTTGCGTGGGATAAAGTAGTTGATATTTTTTAGAATCAAACCAATAAGTACAAATGCCTTTGCTACTATTGGTATTATAGGATTTCCGTTCAGACGTCCTTTTTCTAATCTAATAGACTTACTCATACTTATATTGCAACTGAATTTATATTTTGTTCTTTCGGGATAAAAAATCTGCTACGCTTGCTAGCATGAGTAAATATCTTATTACCACCCCGTCCAAGTTGTCTGCTGCTAAGCTTGCGAGTCACAGTCCAAGCGCTCCAGCACCATCACACTTACCTGACAGCATGATTTCTTCCGTCCGCTTACTGCCGGAAGATAAACGGCTGATATTATTTACCAGACACTCCCTTCGTGAGCGTTCTGATGGGAATGGTTTTGCCAGTTATCAGCTACCACTAACCCCAAAAGGCCGTGTCTTGGCGAAATCTTGGGGACGTTGGCTGGCAGGACATCTGCCGTATTCACTTGATGTCGATAGTATCTCAAGTCCGATTGGTCGCTGTATTGATACCGCGCAACTGATGCAAGAAGGAGCAGGGCTGCGACGTGATATTTCGCATCAGTCATTATTGGTTGAGCCTGGTAGCCTTGTCACTGAGCCTGAAATTGCCAATCCCGTGTTTAAAGAAATTGGCGTGCTTAATTTTATCAATCGCTTCTTACAAGGCAATCTTGAAGGGACTAAAAATGCTTACCAAGGGGGGCTAGATATTTTGTCGCTTTTTTATCAAAGCCAGCCCCAGCATGGACATTTAATGCTTGCGGTTAGTCATGATACCTTGCTGTCTGCATTTCTAGCGGTGATGTTTGACGTGATTGAGATTGATTGGAATGACTGGCCAAAGATGATGGAGGGGGTATTTTTGTGGTTTGATGATAAGCCTTTTGAGCAGGCAAACGCGCATTTCGTATGGCGCGGTGAGGTGTATATACGGCCGATTAGCTCTTTATTGGACAGCTACCGTGCAGGTGGCTTGCATCCTAATCAATTGTTATTGCCTCCAGAAGTGAAATGGACGTAATGTCAACTTTAAACACACTAAAAGAATGTCTACAAAATTGTTTGGGTGGTTAGGCATTGTTTGAATGGCTGTATTTTGAGCAGACGTAAAAAAACCTTGCCCCAGTATTAGAACCAGTGACAAGGTTTTAGTCATCTCACTATTAAAGCACGATGTGGTCTAAACACTAAAAATCTTAAGCTTGTAAGCCTTTGATTGTTTTGTTTAGGCGGCTCTTACGACGAGCAGCTTTATTCTTATGAATAATACCTTTGTCAGCCATACGATCAAGAACCGGTACCGCTTTTTTGTAAGCTTCGGTAGCCGCGTCATAATCTTTAGCTGCGATAGCCGCATCAACACGTTTTAAGTAAGTACGAACCATAGAGCGTTGTGACGCAGAGTTCTGACGACGTTTGGTGTTTTGACGGGCGCGTTTACGAGCTTGTGCAGTATTAGCCACGCGTATCTCCTTGATAAAGACAGATAAAATATGAATGTTGATTGCAATAATGGGTTTAACAATCATCGGTGACGAGCAGCCGTCTCGTCAAATATGATGTCGATGTCTAATATTAAACGATCTAATATTAATAGGTCATCGCAAGCGTCAGAACTGTTTGGAATAATTAAACAGCGTTGACGTGTAAAGCCGGTTATCTTAGCAAATTATCGCGCTTAGGACAATATATTTGATGATTAATGCTGAAAGAAGTTATGCTGGCACATGGATGTTTCGTTTTTAGAGTGTCTATCAGGGTCACTGCTAAGATTATTGGCTTCAAAACATCAGAGCTGATAAAAACTCTTACAATAAATTCTGTAGAATAGCGTCAGTGCTCTATTAATTTAGGTATGATACTAAAGCGATGGTCTGCTAAAAGACACATCTTCTCATCATTAGACGTTTTCTAACCGTATATAAGTGGATAGGGTATGCAGCGAAAAGCAATTGTGATTGGTGCGACAGGATTGGTAGGACAGCATCTTGTTAAGCAGCTTAGTGAGCTTTATGACACGTTAATTGTGATTGCACGGCGTCCGCCACGCTATATCAATGCGAGTATGCGCTTTTATCAGGTTAATGATTTTGACAACTTGGCTGAAATATTTACCAGCGTTGGCGTGGACCGTAAGACAGACGCGTTTAGCTGCCTTGGCACCACAAAAAAGCAGGCTGGTAGCGATGAAGCCTTTCGAAAAGTTGACCGTGATTATAACGTGAATTTTGCTAAGCTCTGTCAACAAAAAGGCGTTGAAAACTTCTTTTTATTGTCTTCAATGAATGCTGATATGGACAGTCGCTTTTTGTACAATCGGGTAAAAGCAGAGACGGAGCAGTCTATTATAGCGTTAGGTTTTACGCAGTTGGTTATTTTTCGGCCTTCACTGCTACTTGGTAAACATAAAGGCCGTCCGCTTGAAAGTATTGGTCAAAAAGCGTTTCAACTTATCTCCCCTTTAGTCTCAGAATCATTGTCATTGCATCCTATTTCTGCCAAGCGGGTCGCTAGTGCGATGGCAATGAGTGCGCATGGTATTTATGAGCGTAACAAATACCGCACTGAGCCGATGACTCAACAAGTTGATGTGATCGAAAATAAGCAGATGCTTGCGATGACCCGAGTAAAACATTAACTACTAGAAAAAAGTCTAGTCCTATGATGAAGGAAAATTTCTAATAACCGTGCTGTCAGTTAACAACAAGGAGACTACCATGTCAGAAGCAATAAAGATGAGTAAAGAGAATTTTGTGACGTGTGACTTATTGGATGCTAATCCTGAATCTCAGGTATGTTTGCCTAATATTGAAGGCAAGTCGTTTTACAGTTTTGGTGGCAAAACCAGATTTTGCGGTGAAGTTGTGACGGTAAAGTGCTTTGAAGACAATAGCCGAGTTAAATCTTTGTTGAACAGTGATGGCAAAGACAATGAGGGTAATGGCAAGGTGTTGGTGGTTGATGGTGGTGGTTCGATGCGCTGTGCACTGTTGGGCGATATGATTGCGCAAGCCGCTATCGATAATGGCTGGGCTGGCGTCGTCGTGTATGGCTGCGTGCGTGATGTTGATGATATGGCAGAGATGGATATTGGTGTGAAGGCACTAGGCTGTATTCCTCGTAAATCGACTCGTCGCGATGAAGGTCAAACGGATCTTGAAATCAGCTTTGGTGATTTAACTCTAAACTCGGGCATGTTTATTTACGCAGATAATAATGGCATCATCGCCAGTGATAAAGCGCTCATCTAACCTCCTGTTATCAAGTGCGTGTACATAAACTAAAACCTCAGGCCACCCGTGGGCTGAGGTTTTTTAAACAAACCTAAGTGGCGTTTCTAAGTAGCGTATCTAAGTGACATTTCTAAGTGACATTTCTAAGTGACATTTCTAAGTGACAAACCGTTACGGCATAAATTTTGGTAATTGCTCAAATATTCGTATAATAGCCATCTGACTCTTAACTTTGACCCTATTCTTTATGCCTATCACTGCTTTGACTGACGCGTTTGATCCTATTAACCAGCAGTTGTTTCCTATTCAAGATGCACAGCGGCGTTGGCTAGCACCAGTGCATGGTGCGGTCAGTAGTTTGTGGCTGGCAAGTTTGATGCAGGCACCGATATGGAATGTGGTTGACCGTCTCAAAGTCGTGGTGACTCGCGACCAAAATCAGCTCAATCAAATAGAGACGGAATTGGCATTTTGCGGTGTCGATGCCTATGTGTTTCCCGATTGGGAGACCCTGACGTATGATGAGCTGTCCCCGCATCAAGACATCGTGAGCGAGCGTATTAACCTGTTGACGGATATGCCAACATCAGGTGTGTTGCTGATTTCAGTACAGGCGCTGATGCACCGCGTGGCACCGCCAAGTTGGCTGATTGGGCAACATTTTGATTTAAGCGTTGGCGATCAATTTGATATCAATACGCAGCGTGGACTACTAGCAAAAGCAGGTTACCGAGCGGTTGAAAATGTGTTTGAGCCGGGTGAGTTTGCCGTCCGGGGTAGTATCATTGATATCTTTGCGATGGGTCAGCCATTTCCGCTGCGTCTAGATTTATTCGATGATGAAATTGAGACCATCCGTTTTTTCAATCCGCAGACGCAGCGCACTTTGACCGTTGAGGATCTCAATGCCATGATGACTGGCAATGATATGAGTATGGCGAAAGAGTCACTATCGCTACTTCATAAACTGCCAGACATCTCAAAACCTATTGCACAGTTTCAAATACTACCAGCAAAGGAGTTTCCGCTCGATGAAGGGCGTGAGACGTTCCGTACCAATTTTGCAGCGATGTTTCCAAATGCCAGTAGTCGTAAGTTTGAGCTGCATAAAGATGTGATGGCAGGCATTGCAAGCAGTGGCATCGAGTACTACCAACCGCTCTTTTTCGATCTAAAGGATTGGGAGGCAGAGAGTAGTCTGTTTGCCTATTTGCCAAGTGATGCCTTGTTTATTGCTGATGAGTTGATTAACGAAAAACAGGTAGACTATTGGTCGCAAATCCAGCGCCGCTACGAAGAGCGCCGTCACGATATTGATAAGCCTATCGTTGCCCCTGAGCTTTTATATCTGTTATCAAATACCCTAAATGAGCATCTCAATCGTTACCCACGCGTTATACTGAGCGCGCGTGATGAACTGGCGTCCATGACTAATGTCGCGGCAGTAGACAGTGAAAACGCAGCACTAGAGCGTCTTACAGCCAATAACCAACCAGGGTTAGTGACCCTAAGCGCTCAAGAGCCACCGCAGCTGGCAGTGAACCATCAAAAAGCTGAGCCTTTGAGTGCCCTGTTAGAGTTTTTAAACCTACAAGCACAAACGGTGACACCCGTGTTGGTGGTTGCTGAAACAGCGGGTCGACGCGAGATTCTGATTGAGTTATTTAAAGGCAAGATTGATATCAAAGCTTACGATAGCTTTGAGGATTTCTTAGCAGCAGATGACATTAGTGATCTTAACGATAATCAACGTCCACAGGTCGGTTTAACGGTTGCTCCTATTGAGCGTGGCGTTTATGTGCCGGAACGTCTGGTGTTGATTAGTGAAACGCAGCTATTTGGTAGGCAGGTTCTGCAAACGCGCCGCCGCCGCCAAAGTGGTGTGTCAGAAGAGTTTTTGGTCAAGAGCGTGACTGAAATAACGGAAGGCAGTCCTGTTGTCCATATCGAGCATGGTATCGGGCGTTACCATGGTTTGATTACCTTAGATGTAGGGGATGGTGAGCAAGAGTTTATTCACTTAAAATATGCCGATGATGCCAGTATTTATGTGCCTGTGGCCAATTTGCAAATGATTAATCGCTATAGTGGCGGAGATCCAGCATTGGCACCGCTGCATAAGATTGGTAGTGGCAAATGGGACAAGGCAAAGCAAAAAGCACTAGAGCAAATTCACGATGTTGCCGCAGAGCTTCTGAATATGCAAGCACGTCGTGAAGCCAAGGTCGGTATTCACTTTAAAATAGACAGCTCACAGTATGAGCTGTTTGCTAGCCAATTCGCCTTTGAAGAAACGCCCGACCAAACCCATGCTATCCATGCAGTGATGGAGGATATGAGACAAAACCAGCCAATGGATCGTCTCATTTGCGGCGACGTAGGGTTTGGAAAAACAGAAGTCGCCATGCGTGCCGCTTTTATTGCGGTTAGTGCAGGCTATCAAGTGGCTGTATTAGTACCGACGACGCTGCTGGCAGGTCAGCATGAAGACAATTTCCGAGATCGTTTTGCTGATTGGCCAGTACGTATCGAGACGTTATCGCGCTTTGGTGGCAAAAAGCATCAAGACACAGTGCTGGCTGATTTGGCTGATGGTAAGGTTGATATTGTGATTGGTACGCATAAGTTATTGCAACCTGACGTAAAGTTTTACAATCTAGGGTTAATGATTGTCGATGAAGAGCATCGCTTTGGTGTGCGTCATAAAGAGCGTATCAAGGCCATTCAGACCGATGTAGATAGTATGTCGATGACAGCCACACCGATTCCTAGAACGCTCAATATGGCGCTCTCAGGGATGCGTGACATGTCGATCATTGCCACGCCACCTGCCCGTCGCCTGGCGATTAAAACCTTTGTGATGCAAAAAACAGAAGCCTTGCTAAAAGAGGCGATCCTACGTGAGTTGCTGCGTGGTGGTCAGGTATATTTATTGCATAACGATGTTGCCAGTATCGAGCGTATGGCAGAAACCATCCGTGAGCTTGTACCCGAAGCACGCGTAGGGGTTGCCCACGGGCAAATGCAAGAGCGCCAACTTGAACAAGTGATGCAGCAGTTTTATCATAAAAAATTCAATGTGTTGATTTGCTCGACCATTATCGAGACGGGCATTGATGTTCCGAATGCCAATACTATTATTATTGAGCGCGCTGATAAGTTTGGTCTTGCTCAGCTGCATCAGCTGCGTGGTCGTGTTGGTCGTAGCCATCATCAGGCCTATTGTTATTTGCTCGTACCGTCTATTAAAGGTCTAAAAGGCGACGCCAAGCGCCGATTGCATGCGATTGAGCGGGCGAATACGCTCGGCGCAGGCTTTATGCTGGCAAGCGAAGATCTAGAAATTCGCGGGGCAGGTGAGATTCTAGGGAAGCAGCAAAGCGGGAATATGCAGGCGATTGGCTTTAGTCTATATATGGATATGTTAGAGCGTGCTACGAAGGCAATTAAAGCGGGTAAAGAGCCTGACTTGAGTACACCTTTGTCGCTAACCAGTGAGATTAATCTGCACAGCTCCGCGCTGATACCAGAAGAGTATTTGCACGATGTCCATCAGCGTTTGTTGTTTTATAAGCGCATCAGCAACGCCGATGACAAAGAGGCACTCACCGATATACGTACTGAAATGATTGATCGTTTTGGTACTCTGCCTGATCAAACCAAGCAGCTATTTGCCGTTCATGGGTTACGCTTACAAGCGGAGCCGCTTAAAATTAATAAAATTGATGCCAATAGCAGTAGTATGACTCTGGAGTTTGCACCGGACACCCCAGTCGATGCATTGGCTATTATTAAGCTAATCCAAAAAGATGGACAGCACTATCGGATGAATGGCGCCTCTGGTATTCGCTATCAAGATGCCAAAAAACTGGCAACGCCGCAACAGCGCGTTACGGTGATTCAAGAGTTACTCCGCTACTTTAGTGAGCATATGGTGGCAGAGTCGGCTTAGTTTGACTGATTGGTAACAGTAACAGTAACTGGGTATTGGGTATTTTGGCTAAGTGAGTTAGGCGATCCATACAATGGGTGATGGTGCTATTTTATCCGCCGGATAACTGATAAAATAGCGCCACTATTCTTCAATCTGTTGTATTTTTAACGTACTCTAATTGTATTTTGCCTTTATTTCCTTTTATTTAAGATTCATAACAAGAGAACCGTCATTATGTTCCAACTCCATCATAAACTTGCGGCCGACAGTTTTTTAGTGGGTGACTTTCCATTATCTACTTGTCGCCTAATCAATGATTGTCAGTTTCCCTGGTTGATTCTTGTGCCGCGCGTGTCTGGTATTAAAGAGCTGTATGAGTTATCTGAGGCTGATCAAGCGCAGTTTTTGCGCGAATCAAGTTGGTTGTCAAGCCAACTGGCTAAAACCTTTCAAGCAGATAAAATGAATGTGGCAGCCCTCGGTAATCAAGTGCCGCAGTTGCATTTTCATCATATTGTCCGCTATCAAAACGATATGCAGTGGCCAAATCCAGTATGGGGCGTGCCTGCCGTTCCTTACACCAAAGAAGTGTTGGCACAAATGCAGCAGACCTTAATGATGGCATTACGTGGTCATCACCAAATGCCGTTTGATTGGCAAATGAAATAATACTTTAGACTTTTGATTTGATGTTTAAAGTTTGATTTTATTGTCTTCATATAGCCTATGGCAGTAATAGCGACTTTGATTTTGGTGTATACGAAAGCTTCTAAGAGGCCAGATACGTAGTAGTGTCTGGCTTTGTCTTTTGGTGTTATTTATTTAGACAGGTTATAACTCAGCCTCAATAAAACTGTCACGTTTTGCTGGCATAAATTTTACTTGCTTGCTGCGTCTACGCAGACAGAGGCTGCGCAAAGTTTACTCCAGCAGCACTAATCGTCTTTAAATGAATCCATGATGTATAGATAAGGGACAGCAGGAGAGAGCCAGTTATCTAAATGATAAATGGTACTTTTTTAGTTGTCGATGACCTAGGCTTTGTCTTATTTAAAAAGTATAATGTATTATTAGATCGTCTTATATATGACAGTCATAAAACCAAAGATGTACTTATATTACTCTTATTCACCTTAGTCTTTTCGATAGCCTGCTAGATAAAGCGAACACTCCATATGCCTTTTTTAGACATGCTGAGACCGAAGCTCCCGTCAAAAAATGAAGGAGTTTGTCGATTTGATTATCCAGAGGTTTTTGTCTTAATTCTGACGGTCGTACTGCTTGCTTTGCACTATGATTTTCGGCCCACCTCAATGGCACTACTGGTTATCACAACTCTACCGAGTTTGATGATTCTTATTTACAATTATCGGCGCAAAATGAGCTTTTGGACGTCTAATATTGTCATTATTTTATTTTCCGTAGTCGTTGGGTCGCTCCAGTTTTGCCCTGTCATCTCCCTCAGTTTGGTGTTTCTGATTGGCATACGCATCATCATTAGTGGCCCTGAAAATTATCTAAAATTAATCACAGTGGCCTTGGTGACGGCCATCGTTTTTTACTATGTGAGTACCATCTTAGATGGCGCGGATATGGACTGTGGTGAAGGTTGGCTGTCAAACACGATACTGTTGGCCAGTATGGTGGTTGTGCTCTGTCAGTTTCGGCGCGTCTATCAAGAGTATACGGGTTATAAAGTCCGTGCTAAACAGGCAACAGGGCGTCTGAGTACCATGGTTTCGGTTATTAATAAGTTGACTCGTTTTGTACCACCACAAGTTTGGGAGCCAATTGTAAGAGCAGATAGCCCAGTGAGTGTGTCCAATAAGCGGGCAAAACTGACAATTATGTTCTCAGATATAATAGGCTTTACCGAGCTGTCGGATAGTTTAAGCGCTGATAATTTAGCCGATATTTTGAATACTTATATGCACTGTATGACCTTGATTGCTAACAAGCACGGTGCGGTGCTTGATAAATTCATTGGCGATGGTATGGTGTGTTTTTTTGGTGAGCCTGACAGTCGTGGTCCGCGTCAAGATGCGCTGGACTGTGTGGCAATGGCGATAGACATGCGCCGTGAAATGCGTACCTTAAGACAAAAATGGCGCTTGATGGGTTTTGAGGGATTATACATACGTATCGGTATTACCACGGGCTATTGCCACGTTGGCAATTTTGGCAGTAACAATCGTCTGAGTTACACACTGATTGGCAAAGAGGCCAATCTGGCAGCAAGACTTGAGGCTAGCGCGGGTAAAGACAAGATATTGGTCAGTGAAAGCACCTACGATTATATCTGCCATAATTATGAGTGTCACCATGCGGGTGCGTTTCAGCTAAAAGGCTTTGATAACAAGGTAAATGCGTGGCAAGTACTGGATCCGGATGCGCATAAAGGTCATCTATCAAAATGGGTTGACCACACCTTACCGGGTTTTAACTTGCATCTCAATTTTAAAGACATGAAAGATGATGACTATCAAGATATTAGGGATCGCTTAAATTTTGCGCTTGAACGTATCGAGCAGGAGCAAGAAAAAGTGGCAGTGACTATCGCGGCAGAAGCCAAACACAGTGACAATCATCATAAGTAGCTGTTCATAAGTAACTGTTGAAAAAATGGCCTTCGACATCGGGTATAAAAAAGCCAGCTAGTATGATACTAGCTGGCTTTTTCTTAAATAGCTAAGTAGTATTTGCTACGAGCGTTTAGTGATTTTCTTTTGCATGATTGAGCGTGTATTTAGGAATCTCGATGGTTAAGTCTTCGTCATCAAGCATTACTTGACACGATAAGCGTGAGTCAGGCTCTAGTCCCCAAGCGCGATCCAATAAGTCAGCTTCAATATCATCCATCTCTTCTAAACTATTAAAGCCTTTACGTACCACCACATGACACGTGGTGCATGCTTTTGACATCTCACAAGCATGCTCAACCTTAATACCTTTTTCTAAGAGAGCTTTACACAAATTTTCACCAGCCTCTAGCTCGACTTCAGTGCCTTCAGGGCAAATCTCATGATGGGGGAGTACAGTAATCTTTGGCATAAATTGTCTTTCCGATGCTAATCAATTTAAAAAATAAAAAATATAAGAGGTCAGCTTAGTACGAGCTCTAAGCTATTTTGCTCAATGTATCCACTTACCAATCTTGGGCACTCGTACCGGCCATACTGGCTTTTACGCTTTGATTCATAATCCGAGCAGCAAACGCATCACTATGCGGTTTGAGCTGGGCTTGTTCGGCTTCGATAAGAGCTAGGTCATCAGTACTAAGTGCTGTTTGTAGTTTTTGTATCTGCTCTGCCAATGACTGCTGTTCCTCAGAGGACAGTAAAGTAGCAAATTCGTTCAGGGCAGACTGTAAAGCGAGTACTTCACGCTCAGCCTCTACTTTGGTTTCAATCAAAGAGCGCGCGTTTTTATCTTCTTCTGCGTGCTTAAATCCGGCAACCAGTAATTGCTCTTTTTGTTCATCTGATAAGCCATATGAAGGCACAATTTCAATCTTACTTTCTGTTTTGGTTGTGGTCTCTTGCGCACTGACGGTCAGCTGTCCATTGGCATCAATGCTAAAGGTTACTTCGATACGAGCAAACCCCGCTTTCATTGGTGGGATACCGTACAGCTCAAAGCGGCCCAGTGAGCGGCAGTTTTCTACCGTTTCGCGTTCGCCCTGTACGACATGAATAACCATACCGGTTTGACCATCTTGATACGTGGTAAACACTTGACGTTTTTTGACAGGGATGGGGGTATTACGCGGAATGAGCACTTCAACCAGCCCGCCCATGGTTTCAAGACCAAGTGACAGAGGCGTTACGTCCAATAACAGTAGATTGCTATCGCTATCGCCATTGACCAGCTGATGTGCGGTTTGTGCCGCCCCTAAGGCGACGACTTCATCAGGGTTCAGACGGCAAAGTGGCTGTTTGGCAAAAAACTCAGTAACCACTTGCTGTATGGCAGGCATACGAGTAGAGCCACCGACCAAGATAACTTCGTCTAAATCAGCGCCAGAGAGCTTCGCATCACGCAGTACTTGTTCGCACACGCTTAGCGTACGACGGCTAACGGGTTCTATGATAGCCAGTATATCGGCGCGGCCTAAGACTCCTTGATAAGATCGCCCATTAACCGTGATGTCAATATTGACTTGTTCCGTATCCGTCAATGCTTGCTTGTAAGCTTTGGCTTGTTGTGCAAGTATCGATTTGTCATGACGGCTCACCTCTTTAGGATCGATATCTAACTGCTTGATAAGCCAATTGGTGATCAAACGATCGATATCGTCCCCACCTAGTGCACTATTACCACCCGTTGCCAGTACTTCAAAAACACCATCCGTCAGCTTTAAGATAGAGACGTCAAAAGTTCCGCCCCCAAGATCGTAAATCAGGTAATGGCTTTCTTTGTCATTCTCTTGATCGGTTTGATCCAAACCATAAGCGACTGCAGCAGCGGTAGGCTCATTTAATAAACGCAGCACATTGATACCAGCCGCTTGTGCCGCATCTTTCGTGGCTTGACGCTGGGCCTCATCGAAATACGCAGGTACGGTAATCACCGCGCCTTCGATGCTGTCATCAGGTAATGCGCTCGCAGCGCGCTGCTTAAGCGCTGATAAGATACGCGCTGAGACTTCAACAGGGGATATGTCACCTTGAGCAGTAACGAATGCTGGCATATCAGCTTTGCTGCCACTCAACTCATAAGGATGAGAGAATTTGATATCAGCTTGGCTACGACCCATAAAACGCTTAGCCGAGACGATCGTATTTTTTGGATCATCCGCTAAGTGAGATAGGGCGTCATAGCCGACAAGTGGTGTGCCGGTACTTGGATAATAGACAACAGAAGGTAGTAAATTATCGGCGCTTGAGCTTGCTTCTAAGACTTGCGCCTTGCCTGACCGTACCACCGCGACCAATGAGCGCGTGGTACCAAGATCAATTCCTAGGCCAAAACGATGTTGATGAGGTTGGGCGCTTTGATTGGGTTCGGCAATTTGCAATAAAGACATAAGATAACTCAGAGATAAAATAAATAAGTGAAATAAAGCCAATACACCACATGTACTAGGACCATGTAACGGCTGTAACCTGACTCTAAAAACAGAGCAACGTAGCGGTTGAGCGTGCCTTAAAATAAGAGATTATACGGTATAGTTGGTACTATTTTAACCATGACGTTTAAATAAGAGTCATAAGTTAAAAATGTTCATACATAAACGCTGGTAGATAGGTCTGATCATATGAATCTAGCTGTTAGAGGTTTAGACGTACAAATCGTCATCATCTGAATGTTCAGATGTCGCTACCTCATCAAGACCCGTGGTCACATCAGCATTTAATTTAACTAAGAATTTTAGTTTTTGGGTGGCGTCAATCGCCGTTTGCCAGTCTTTGGTCTGGTAGGCATCCTCAAAACGCTTGGACTGTTTAGACAGACGTTCTACAATCTGCGGATGTAACTGTGCTAAGGTCTGGCGATCTTTGCCCTCAATGGCATCATCCAGCTCAATACGCATCTGCATCGCATCTTCTAAAAAATCTAAGTCTGCGATGGAGTGTTCGACATTTTGCGCTTGACCTGCTAGATCTAATAAATAGCTAGCACGACTATCAGGGGCGCTTAATGTTTGATACGCTTGGTTAATTAGTGCTGAGGTTTGCTCAGAATGCTGTTGGGCTTGAGCAGTATCTGTTAGGTTTTTGGCCACATTATCCGGATGATAACGCTTTTGTAGCAGGCGTAGCTGTTGATCAAGACGCTCTTGATGGATTTCAAATTGTACAGGTTGCTCAAATAAGGCAAAGAAGTTATCAAACTGTGCTTCTGGAGTAATGTCTGTCATATCATACGCCTTGTTTTTTATTTATTTTTAAATTCTTTGTCTAGCTATGTTTGCGCACAGGCTTATCATACTGGCTACCACTGTAGCCACAATAGTTTATCACTGCTCGAAGGGAAAATTAGACGTTTTGATCACAGTGACTGTAAACTGTAGACCTTAAACGGTAAAAGACTCACCGCAGCCACATTCCCCTTTTTGATTGGGATTGGTAAATTTAAAGCCTTCGTTTAACCCTTCTTTTTCATAATCCATCAATAACCCATCCAAATATACCAAGCTTTTGGGGTCAATAAAGATGCTGACGCCGCGACTTTCGTAGCGCGTGTCATTTTCGTCCGGTGTATCGACAAACTCTAAAACATACGCCAAGCCCGAGCAACCCGCTGTACGGATACCAACTCGAATACCTTCACCTTTGCCGCGATTGTCCAAAAAATCTCGAACATGCTGAGCGGCGCGTTCTGTCATTTCAATCATGCCAACTCCCATTGACTATCAATAATAAATATCAATAAAATTCTATATAAACTGGCAACCAAAACGACGAGCTTGCCAAAATAATATGCTAACAACGTTTAGAAAATAAAAGGTGACAATTACATAAGCGTCATTGTCACCTCTTTAGCATTAGTAGCGGTTCAATGAACCGCTACCAAAGCATTGCTAATAAAACAATAGCGCATACGCTAATAGGTTTAGCTGGCGGCTTCTTCTGTTACTGCTGCCGTGCCATGCTTGCCTTTATAGTCGCTAATCGCAGCTTTAATGGCATCTTCTGCTAGTACAGAACAATGCACTTTGACAGGTGGTAACGCCAGCTCTTGAGCGATATCGTTGTTTTTGATTTCGCCAGCTTGATCCAAGCTTTTGCCCTTGAGCCACTCAGTTACGAGTGAGCTTGAAGCAATCGCTGAACCGCAGCCATACGTTTTAAAGCGTGCATCTTCGATGATACCATTATCATCCACTTGGATTTGTAGACGCATCACATCGCCACAGGCTGGGGCACCAACCATACCGGTACCAACATTTTGGGCATTTTTATCAAGATTGCCAACGTTGCGTGGATTTTCGTAATGATCAATAACTTGGTCACTATAGGCCATGGGGTTTTCTCCTAGTTAGGTGATGAGTAGTCACTTATTAACTTTGAAACGCTATCTACTCATCGATAATTGGGGTCAAACACTTAACTTTAATTGTCTGATGAATGGAGTAATGGTTATATTTGATAACCATATTGCTCTTTTATTCTGTATTTTTAGTGCTCAGCCCATTCGACTGAGTTTAAATCTACACCTTCTTGGTACATATCCCAAAGTGGGGATAGGGCGCGTAATTTATCAACCGCTTCATGCATTTGCTTGATGACCGTATCGATATCTTCTTCAGTGGTATAACGGCCGAAGCTAAAACGAATGGAACTGTGGGCCAACTCATCTGGACGACCAATAGCGCGCAGTACGTATGATGGCTCAAGTGTCGCTGAGGTACAGGCTGAACCTGATGACACTGCTAAGTCTTTTAGTGACATCATGAGAGATTCGCCTTCAACGAAGTTAAAGCTAATATTCACAATATTAGGGACGCTATGTTCAAGATCACCGTTTAAGTAAATCTCTTCGATATCTTGCAGGCCATCCCACAATTTTTGGCGTAGTTTGGCAACATGGGCGTGGTCTGTATCAAAGCGCTCATTGGCTAAGGCAAATGCGGCACCAAGGCCGACGATTTGATGCGTAGGTAATGTACCTGAGCGCATGCCACGTTCGTGACCACCGCCGTGCTGTTCTGCTTTCAGGCGAATACGTGGCTTACGACGAACGAATAGGGCGCCAATGCCCTTAGGGCCGTAGGCTTTATGACCTGAGAAACTCATCAAGTCGATTTTCATTTTTTCGAGATCGATTTTTACTTTACCAACCGATTGTGCCCCATCAACGTGGAATACCACGCCAGCTTCGCGAGTGATTTCGCCAATGGCAGTGACATCAGTAATCGTACCAAGCTCGTTGTTTACCATCATGAGTGACACTAAAATGGTGTCCTCACGTAGCGCTTCTTTTACTTGCTCAGGTAAGATCAGACCAGTGCTTGGCTGTGGCTCAAGATAGGTAATGTCAAAACCTTCTTGCTCAAGCTCACGGCAAGTATCGAGTACGGCTTTGTGTTCGATTTTACTGGTAATAATGTGCTTACCACGAGACTGATAAAAATGGGCTGCACCCTTGATAGCTAAGTTATCAGATTCGGTCGCGCCAGAGGTAAAGACGATTTCGCGTGGATCTGCGTTAATCACTTCAGCGACTTGCCCGCGAGCGGTTTCTACCGCTTCTTCCGCTTGCCAGCCGTAACCGTGCGAACGTGAGGCTGGGTTACCAAAGATGCCATCTACAGTCAGATACTCGCTCATTTTAGCCGCTACTGATTTAGCAACTGGCGTGGTGGCGGCATAATCTAAGTATATAAGGTTGTTATGTTGGCTCATGCTGGGTTTGCCTCGCTGTTCGATAGAGTAATAGTATTGATGTCTTTTATAGAAATATCTTTAGTGGATGTGTGCTGACGTTCTGACACTGATTGCACATTTTCCATGTCTAATAATTGCGCTAATGTTATATTTTTCAAGTACTGCTCAATGTGATTAGACAACGCACACCATAAATCGTGGGTTAAGCACATTGTACCACCTTGACAGTCTCCGCGCCCTTCACATTGCATTGCATTAACAGATTCATCGACAGCAGAGATAATGCTCATTACATCTATTTCATGTAATGGTTTTGCTAGATGATAACCACCCGCTGCGCCGCGAATACTGGTAACAAGGCCACGTTTACGAAGTTTGGAAAACAACTGTTCCAGATAAGAGATCGAGATTGATTGCCGTTTGGCTATATCAGATAGGGATACGGCGCTATCTTGTTGGCTGGTTTGTAACGCCAAATCTAGTAACGCAGTAACGGCATATCTGCCTCGAGTAGTCAAACGCATGTGTTATCTCCAAACTTTTATGTCATTTTTATTTAACAACGATCTTAGTCAGATGAGATTCGCAATGGCTTATAAAGTCATTTAAAAGCTATTGGATGAATATCAAAGCGACTAAGTTGTGTCTTATCGTTATTAAACAACAGATGATTAACCCGATGTGTGCAACGATTAAGCCAATTATACTTAATCCTGAGTAATTTAGTCAAGATTAAAGTGTGGTTAAATGGTTAATCTAGCTTATTAACACGATTGATAAAAACAATGGCTGATAAAAGGTGGGAGTGGTAAGAGCACTAAAGAGAGGATAAAGCGAATTTAACGGTTTTAAACTACAAAGGTAAGTTTACTTCTAAAACCTGAAAATATAGAAAAAAGCGTCTAACACCCTTTAAGAAGTGTTAAGCGCTTTTTTTTCAGTCGTTAGCAGCAGAAGTCAATTATGAACGATCATACGGTCAAAACTAACTCATTAACAGTGCGATAATAGCCCCAATCATAACAATGACAGCCACCACAGCGACGATAGTTAGGGTTTTTTGTTTGCTTTGCAGTTCTTTTAGCGTGGTTTCAAGCTCACGATTTTTGATGGTTAGGGTGTTTATTTGGGTCTGTTGTTCCTTAATACGTAGCTGATAGCTTTCTTTTTTATCCGCCATTTCAGCTTCAGAAGGCTGGTGCTTGCCTTTGCCACCTTTGAATTTCTTAATCAAACCTTGAATTAAGCTACCAAGACCAAGCTGCATGATGAACTGTTTCACCAATTGCACCTGAACAGACTCACCGCGCATTTGGAGTTTTTCAGTGGTTTCGCTATCATGAGTGGTGATCGCATTAATGATTTGGATACTATAGGCATTAATAACGACATCAGGTTCACTACGGCCCACGGGCAATTGAGCATCTAGTAAGACACCTTTGGGGCTAAAGGTGGCAAAAATCTCGACATGGGGCAAATACAAACGCAACGCCACGACCGTACCTTGCTTGGCAAGGGGATAGGCAGCTTTACGTAGTTCAGGGTCCAAACGTAACAATAGTGTCAGCGCCGACTCGATGAACACCAAAATAATATTAAGAAAAGAGTGAGACAACGTAGAACGCTTCATGAAAATAATCCGTTTTTTATTTGATAAATCAGAGGCAAAAGGCAAATAAAGGGCTAAAGTCTACCCACCGTTCTGCAGTGATATTTTGCTTATAGTAACGCCTTTATAGTAAAAAGTAACGCTCGTTTCTGTCAGTTGCTAAATTATTAACTGATAATTTAATGGTCAATAACCACACTAATATTGATGCTTAGTATGGATGAAAACAGTGGGTTAGTGACTATGAGGGGTAACTGATAACCGTTTTATGTCAAAAAACACCTTATATCTTAGCTAAAATAGCGAGCTAATCAGACAGTTGCAAAGGCTTTGCGTAACATTGAGTGTCAAATACGTAGTACAGTGGACAAAAATATGTAAAATCGCTTGCGCTCCTTATGCTGCCTTGATATAAAGACGATAACAAAGCGAAACCTGTTAATACGCAGTCAGGTGGTTTTTATTGCTTAAATGCGATGAGAGCGTTACAATACTTGGCGTGAGCGTTTATTATCCCCCTTAAACTTGAAGGAAATTTTATGAATAAGTCAGAATTAATTGATAGCATCGCAGACAAAAGTGGTCTAAATAAGACTCAAGCTGGCGATGCATTGAATGCTGTTATGGAAAGTGTTGGTGAAGCATTAGAAGCTGGCGATAGCATCTCACTAGTTGGTTTTGGTACATTTAGCGTAAAAGACCGTAAAGCCCGCACTGGCCGTAACCCTAAGACTGGTGAAGAGCTTAGCATTCCAGCAAGTAAAGTACCAAGCTTCAAAGCTGGTAAAAACTTAAAAGAGCGCTTAAACTAAGCCACTCTTTTAAAGTGGACGCTGATAACAACGTATGACACGCATAAAGACAGCGTTTACTATGAGTCATATAATAGATGAACGTTCATGGCTTAGATTGTAATCTCAATGATTATATGAACGAGAAGTGAACGAAAAAAAGCACCTAGTCATTAGGTGCTTTTTTTATCGGTTTAGTTTGTGTCATTCAACGTGAATATTTTGAGTCTGTATCAAAAATCACGTATCATAGGGCGCGCGATAGATGCGTTGTCTAAACAAGGCTGCTTGCACAGGCCTTATTTTTCTCTATCAAAACCGCGAAAGAGGCGCCACCCGACATTAGGGTAGAGGTGAGTTTCGCTTAGTGTTTATTATATAGTCATAAAAATTATATACTGAAACAAGCTATAATAAACTTTAGAACTTACATTAAAAAAATCACATTAAAATCAGTAAAATGAATGGGCGTTTATGAAAATCAACAAAGCGTATAAATTTAGGCTTGAGCCTAATGCAGAGCAGGCGGTTATTCTAAATAATCTTGTCGGCTCTGCGCGTTTTGTTTGGAATCAAATGCTGGCAATCTCATTTGAGATGTTTGCTAAAAATGAGTTTATCAATGCCACCAACTTGGTTAATAAAATCATTGGCTTAAAGAACAACCCTGATTTTGCCTTTTTAAAAACTCATGCCAATGCCGTGTCCTTACAACAAAAGGTACGTGATCTTGCCTTGGCTTGGTCACGATTCTTTGACCCCAAAGTACACGCCAGATTAAAAGAGAATAAAAAGAAACCCAAAAAGCCCAAGTTCTTTAAACTGGCTGATGGCACAGAGATTCAACTTCGCCCATTGATGCCACAATTTAAGCGCAAAGCAGATGGCTGTGACTCCATTCGCTTGG